>CAZPHE010000058.1:0-13984 GCA_964586315.1 uncultured bacterium | reverse complement strand
CCCGGAATAACTTTTGTTCCAGGTTTCCTTGGACCAACACCTGAAAGGAATAATAAATTTCCTACTTTTCTTGCGTGAGGGTAATTCCCTACAGGATCAGGAGCTTTATTGGTCAGAATCTTGTCATTCATGGTTTTGAATTTCTAATTTCATGCAATTCTTTCCAAGTCTCTTCATTAGCGCAAAGCCTTTTTACCACTCCATTATCCATGATTGATGTAACAAATATTTCATCAACATCTTGCACCTTAACACGAGTATACCAAATATTATCTGGATAAATTACAATAGTTGCTCCCAATTCGCAGACATCCAAACAACCACTTTTATTTGCTCTTACTTTTCCTTTTAATCCATGCTGATTAATTAGCTGAACAAATTTCATTCTAATATCCATACCCCCACATCTTTTACAATCTCCTCTTGGATTATTCTGAGAACGCTCATTGGTACAAATAAAAATATGTTTATGATATTTAGACGTCATACAGGTATACAAATATTTTTTTGTTCTGTAAAAAAATTGAGAGCGTTATCTCCTCCCTCTCTTCCTAAACCAGAATTTTTCATACCTCCAAAAGGCGTTCTCAAATCACGCAATAACCAACAATTGATCCAGATAACACCCGCATCCATATTCTTAGAAACCCTCGTTCCTTTTTCTAAATCCTCTGTCCAAACCGTTGCAGATAATCCATAATCCGTATTGTTCGCAAGATCAATTGCATCAGATTCTGTATCAAAAGATTGCAAAGTGACCACAGGACCAAAGATTTCTTCCTGATTTACTCTACTTGAAGGATGTAGACCTTCCACTATAGTTGGTTTTATAAACCATCCATCTCTACATCTACCTTCTAATTCTACGGTTTCTCCTCCTTTGATGATCTTGCCACCTTCTTTTTTTGCCAATTCAATAAAACTATTCACTTTTTGAAATTGAACTTCTGATGAAACAGATCCAAATTGGGTTTCCATTTTTGAAGGATCACCAATTCGGAGTTTTGAAACTTTTAAAGAAAAATCATTTTTAAATTTTTCATATATTGTTCCTTCGATCAAGAGACGTGAACTACATAAGCAAATCTGACCTTGGTTTAAAAATGATGACCTGACAATATTTTCCAACATCAATTCATAGTTACAGTCACCAAAAATAATTGCAGGATTTTTCCCTCCCATTTCTAATGACAATTTTTTGAATGAATTGGAAGCGTTTTCAAATATCAATTTACCTGTAGCTGTTCCACCTGTAAAAGAAATCGCTTTAATTTTTTCATGTCTAACCAATAAATCCCCACAGGTTTTACCTCTACCATTTACAATGTTTAAGACACCTGGAGTGAGTCCCACTTCTCTACAAACATCCCCCAATATATATGCTGTATATGGTGCTATTTCTGATGGTTTTGCAACAACGGTATTACCCGTTATCAAAGCAGGTGCAATCTTCCATGTAAATAAATATAGTGGCAAATTCCATGGCGAGATACACCCTACTACCCCAAGAGGGTATCTATTAATTATATTTTGTGATATTTTGCTGTTTAAAGCTGAATTAAAATTAAAACTCTTTGCATGTTCAGCAAAAAATTTGAAATTTGAAATAGATCTTGGAATATCAAGAGACCGGGCAAGTGCAACAGGTTTTCCAGTATCTCTGGATTCAAATGCAGCAAATTCATCTAATCTTTTTTCAATCCCCTCAGCAATATTATTTAAATAAATTGATCTTTCAGCAATAGTTAGTTGAGACCAAAAATGAAAAGCCTTATTTGCCGAGGTGATCGCATGCTCGATATCATCTGCATTTGAATCTTTTACCTGTCCATAAATCTGTCCAGTTGCTGGCTCATATATATCAATAATTTCTTTTGAATCACTGGTGACATGCTGACCATTAATAAAATTTTGGACGAGTTCCATCTTTATATTTTTATCATTTACATCTGCAGTTATTAAAATACCAAATTTAATGGTCTAATCACATTATGCACCAAAGCGACCACCATCAACAGATAGATTATGCCCTGTTATGTATCCAGATTCATCCGATGCTAAAAACGCTACTGTGTTTGCTATTTCTTCTGGTGTTCCTAAACGTTTTAGTGATGTGTTCTTTGCCCACATTTCGCGAATCTCTTTAGGAGTAACACCCAATGATTCAGCTTTACTATCAGCCAGATCCTCCAGCCTTGTAGTCGCAGTATACCCAGGTAAAATATTATTAACACAAATACCATATTCACCAAGCTCGAGCGCAAGTGTCTTACCCCATTGTGCAACACTACCTCTAATTGTATTGGATACCCCAAGACCTGAAATCACTTGCTTCACAGAAGTGGAAATAATATTAATGATACGTCCTGAACCTTGTGCTCGCATTCCAGGAAAAACAGCTTTTGCCATTATTTGATTACAAATCAATAAACGTTCAAAAGCAATCCTGAATTCATTTTCATCAGCTTCTATGATAGGACCACCATGTGGTCCACCAGAGTTATTAACCAAAACATCTACTGGTTTACTTAATGAATTTATATGCAAGGTCACCTTTTCTTTTACTATGTCTGGTTTATTAAAATCAACACATACAGATTGATGCTGTTGATTTTGATCATTTGATAAAGCCGATAATGTAGAATTAAGTTTTTCCTGGTTACGAGAGATTAGACTGATCTCACATCCTCTCTTTGCCATTATCAATGCACTTGCTTTTCCAATACCATCTGTACTACCACAGACTATTGCATGTTTATTTTTCAATGATAAATTCATGACTTAAAATGGTACCCTAAGTTTTGTTTAATATGTTGTGGAAGTTTAGGTAATGCAGATCGAGGAATAAAAAAAGTAGATAAATCTGCTAATTCTGAAAAAACTTTGTGATGATCTGCTGTAGCTTGCAAATAAGCGTGTCCTGATGAGCCACCAGTACCAATCTTTGAACCTATCATTCTTCGAACCATAAGTGCATGTCTTTGTCTCCATGCAGTAAAAAGTTCATCCATATCAATTAATCTAGATAACAGATTAAAAGGTGAATGTAGAATAGGTTCATCACGATATAAAAAAATTAAAAGGGCAGCTTGAGTAGCTTTATGTGATAATCTTTTTTTACCTTTTTTAATAAGTTCATTATGTTTTTCAGGATTAATAATTGCTTGAAAAGAGTTAATAGCCTCCTGATGCTCTTTTATATGGTATTTAATTTCTTCTTCTGTGTAATTAGGATTAGAACGAATAACTAATTCCTCATTATCTAATATTGACTGAACCGCAGCAGTATATTGTTCCCAAAAATTAAAACCCTCAAATGCAAGGAAAGGTGTTCGGTCTAACCAAATTTCTATTAATTCAAATAAGGATTTATCATCCTCAGATTTTTTCACAATCTTCTTTTCATCATCTTTTATTACAGCTATATAATCTTTCTTACCATAATAAATTCTATCTTTCTTTAATAGTCCAAGTTTATTTTCTAATAGTCTGAACTGTGCACTCTGAAACCCTGATGAAGGAAAAAGATCATCCCTAAATTCAAGAAAATCCATTGCGGTCATTGTTTCCAAAACTCGAATTTGATCAATAAGAATTTTTTGAATCTCAATTATCCGATTTAATCTTGAGACTGCCAAACTAACATCTGGTTCAATAATAATTTTCTTATTAAAAACATCCAATACTGAGTTTAACTCATGAAGGACTTGTTTGAACCAAAGCTCATAAACTTGATGAACAATAATAAATAACATTTCATCATGCGCGGGATTCCCATTCTCGGCACTCTTTAATTTTTGAATATTTAATAAATTCTCCAGTTTAAGATAATCACTATAGTTTAATGGTTTTTTATCAGCCATAATTAGTCCCACTCAAAACCAGAAACACTATCTGTTTTTGCACTTATTTCTATGGTATTATAATCCTGCATTTCTGATATATAATAATATAAAAACTTTGTTGATTCTCTATCATCAAGCCAAACTGAATCAGGCAATCCAAAAGTATCTATTACATCATCTTCAGATGGATTATCTTTTAAAAACTCCCAAATATCATAATCAGACATATAGCCTAATGTATAAATAGTTTTTTCAGTTATTCCTGAGCTTGTATTTTTTGTTAGCGGCAAAACGATAGGCTTTGGTGGCAGTTTAGAAGCACAGCTAATAAAAAATAAAATTAAAAATACGCGTAAGAACATTGCCAGAAAATACCGACGAAAAATTTGTTCAATCAATGAAATATATTATTATGAAACTTGGCTTTTTTGGCAAACAGAAAAGTTTTACTTTACCTTTATTAATATGCAGGAATAAATAAAATGTCTAAGATTGATAAAAAAGATAGATTCTATTATAACAAGGATTTTTTAGGAAGCTCTTCTGGAAGATCACTCAGAATATTATCTGAATATTATGGACCTCTACAAAGATTGAACCGTAATCATATTTCCGAAACTATCGTATTCTTTGGTTCAGCACGATTATTACCAAAAATCAAGGCTGAAAAAGCACTTGCGAAAAACTCTAAATCAAAAAATTCAAACAAATTAAAGCGGCTTAAAATGGATCTAAAAATGAGTCGGTTTTACGAAGATGCTCGCTCACTAGCGAGTAAGTTTACAAAATGGAGCAAAAGTTTAAAAGATACTAAACATCGTTATATTATTGTTTCAGGTGGCGGCCCGGGGATCATGGAAGCAGCAAATAGAGGAGCTTCAGAAGCAAATGGGATAAATATTGGTCTTACAATTTCACTCCCCTATGAAACATCTGGTAATAAATGGATTTCAGATGATCTAAGTATGAAATTTCATTACTTTTTTATGCGTAAATTCTGGTTCCTATATATGGCAAAAGCTATAATTGTTTGGCCAGGTGGTTTTGGAACTCTCGATGAACTTATGGAAGTATTAACATTAATTCAGACAGAAAAAATAAAAAAACCTTTACCTATTGTACTATATGGAAAAGAATTTTGGGAAAAAATAGTTAACTGGAATTACTTAGTTGAAATTGGGACAATATCACAAGAAGATTTGGAATTATTTCACATTTCAAATGACATTGATGATACATTTAAATACGTCACTAACTTTATCAAAAAAAATGAATTAAGAGGTCCAAACTTCTGATGCATCAAACCATATTTTTTCTTTTTTTCATTTACATGTTATCAGCACAAACTGAACCTGTTAAAGATATTCACGAAAATACCCCTAGGGTATGGGCTCTAACCAATGCCATGATACATATTGAGCCTGGTGATTCTATTAAAGATGGTACAGTTATAATAAGAGATGGAAGAATTGAAAAAGTAGGTCGTTATATTAAATCTCCGCTTGATGCATACGAAATTGATATGGAAGGGGCTCATATGTATCCTGGTTTTATTGATGGCTGGTTAGAAGTTAAACAAGATGAAAAGGTGAAAAGTCCTGATGATCACTGGAATGAAAAAATAAGATCAGAATATCGTGCAAAGGATGATCTAAAAATTAAAGATAAAGACTTAAAAGCTTTACGCTCTATAGGAATAACAACAGCTCACATTGTACCTGAAAAAGGAATTTTTAAAGGGAAATCTGATCTTGTCATCCTTGATGATAATTTAGTCTCTGTTGCAAAAGATGTAGCACAAATTTTGGAGTTTAAAACTACTGGATGGTCAGACAAAGGTTACCCAAATTCCTTATTAGGTGTAATAGCAGTTATGCGACAAACCTTCTTGGATGCACAATGGTATCATAAATCTCTTAGCATCATTAAAGAATTCCCCGATGAAAATGAACCTATACCATTAAATCCATCTCTAGCTGCGATAGCAGAATTTCAAACAAATAGACGGCCAGTACTTTTTATGACTAAAGAAGAACATAGCGCACTCCGGTCAATAAAAATAACTAATGAGTTCAACCTGAATCCCTGGCTACTTGGAAGCGGATATGAATACAGAAGACTTGATGAGATAGCTGAACAAAATCCATTTATCATTTTTCCCTTAGAATTTCCAGCTAAGCCTAAAGTAAATGATCCTTTTATTGCACTGCAATATTCTACAGAACAATTAAAACATTGGGATATGGCCCCAGACAATATAAAAAAAGTATTTAATAAAGGTCTCCGATTTGGTTTTACATCGGGTACTTTAAAAAATAAAAAAGAGTTTAGAAAAAATATCCAAAAAATAATTGATCGTGGATTACCTAAAAATGTTGCACTTGCAGCGCTAACAACCTACCCTGCTGAATCAATGGGTGTAGAAAAAATATTAGGCAAAATACAACCTGGATTCATAGCCAACTTTGTGATAACAGATGGCGATTACTTTAATCCTAAAAGCAGAGTCACTTCTTTATGGCTATCTGGTAAAGAATATTTTATCGCTGAAAAATTTAAACCAAAATTAGCAGGTAATTGGGAATTGGATGTTGAAGGCAAAATATTTGAACTAATATTTTCAAATATAAAACCAAAATTCAAAAGCAATCCTAATGCTAAGACTCCACCTTCATCTAATAAACTTGAAGGGAAAATTAATTACGAAGACACTACATTGACTGTAAGTGATATTGATGTATACAATACAACCTTAGAATTCAAAGTAAAGGGAATATTTATAAAAAATAATGCTACATTAGCATTTAAAGGTCAGATCGATAAAGACAAAATTTCTGGAAAAATATTTGATGGTAGTAAACTGATGTCATTTAATGCTAAACGGAGCAGTAAAGGGAAAGTAATTAAAAGACAAAAAGAAATAGCCAGTAAAGAAAAACTATTTTATCCAGAAGGTTCGTATGGACTAAGCAAAGAATTACTTAAACCCAATGCTATATTAATCGATAATGCTACTATATGGACCTGTAGTCCAAAAGGGATGCTAGAAGATTGGGATATTTTATTTGTAAATGGGAAAATTGATAAAGTTGCACCTGATATTAGTGTACCCATGGGTAGTGCATTGACAATTGATGGGACAGGTAAACATGTTACTCCTGGATTGATAGATTGTCATAGCCATTCTGCTGCTTCATCTATAAATGAAGGAGCACAAGCAGTAACGGCTGAAGTACGTATACAGGATGTTCTCTATGCTGATGATATTAATATATACAGACAATTGGGAGGAGGATTAACTACAATAAATGTACTACATGGTTCAGCAAACCCGATAGGTGGACAGAATGCTGTTCTAAAACTTCGATGGGGATCAAGTCCTAAAGATTTATTATTTAAAAATGCACCACAAGGAATAAAATTCGCATTAGGAGAAAATGTAAAACAAGCAAATTGGATAGGCACTGGAAGATATCCTCAAACACGTATGGGAGTGGAACAGGTTATCAGAGATGCATTCCGTGCAGCTCAAGACTATAGGCATCACCATACAACCTATGAAAGGAATAAAAAAGCACAGAGAAAAAAAATACCTCCGAGGATAGATCTTGAGCTTGAAGCATTAGCAGAAATATTAGAAGGAAAACGTCTTTTACACTGTCATTCTTATCGTCAGGATGAGATTTGGATGCTAACCCGTATTGCAGAAGATTTTGGATTTAAAATTGCTACCTTCCAGCATGTTTTAGAAGGATACAAAGTTGCTGAACGGATCGCTGAGCATGGTGCTGGAGCGTCTACATTTTCTGATTGGTGGCAATATAAATATGAAGTGATTGATGCTATCCCTTATAATGGTAGTTTAATGGCAAAAAATGATGTTCTGGTTTCATTTAATTCCGATGATGATGAACTAGCAAGACGTATGAATACTGAAGCTGCAAAAGCAATAAAATACGGCGGGCTTGATGAAATAGAAGCACTCAATTTTGTAACAATTAACCCAGCTAAACAATTAAAAATAGATAAATGGGTAGGGTCTCTTGAAGAAGGAAAAGATGCTGATTTTGTTATCTGGGATGGTCCACCTTTATCTATTTATTCAAAGGTTCAGGAAACTTGGATTGATGGAACCCGATACTGGTCAGTGGATGAGAATAGCCATTTAGAAGATAGAGATAAAACACTGAGAGAAAATCTGATAAAAAAAATATTATCTACAAAAACATCCAGCTCTGGTAGAGAGATGAAACCAAACAGTGCTACACCTAGGCATCAACATAACTGTACAATTGAAGATAGTAAATTAATTGATGTGGAGAGCATAAAATGAAAAAAATTATTTTATTTTTCTTCGTTTCCACTCTTTTTTCAAATAATCAGATACCTGGAACAGACCAGAAAAGACCCATTCTTCTAAGGGGAGGTACACTCCACACAGTAATGGGAGACATTTTAGAAGAATATGACCTATTATTTGCGGAAGGGGAAATAATTACTATCGATGAACAGATACAACCCTCACCTGAGACAGATGTATTTGATATTTATGGAAAGCATGTAATTCCTGGATTTATTGCTGGTTACACAAGAATTGGCTTGACTGAGATATCAGCTGTTAAGCAAACCAATGATCACTCTGAAACAGGTGATATTAATCCAAATGTAAGAGCAAATGTAGCTTATAATCCAGACTCCGATTTGATTTCGGTAACAAGATCAAATGGAATATTAATTGTTAATTCAGCTCCGTCTTCTGGTAGAATACCTGGGCAATCATCTGTGATGGCATTAGATGGATGGACTTGGGAAGATGCTACTATGAAGCATCCTGCAGCATTGAATTTAAATTGGCCAAATATGCGTTTTGATTTTGGAAAAAATGCTAAAAAAAATGAAAAGTTACAAAGAGAAGAGTATAATAAAGCGATAAGAGAAATTAACCTACTTATTAGAAATGTTCGGGCTTATCATCACAGAAAAAGTGCCAAAGAAAGAAAAGCAGAACATAAACAAGAGACTGATCTTAGGCTGGAATCAATGATTCCATTTATTATATTTAAAGAACCAATTCATGTCAAAGCCAATGATGTACGTCAGATTGAAGCTGCAATTAAATGGGCCAATGAGTACGATCTGAATATTGTCATTGTAGGTGGTCGCGATAGCTGGATGATTCCCGAACTACTAGTGAAAAATAATATCCCTGTTATTTTATTGGGCGTTCAAGTAACACCAAGACGCAGATTTGAGCCAATTCACACACCTTACAAGTTACCAACCATGCTCTATGAAGCAGGTGTACATTTCTGTATATCTCTTGATCCTGGATATCCTATGGATGGTCATGTAAGAACCTTACCAGATGAAGCTATGCGGGCTGTTACCTGGGGCTTATCCAAAGATCAGGCACTGAGGTCTATTACACTTTCTGCAGCTGAAATTCTCGGGATAGATGAACAAGTAGGATCATTAGAACCGGGTAAAGATGCTACTTTTTTTATTGCAGAAATGGAGCCACTGGATCAGATAACAAATCCCATAAAAGCATACATCCAAGGACGTGAGGTTGATCTGTCTGATAGACAAAAAGAACTTTGGGAAAAATATAAAGAGAAATATCGCCGCTTAGGAAGATTAACAGAATAATATCTAAGATGTAGGAAGAGAAATTATTATTCCTGTTCCTGTACATGCTCCTAAAAAAGTAAAAACCTTTACAAAAAACATATGATCTGGTATACCCAAAAAAATTGAGATCGATACAAATAACCAAATAAAACAAAGAGCTGTAATCTTAGCTTTTTTAGGCATACCTTTACCATCACGAAAATCTTTTACATATTTCCCAAAATATTTATTGCTTATAACCCAATTAAATAATCGTTTAGAGCTTCGAAAAAAACAAGCTGCAGCAACAATCATTAATGGAGTGGTAGGCAAACCTGGTACAACCAATCCAATTAAGCCTATAACCATAAATATTAGCCCTATCGTAAGCCAAAAAAACCGTATAAAAGGATTAGAATTAATTGCAAGTTCTGATGATTCCATGGTTTTGCTCTTCTACATTAATTAAATGTTGCTTCAATATTTAAAATTAGATCTGGGTCATCTTGTGTTACACTAATTGCTTGGATGTGGCTTCCTATAAGAGTGTAATTGGTACCAGCAGTTACATAGCCTTGGGACCAATAGGTCAAAGTTATTGCACTATAATCTCTAAATGAGAGATTCAAAAAGCTATAATTATAGGTATTATTCACTAAATCAGTATTGGTTATATATGAGAATCCTGCTGGTGGACCCTGAGTAGGATAATTCGTATCCAATGTGATCAGTACTTCACCTGTATCTGGCCATGTACCTACAAAATTAACCGTACCAGAAATTGATCCGAATTCTGGCAGTGATTCTTCAATGGTTTTATTATCTTCACAAGATATTAACAATATAAGAAAAGATGTAATAACTACTTTAGTTAGTTGGTTCAATGGGTACTCCTTATTTTATTCTATTGGTTTAATAAGTGAAAATTCAATATTTCGACCTGGCATTGGATAATGCTGTATTAAAACATAATCTTTATTAAATAGGTTTTTAATTTTTAATGAAAAATCAAATTCCATTATTGTTCTGGTAATACTAAAATCCGTAATAATTGTTTCTGGAAGTGTCTCTAAAGGAAAAATAACAAGGTTATCATATATAGGATGATCATCACTTAAAAAATCTTCATACAATTGGCTACTGGTATAATTAGAGTTGAATTGAAAAATAGCAATTGGAGTTTTCTGGACTATTGTAAATCTAAATCGATGTTTAGGTCTATAGAGTAGTGGAATATTAGAATTAACATTATTCATATCTAAAAAGCTATATGTGAAATTGAGATTGGAGTTTGTTTTATCAATTAAAATATTAGAGCCTATTTCAACTCCAATTCCATTTACTGATTCACGATTTATAGATTTAACGGGAATCGTATAAATAAAGTCAATCATATTTTCATAGTGATTTATAAAAACATTAGTAAAAAAAGAGAATATATCTTCATACTCATATTTAATACCTAAATCAGTGCTAATAAGAGATTCTGAATTAAGTATTGGATTCCCTTGCAGTAAAAGACCGTAGCTGCTTTCATATTCTAAAAATAATTCTGATATCGATGGTGCCCTAAATCCCTTATTTATTGCAATATGAGTTGTGAAATTTTTATTAATATTATACAGTAGTGTGAATTTGGGCGAGATTGCTTTAAAACTTTTGATACTATAACCTTCCCCTCCTGTTACATTCCGTAGATCAAATCGTAAACCTAGATCATATAAAAATGCCTTTGATAAAGGTTTTCTATATTGTAAAAAACCAGCTATAGTGGTTTGCTCAGGCTGTATAAAGATATTCCTTAAAACATTTGATTTTGATTTATCCAGAGCAAATTCTGACCCTACTGTGAGATTTGCCCCATTATTATAAAACCTTTGAAATTGGCCACGCACTATATAGCTATTATCTCTATAATTCGTTTTACCCTGCCTCTTTTCTAAGGGAGCATCTGCTCTATCTCTATAATTTGTCTTAAATTGATTTGTAGCTAACGAAAGTGAAAAAATATTTTTTCTAATTAAACGTTTATAGTATATCTGTCCATAGCCACTCAGACGAAAAGATTCTCTATAGGATACAAGACCGGGATTCGCAGGATAAACAAAGCCCGGCTGTTGATTGAAACTGTTACAAATTATAAATGAGGCTTGTAGTTTATGATTGTTTTGAAATTCATGATTTAATTTAAAAGACAAACGTGTTTGATCATATCCAGAGTTGAAACGGTGGCCATTTGAACCTGAATGGCCTAAAGAACTATTTATGAATACTTTACCTATTTTATCACTATATGTTAGAGAGAGGCCTCTTGAACTATAACTGCCAAAATTCAATTTTGGGTGCCACTTGTTATCTGTATTACCAGACCTCGTTACAATATTTATGATACCACCCATAGAATTATGTCCATAGACTGAGGATGCCGGTCCACGTACTACTTCAATTCTTTTTACGGTCTCAAAAGGAATTGCATTCCAGTCCGATGAACCAGAATTAGGAATGGATACAGGAAAACCATCTAACAATAGTAAAACTCTATTATTATATCCTCCAGGCTTAAAATCTGAGGAACCTCTTATCGATATATTCACATTTCTACCATAATCATGTGCACTCTGAACCTGTATACCATGGAGATTATTTAAAAGCGTAGAAAGAGTATTTTGATTGGTATTTAATTTTCTATCAGAAACAACCATTTGAGTGATTTCTGGCGAATGCTTTGATGGAATCAGACCCATCACATTAACGGCATTCCATTGCAGTGGTTCTCTATTTAAAAAAATTTTAGTTCTGCTATTTTTAGTAACGATATTTTGGGATTGCATCTGATATCCTACTAAAGATGCAGTTAGCATATATTCACCTGATTGTAAATTGTTTATTTGAAAGTAACCATCTTTATCTGTCATTGTCCCAATATCTAAATCAACAATGAAAATGTTTACATTTTCTAAAGGATCATTGGTGTCTAGATCATAAACATTACCACTCATATAATCTGCATTGATTAAGGATAATCCAAAGATTAAAAATATAAAATGATTCATTAGGTGATAAAAATTAGAGTTTTATTAATTATTTATATTAGGATCCGTAATCAATTCATTAAGGAGATTTTCTACATCTTTATCAGTGACCGGTTCTTTACGATCACCCATAAATACTAACCCCATAAAAAGTCCACCTAAAGCTTTAAACATGAGTTGAGGATCAACCTGAGGGAATTCACCCTGCTCAATGCCATCTTCAAGTAAACCCTGAATAACAGAGTAAAGTCTATGCTGGTATTCTTTCCATGGCTGGTTTTCTAATTTGATTGCTTTTGGTACATTAAAAAGAAATTCGAACAGTCCAGGACGATTTTGTGCATTTTCAGCAATTTTAATTAAAACATTTACAAATGTTCTTCTTGGTGAATTTGTTTCAGCAATGACTGGTTCTAGTGATTCCCATATTTTCTCCCATCCATCTTCAAGAATTGCAGATAAGACGTCTTCCTTTGATTTAAAATAATAATAAAGCGTAGCTTTGCCAAATCCAGATGCATTAGCAATCTCATCCATTGTCGCACCTTCAAGACCTTGCTCTTTAAAAACATTTAATGCACCAGAAAGAATACGTTCTTGGCGCATTCTTCTTTCTTCTAATTGTCTTTCTGAAACTGACATAATCCAAAGCCTAATAAGTTAATCGAATCCCCGTTCGAAAATTAAAACATAAGTTTTATTGAAACAAAATGATTCTATGAATTATTCAATAATTAAATACTAATTTTGAGGTACCTTAATAAAACTTTTATTTAAGAAACTTTATAAAAAATCAAATATTAAAGTAAAGAAATGGATAAACAAAAAGTTATAGAATCTTTGAATCATATTTTAGAACTCGAGTTAGCTGGTGTTGTCAAATATACACACTATGCTTTTATGGTACAGGGTCCCTATAGATTGACAATTGTTGAATGGCTAAGATCCCAAGCGCAAGAATCATTGACACATGCAGAAGCAGTTGGTGAACATATTACAACCTTAGGGGAACATCCTACCTTGAAAATTAGCGACTTACTTGAGACACATAAACATTCAACCGAAGATATACTTAATGAATGTTTAGAACATGAAAGAGAAGCAATAAATGCATATTATAAATTAATGAATAATGTAAAAGATGAATCAATTATGTTAGAAGAATTCTCACGAGCCCAAATTGCTGCAGAAGAAATGCATGAAGCCGAACTTAAAAAAATGTTAAGAGATAATTTTTAACTTCTATGCAAAATTAAATTTTATACATCTATTCAATCTGATTTTTTTGTAATAGTATCATAAATATTAATCGCATTTTCTAAAGAAAATGTTTTTAAATACCCATAGCCTCTCAAAATCCCTTCAATCTGGATTGATAGTCCTGATTGATAATAATCTACTAAATAGTCTAATCTTTTCACGTTCTCAGACTTTGGATTTAAATCACCCGGTTTTAGTGTTGATTGTCTTGAAACTCTAGAAGAAATAAACCTTCAA
>CAZPHE010000057.1:0-14017 GCA_964586315.1 uncultured bacterium | reverse complement strand
ACCATGTCATGACCCATTTATCTCCTACATTTGGCTTTACAATGGAATCTCGTATGAACTGTACAATTGCTTCTAGAGCATTCATCCAACCTTTAGGCACCTGATCACCTCTATTTAAGAAAGACCTAACTGGAACTATAACTGCAACACCTACGATAAAAGCCACCAACCACAGCATGAATACGTGCTTAGAAATACTAAGATCGACCCCCAAATGATTATAGATGATTTGTAATATGGGGTAATCAGCTTTATTCCATATGTGATGGCCAGGCGTGGTGTTCGAGACGTGCCCAATTATAAAATCTCCAACTTGGTCCTTCACACTTTTGGAGGATTGGCTTAATGCCACTGCAATCATTCCATTATTTCTTTACTTTGGGTGGTGATATATGTTTCTGAAATACGTTTGATTATAACCGCTTCAAATACATGAAGCCCGATAAAAAAGCCGAAAAAACTACAAATAAAAGGGATTGTTTGAAAAGAATAAAGTTTAAATAAAATTAAAATTGTGACACCATAATAGATCATCTTTATGGCAAAACCCTTAGCCAATGTTTTTGTAAGAGTTATAGAATCTTTATGATAGGCTGAGAAAACAAAATACATTGTAACAATACCTGCTAACCCTGGCAATAACCATCCAAGGAATAATTCAAAAAAATATATTTGGAAAAAGAATGTAGCAATTCCTAGGATGAAAAGAGACACTACCAGACCATAAAAAAATTCTTTCAATATTTTTTAGTACTCATTGTTTTAATCAAATTATAGAAACCAATAACAAAACCAACAGCTAAACCAATAAGGATCGCTATAGGAGATGTATCTATATAAGAATCAATATACCATCCAATAAAAGTAAATAGTAGAATTGATGCAATAAGGCCATATGAGGCAGCTGCAGCTGGTGCAGACTGTTTTAGAATCCTTTGGAAAGTTTCAAATGATTTACCAATATCAAACCCGTATTGATCTTCATTCTCAGCCATAGTTAGGATTCCAATGAAGATGAATCATCCTCAATAATTATATCACATTTCCCTTCAAATTGTGCTCCATCTTCAATAAGAAGTTTTCTATAAACAATATCTCCTGCCAATTTACATTTTTTCCCTAAAATGACCTGTCCATTAGATTCAATATTGCCGTTTACTATGCCTCCGACTCGAATATCTCTACCAATAATATTCCCTTTTACGACTGCATTTTGAGCAATCCGTACTGGACCATTCGTTTCAACATTACCATTTATTTTACCATAAATAATTATACCTTCATTCAACTTGATAGAGCCATTAATAATAACATCTTCACCTATCATGGTATGGACATTTTGAAAATTAATTTTACTCATTTAAAGTAGTTAAATCTGTTGCGTAATATTCTGGGAAAAAAATTAATGGATCAATAGGAATAAACTCCCGCCAAATTTCAAAATGCAAATGTGGACCTGATGAAACTCCTGTACTTCCAACTAAACCAATTACTTCACCTCTTTCAACAATATCTAATTGCTGCTTTAAATTTTGTTTATTATGCCCATAATGAGTGAAATAGTCATCCCCATGATATAAAATAATCATGTTCCCAAACTCATAAGTCCATCCTGAAAAAATAACTATGCCTTTTGCAGCTGCTACAAAAGGTTCTCCATCATTAGCCGCAATATCTATTCCACGATGCGAATCTTTTATAAATAAACCTGCTTTACCTGACCGTTGGCTCACAAAACCATGTAAAGGTGCTTTTGATGGGATATTATGAATATTTGAAATTGGTATGTGAGGTAGATCATATATCCCTGATAATGAATCTTTAACCTTCGGAGGATTATCTATTTGTAAAGTAGAGCCTAAAGAATACCGGACTAAATCATCCATATGTTTAATTTTTTTCAAATCTTTAGTTAACTCTAGGACTTCAATACGTTCAGATACAAATTGGTCATGTCGCTCTTTAATAATATTATAATCAGGCAATTTTATTATAAAAAAAATTAATACGCTTAATGCACTAAATAGTAAGATTATGGATGAAAATAAAATTAGTCGAAAACTCGTTTTTGACATATGGAATGTTTTAGTACTATTTTCATTATCTGGAATAAAAATAAATGTAAAATTTTCTGATTTCATCTTAACCTTAACTAATTGAATTTATAATATCAATTATTCTTCCAAGATCGTCATTGGAAAAATAAGATATTTCAATGAATCCTCCTTTTTTTGAATGTCTAATTTTAACTTTTGTACCCAATCTTTCGATTAATTGGTTTTCAATTGACACCATTTGAGGCAAAGTAGATTGATGCTTACTTTTCTTCTTTTGTATTTTTTTATTTGATTTTTTTACTAATGCTTCTGCTGAACGAACACTTAAACCTTGTTCAAGTATTTTTTTCCAAAATTTCATCATACTATTAATGCTTTTCATTTGTAAAATGGCACGAGCATGTCCAGCTGAAATTTTCCCATTCCTCAAACTTTTCTGAATTTGAAAAGGGAGTTTCAACAAACGTAATGAATTTGAAATTGTAGTTCTTTTTTTACCAACAGCTTTGGCTATGGCTGCATGAGACATACCAAATCTAGAGTTTAATGAAGCAAATGCATCTGATTCCTCTAAAGCATTTAAATTCTCTCTTTGAATATTCTCAATTAAAGACATCATCATAATTTCTGCATCATTTTTTGCAGAGATTATATAAACAGGTATGGTTTTTTTATTTGATTTCCGAGATGCTCGCCATCGTCTTTCACCTGCAATTAATTCATACCCTGAACCTACTTGACGAACTGTGACTGGCGTCATTAATCCTTTTTCTTTTATGGATGCAGCAAGTTCATCTAGGGCAGCTTCATCAAAACTTTTCCTTGGTTGATTTGGGTTTGGGCGAATATTTTTTAAAGGAATTTCTTTAATTCCCGATTTTATTGAATCAGTATTTTTTTGATCTTCTTCTGAACGAATCAACGCTTTAAGACCTTTACCTAACCTTTTACTTGACACGTTGTAGGATCTCCTCTGTCAAACTCATATAATTCTGCGCCCCTGTTGAATTTGCATCATATAATAGAGCAGGTTTTCCAAAACTAGGCGCTTCACTTAAGCGGACATTACGATGGATGAATGTTTTAAACAATTTTTCCTTAAAAAAGCTATTTACTTCATTTACAACCTGCTTGGATAAATTCAACCGACCATCATACATTGTCATTAGAATTCCAATTATTTCTAACTTTTTATTTAAATGACGTTGTACTAACCTTACAGTATTCAATAACTGTCCTAATCCTTCAAGGGCATAATATTCGCACTGAATTGGAATAACTAATGCATTAGATGCTGTTAATGCATTAATTGTTAAAAGTCCAAGCGATGGAGGACAATCAATTATAATAATTTCATAACTATTTCTAATAATTTTTAATGCTTTTTGCAATTGATATTCTCGAGCCATAATACTCACTAGTTCTATTTCAGCACCTACCAGGTCATTTGTAGATGTTATAATATCAAGATGCGGAAACGAAGTATGTGTTATTGAATCTTTAATTCCATCACCTTTTAATAGCACGTCATAAATGTTTCCATTTTGACTATCGAATAAATCAGATAATCCGATTGATGCATTTGACTGAGGATCCAAATCAATTAAAAGAGTACGCACTTCGGTCACTGCTAAGCTTAAGGCAACATTAACTGCAGATGTGGTTTTCCCTACACCGCCTTTTTGATTTGAAAATGCTAAAATACTTGACATAGATAATTAGAACCAAAAAATTGAGTATAAAATTTATCACATAAGAACCCATTTTCAATTGTATGTAATAAAATATAAAGAAATTAAAACCACATTTAAATAGCATTAACTTCGGATTCTAATTCTTGGTAAAATTTAAATTTCTAATATATGAAAGCATTAGTAAAAAATTTACCCAAACGGGGTATTTGGATGGATGAAGTTCCTGAGCCTCAATGCGGTACAAATGATGTGAAAATAAAAATCACACATACTGCTATATGTGGAACGGATTTACATATATATTCTTGGGATGAATGGGCAAAAAGGACTTTAAAACTTCCTTTGATAATTGGACATGAATTTTGTGGTATTGTTGAAGAAATAGGTCCAGGTGTTAATCATTACCAACCTGGGCAACGTGTCTCAGGAGAAGGTCACATTACTTGTGGTTATTGTAGAAATTGTAGAGCAGGGAAAAGGCATATTTGTCACAGAACAATAGGTATAGGCATCCATAGAAATGGATCATTTGCTGAATATTTAGTAATCCCTGAATCAAATGTTTTTCCAATAGATAGTAATATTGATCCTGAGATAGCTGCCTTTTTTGATCCTTTTGGAAATGCCGTTCATACTGCCCTTTCATATACAATGGTAGGCGAAGATGTACTTATCACAGGTGCTGGTCCGATTGGATTAATGGCTGTTTCTATTTGTAATTTTGTTGGTGCCCGTAATATAGTAGTTACCGATATAAATGATTATCGCCTAGATCTTGCTAAAACAATGGGGGCTACTAAAGCGATAAATATATCTAAAAACTCTATTGAAGAGTTCTATGCAGAATTAAATATGACAAATGGTTTTGACGTAGGTCTAGAAATGTCAGGCAACCCTGATGCATTTAACAGTATGCTGGAACATATGTATCATGGTGGAAAAATTGCACTTTTAGGTCTCCTTCCCAAATCAACTAATGTTAATTGGGATAATATTATTTTCAAAGGGCTTAAAATAAAAGGTATATACGGTAGAGAAATGTATGAAACATGGTATAAAATGAGGCAGATGCTAAATAGTGGTTTGGACATTTCCAATATTTTGACTCACAGATTCAACATAGAAGACTATGAACAAGCATTTAATATCATAGATTCAGGGGATTGCGGAAAGGTAGTTCTTAAGTGGTAAATGAAAAATAATAAAAAATATTATTTAGATATTCTAACTGATATCAAAAATGAAGGTCTTTATAAAAAAGAACGTACTATTATTACGCCCCAAGGTGTAGAAATAATGACAACACAAGGGCAAAAAGCTCTGAACTTTTGTGCAAATAATTACCTTGGGCTAGCAAATCACCCAGATTTAATTAAATCAGCAAAAGTCGCAATGGATAATTATGGATTTGGCATGGCATCCGTACGGTTTATTTGTGGTACACAAGATATACATAAAAATTTGGAAAAAAAGATATCAAATTTTTTTAGAACAGATGATACTATCTTATACACATCATGTTTTGATGCCAATGGTGGACTGTTTGAAACAATTTTAAGTGAGGAGGATGCAGTAATATCAGATTCGCTAAATCATGCCTCTATAATTGATGGGATTCGATTGTGCAAGGCAAAGAGGTTACGCTATCAAAACAATGATATGAAGGATCTTGAAAAAAAACTAATTGAAGCAAAAGATTCTAAGGTTAGATTGATTGCAACCGATGGAGTATTTTCAATGGATGGTTTTATTGCAAAATTAAATAACATTACGGAATTATCAAAAAAATATGATGCAATGGTAATGATCGATGATAGCCATGCAACAGGATTTATTGGTAAAACTGGTAGAGGTTCAGCTGAGCATCATGGCGTTATGGATAAAATCGATATACTCACATCCACCTTTGGAAAAGCACTAGGAGGAGCTTCAGGAGGCTTCACAACTGGGAAAAAAGAAATTATTGACCTATTGAGGCAAAGATCAAGGCCTTATCTTTTTTCTAATACTCTTGCTCCTGCAATTGTCGCAGCAGGAATGGAAGTAATTAATATGATTTCTTCCACAACTGAACTCCGAGACAAATTAGAAAAAAACACAATATATTTCAGGAAAAAAATGTCATTCGCAGGATTTGATATTCTACAAGGTGTCCATCCTATTGTCCCAATTATGCTTTACGATGCTGCTATTGCACAAACCATGGCTACAAAATTACTAGAAGAAGGTATATATGTTATAGGCTTCTATTTCCCAGTAGTACCTAAGGGTAAAGCTCGGATTCGTGTTCAGATTTCTGCAAACATGGATAGAGTACATTTAGATAAAGCAATCCATGCATTTACTAAAGTTGGTAAAAACTTAAAAATAATTCCCAAATAATTTAAATTCCTGATTCCTTGCTACCCAAAGATTCTATAGAGTATATTCACCGGTTTTTTAAAGCTAATATTTCATTTTATAAATGCAAAAAAGTTTAACACCTAGATTTATTATTATTGGAGTCATACTCTTATGGGCTATTTATGCACTATTCCCAACTTGGGAATACAATAATATGTCAGAGATAAAAAAAGAAGAGTTACGCAATACTGGTGATCTAGAAAAAATCGAATCCCGAATTATTCGACAGGGATTAGATCTTAAAGGTGGCATGTATATTGTACTTGAAGCAGATATTCCAAGATTGATTAGGAATCTTGCTCCTATTAAAGATAAGCGTCTTGAAACTATAATTTCAGACGCTGAAGAAAAATCTACCAACCTCAATATAGATTTTTTTACTGTATTTGAAGAAAATGTAAAAAAAGATGGTATAAAACTATCCCGATACTATCATGAATATGGGGCTTCTCTTGATAATATTATCATAGCTTTAAAAGAAGAAGCTGATGATGCAATAAATCGTGTTTTGGAAATTCTTCAAAACCGAGTTGACCAGTTCGGCGTTTCTGAACCCACCATTCAAAAACAAGGTAAGCATCGTATTGTTGTAGAACTTGCTGGTATACAAGATTCAGACAGAGCACGTGCTCTATTACAAAGTACTGCATTGCTTGAGTTTTATTTAGTTAAAAATATCACCGTTACCAATGAGATGGTCGCCCAATTAGATGATGCATTGCGAGTAGAAAATAATATTCAGAAAAAGGATGTATCAAAAAATGATGATAAAGTATCAAACCAATCTACAACAATTTCCGAACTTTTTGGAGAGGCGGAAAACGATACTGGACTCATAAAAAATGAAAATAACTTAGATAATATTTTTTCAGAAACACCTTTTTCAGGATTAATTACACCAATCCCTGGAGATATGGGTATAGAAGAAAAAAATATCTACGCATTCAAAAAATTATTAACTGAACCAAAAGTGAAATCTAAATTAGAGAATGCAAATGGACAATTTCTATTAAGCCAAGAATTAGAAGCTATAACAGAAAATGAAACTGAAAAATATTATCGAGTTTATTATCTTGAAAAAAAGCCTGAGCTTACTGGGGGAATTGTTGATGAGGCGAGAGCTGATCTGGGTTCTCTAGGTGGTGGTTCTGCAGGACAGCCTATTGTATCACTAACCATGAATAGTGAAGGGTCAAGGACATGGTCTCGTGTGACAGGTGCAAACGTAGGCGAAAGAATCGCTATTGTTTTAGATCAGAAAGTACATATGGCTCCATCAATTAGAGAAAAAATTCCAAGTGGAAGAACGCAAATCGAAGGTTTTCAAAATATAAATGAGGCAAAAGATCTTGCAATTATACTAAGAGCTGGTGCCCTGCCTGCTCCTGTTAATATTATTGAAGAACGAATAGTAGGGCCAAGTCTTGGTGCTGATTCTATTAATCAAGGAACTCAGGCTGTTATAATTGGACTTTTTACTGTACTAGTATTTATGTTAATCTACTATAAGCTAGCTGGTACAGTTGCTGACTTTGCGCTTATATGGAATATTTTACTTGTTTTAGCAGTTTTAGCATCCCTTCAAGCTACACTTACACTTCCTGGAATTGCAGGTCTTATCTTAACCGTTGGTATGTCAATTGATGCAAATGTAATTATTTTTGAGCGAATTCGAGAGGAACTCCGTAAAGGTAAAACGCCCAAAGCAGCTATAGATTCTGGTTATGATCGTGCACTTACTACCATCATAGATGCAAATGTTACCACTTTAATTGCATCACTTGTACTTTATCAGTTTGGGACAGGACCAATTAAAGGGTTTGCAACTGTACTCTTTTGGGGTATCCTAATCAGTATGTTTACAGCTGTATTCATTACCAGAACCATTTTTAGTTTCTATGTATCCAAAAAGACTTTAACTAGTTTAAGTATTTAAATATGAGGATTATAAAAAATACAAATATTGATTTTATGGCTAAAACAAATGTAGCTGGATTATTTTCATTTGGTCTTATTGTTATCGGAATTTTATCCATAGTCCTAAATGGTGGTCCTAAATTAAGTATTGATTTCAAAGGTGGAACACTAGTTGCTGTGAATTTCAAATCAACCATAGATATCAATGAAATTAGATCTGCCATGACAAATGTTATAATTGATGGTCAAAATTTTGATTTCAGTAACTCCGAGATAAAACATTTTGGCGATGATACTAACGTGGCAATTCGCATAGCGAGTTTAAAAAATGAACCCTCACAATTTTCTGCGAGAATTGCAGATAAAATTGCCACGGTTTATCCACAATTAGTTCCTGATAATCGCAATGATTTTATTTTATCTATTGAAAAAGTTGGTCCAAAGATTGGTGCAGAATTGAGTGGAGATGCAATCTTGGCAATTCTCAGTGCTTTGGGTTTAATTCTTATCTATATCTCTATAAGATTTGAATTCAAATATGCTGTTGGTGCTATTGCCGCTTTGACCCATGATGTGGCAATCACCCTCGGTGTTTTTTCAATACTTGGTTATGAGATATCCTTGGCAATAATTGCTGCATTTTTAACAATTGTAGGTTATTCACTCAATGATACAATTGTAATCTTTGATAGAGTTCGCGAGAATGTAAAAGGACTAAAAAGTGGTGATCTCCGATCTGTGATAAACCGAAGCATAAATGAATCATTGAGTCGCACAATTATAACATCAGTAACAACTTTCCTTGTTGTCCTTATCCTCTTTCTTGTTGGAGGTGAAGTAATACATTCCTTTGCTTTTGCCATGATTGTAGGTGTCATTATTGGAACTTATTCCAGTATTTTTGTTGCCAGTCCAGTTGTAATAAAAATGACTAAGAAAAACTAAACCAATATTTATAAATAAAAAATATGATCGCCCCTCAAAAAGGGGCGTTTTTTTTACATGAAACCGCCGGTCCTTTTTCGGTATATCTTGTTATGTTCTATCTGGGGTACTACCTGGCTTGTTTTAAAAAAAAGCCTTATTGATGGAACACCTCCATTTTTTGGAGCAGGAATGCGTTTCATGATAGCAGGTTCTATTCTATGGGCAATCATTATTTATAAAAAGAACTTCCCTCCTTTTGACTCTTTGGCAATAAAAATATATGTTCAATTTGGGATCCTAAATCTTTCCATTAGCTATGGCCTTACATATTGGGCTACACAGTATATCTACTCAAGCTTATCTTCTATTATTTGGTCAGGATTCCCATTAACTGTAGCAATGTTATCATATTTTATGCTACCTGATGAAAAAATGAACCAAAAAAAGATTTTAAGTCTCATTCTTGGCACATGTGGTGCACTACTTGTTTTGTTTGAAAGCCTTCATTTTTCAGGAGATAAGGTTTTACTTGGTATCATTATAGTGATGATCGCAGTAATCATTGCTTCTTACCCCAGTATATATTTAAAGAAACATAGCAATGTTGTATCATCTCTACATATTAATGCTGTTAGTCAATTATTGGCAGGTGTGTTATTACTCATGTTCTCCTTTTTTGTTGAAACAAGCCAGAAAATGAATTGGAGTAATTATAACATATTTGCTCTAATATACCTTACCATACCAGGATCACTAGTGGCCTGGTTCATTTATATATGGCTTTATTCACACATTTCAATGGCTCAGATATCTTATATTGCTTTTTTCCCTCCCTTATTTGCAACTATCTTAGGGTGGGTCATCCTTGATGAATCTTTGTCAATTTTATCTATTTTAGGCGGAGGACTGATCATATTTGGTGCAGTTTTGATAAATCGAAATGAATAATATATCTATAGTAGATACTCCTATTGGAAAACTAGAGATTCATTCAGATAAAAATTATCTTTATCGCATACAATTTATTGATCATAAGCAAAAATATAAGATTATGCCATCATCCAGACTCTCTGCAATTGCAGAAGAGACTTCAAAACAATTAAATGAATATTTTAAAGGGAGAAGGAAAAGCTTCAATATACCTTTTAGATTGGACATGTCTCCTTTTTATAATAAAACACTTAAGGAGGTTTCAAAGATCAAATATGGGCAAACAGCTTCATACATGGATATTGCTAAAAACGCTGGGAATATAAGAGCCGTAAGGGCAGTTGGTACAGCCAATGCAAAGAACCCTATAGTAATCATGATCCCATGCCATAGGATCATATCCGGTGATGGTTCATTGGGTGGATATGGAGGTGGTTTGGATAAAAAATTATTCCTTTTAAGGCATGAAGGAACAAATATAACTATTTAAACAGCAACTTTTAATAAGAGTAAAGATAAATTAACTTCATAATGCTATGAATTCAATTATACAAAATTTTAGATCAAAATTATTTGCAGGACTTGCAACACTTTTACCATTATATCTTACTTTTATTGTAATCAAATTCCTTTTTATTACATTGGAAGATATGTCAGATCCATTATTAAGACGCTTTTCTATAGATATCCCAGGTCTTGGGATCATTCTTACTGTCGTTTTGATTTATATACTAGGCATACTAGTAACAAATTTCTTAGGTCGAAAAATTTTTTTTCTTGGTGAAAAAATTGTAAAAAAAGTACCTCTTGTTAATATGATTTATACTACTTTGAAACAGATTACTGATACATTTACAAAAGGATCAACTGATGCTTTTGAAGGTGCTGTTTATATTGAATATCCTCGAAAAGGATTATGGACTATGGCTTTTATTAGTGGAGAATCTGAAAATAAAAATGGTATTCCTTATTATCATCTATTTGTACCCACTACACCAAATCCAACTTCTGGATTCTTTTTAATGATTCCACAATCAGATACAGTATCAACAGGTATGTCTGTTGAAAATGGATTAAAAACTATAATTTCAGGGGGTCTTTTAGGTCCAAAAACTAATCCTCTTCCTTAATACTTATTATTATTGAATATTATCTAAAATTTTTGTCCAAAACCAAAGTGTAAAGCACCAGTATTCCATTTACCATTTCTAAATCCCCAACCATAATCTAGATGAATAACTCCAACTAAAGGAAATGGTATACGTAACCCCACTCCAACACCATACATTGGTAATGTATTACTAAGCATCCTCCAATGATTATTAATTAATCCCCTATCAATAAAAAGTATAGAAATTAATCCCGATTCGATACCTTGCCTGGTAGCATATTTTTGAATAATCTCATATCTTAATTCGATTGTAGTTTGAAATGACTCGTGACCAAAACGAAAATTTTCAGTCTTATAAAGATTTGAATCTGGCAATGACCATCCACGAATATTTCTTGAACTACCAAAATAATCAAGCCAATATTTATTTTTATTACCAAATTTTCTATTTATACTACTATTTAATGCAAAAACTAATTTCTTATTAAACTTGGTTAATGTTATAAACCAAGAATATGACTGCCTCCATATGGTTGTATTTAGTTTATTTGGATTTATACCATTCATATAATAAATATTTTGACTAAATAATATACCTTTCCCAGGATTCCAAAATATATCACGGGTGTCATATTTTATAGAAGTTTGGTAAGAAGTGTAAAAGTAATCATCTATTTTTTGTTCCTTTTTGAATAATTTTGATTCTAATTCAAATTTCAAAAAAGACTTAATATTTTCTCCATACCATTTTCCAAAACCAATTCGAAAACTATTCAAATCAATATTTCGATTTAAAAATCTATGTTTATATTTAATATTATCAATATTCAAATTAAAAGAAACATGGTCACCAAAAATCCAAGGATCTTTGATATTTATACCATATGTATCTTTCCCTCCAAAGCTGGCAGCGACTGATAAAGATTGATTTCTTCCTCTAAAATTATTAACAAACCACAACCCTTGTAAGGACCAACCTGTATCTTCATCATAAATTGGAAATGCAATAGGTGGAGTCCGTTGTATTGATTCAGTAATAGTAAATATTAATATTGCAGTCCCATTTTCAAGAGGTGTAATCTGCCAATTTACTTCGCTAAAAATACCAAGGTTATCCAATCTATTTCGATCATCAATAACCATATTACTATCTAAGATTGCATTAATAGGATGTTTAATTTCTCTTTCAATAATAAAATCCTGAGTTTTAGTGTTACCAACAAATTCTATATTTGAAATTTTAATTGATTTAATATTTTGAGGAAAAATGGATATTATTTGAAAAAAAAATAAAAAAAGGCCTATAAAAGACCTTTTTATAATATAAGATTTTGACACCGATTTATATATCTATACCCTGTACCATTAAGCGTTTTTTATATTCAATCCCCTGTTTTGAATATGTGTCATCAATAGCTTTTTCCAATTTATCAACCACTTTAAGACTTTTTAACTCTACTTTTAAATTACGTTCATCTAATTCTCGAACTTTATAAGTGGAGTTCACATCTTCATATATATGCCATACACCATCAAATTCTTTAGGTGTGCCATATTCCATAAGGACTTTATGTTTTATAATATCAGAGGATGCAAGTTGTGGGAAACCGGTATCTTTTAGTTTTACTTTTTTAACAATACCTTCAAGTATAAAATGAGAATCATTATTATTAGTAGTACTATAAATAAAATCAACATTTACAAAATCTAACATGATAAGTTCATGTGTTAATCTTGAAGTATATTGAAATTCAACAGATGCTCTTTTTATTGGTAATACAAATCCTTCTCGTGTTGTTCTATTATCATCGTGATAAACTACTTCAACCGTTGTATCTGGTATAATGGATAGTACTGCTGGCAGATTTGACTCCCATGGAGCAAGAAGTTCATCACGAAATACCCAGCCACCAGGTATACGTTTTACAGGAATTACAGACTCAATGTTTTTCCTAGATGCAACTTCAGTAGTTGAAAAATCTTCTGTTGGTTCACTTCTTTGACTACTAAGAGCACTGCTTTTTTCTTTTTCATTCGACTTTTTTGACCCAAATAGCTGCAATCCATCATTTCCCATCATGGGATAGATGAATACAAAAACAAAACTATATATGATTATTTTCTTCATAACTATTTTAATAATGTAATACTAGCTCGGATTATTCAATATAATATAACACTAAAATTTACATAACTTAATAAAATGTTCTATAAAAAAAAGGCTCTCTAAAAAGAGAGCCTTTTTAGAAAAAACAGACAAAAAATCTATTTCCGCCCTCTTGCCATTGGTGAACGTGCAACATTACCATTTTTATCGATGAAATACAAATATCCTGATTCTCTTGTTACTCCAGCATCAGCAACCTTTTCTGCATTACCCCCGCCTTTACCTGCTCGAGCCATTTGAGAACGCCAAACATTCCCATCTTTACCCAAGTAATATAAATATCCTTTATCTTTCGATACACCTGTGTTTGAAACTACTTCAGCCATTAAAAACCTCCATTTTAGTGTTAGATTAGTTCTTTGGTAGTGGATAGAGAGTAAACCCTATCTCTCTCGTCTTTAATTGTACAACTTCTGGTCGGTAAGTGTCAAGAAATTTATCGTCGAGACATCCTCGAGCTATTCCCCATTAATTTTTCCCCTTTTGTAAAATACTTTGGGATAATAAACCGAATGACATTACTTATTCTATCTATTTATCATTAAAAACACACTTAAATTTTAGACCTGTTTTTTATATGCCCCGGTAGCTCAGTTGGATAGAGCATCTGCCTTCTAAGCAGAGGGTCACAGGTTCGAATCCTGTCCGGGGTACTCTTCCTTCCCTTCTCTAGCACATATAATATAAAGTCAGTTTAACAGCCGGTTAGTTTCCACTATTCATTACCATCTCAACAAGAACCAATAAGTCCCAATTATTGATAGTTCCATCTTCAAGCAAATCAAGCATCTGACATTCATTCCCTACAGGA
>CAZPHE010000056.1:0-14020 GCA_964586315.1 uncultured bacterium | reverse complement strand
CTACGTATAGTGCATCATCATATCCATAATAATCATCTGCAAAAAAAATATGCCCACTCATTTCGCCACCAAATTTACAACCAAGCTCAGTCATTCGTTGCTTAATAAGAGAGTGACCAGTTTTCCACATTACAGGTTTTCCTCCATATTTAAACACCATATCTTCTAAAGCTTGAGAACATTTTACATCAAATAAAATTGTTTCATCTTTTTTAATAATCTCTGGAAGAAAAAGAGCCATAAGTTGATCAGCCCATATAATATCTCCTGTCTCATCAACAACACCCACCCGATCCCCATCTCCATCAAAAGCAAACCCCACATCATATTTCCCAGTTTTCATTTCTAAAATTAGGTCTTTTAAATTTTCTTGGATAGTTGGATCAGGATGATGATTTGGAAATGTACCATCTGGATCACAATATAATTCTTTTAATTCAATTCCTAATGTTTGAAAAATATTTGGACCATTTATTGCAGCTGCCGCATTTCCACAATCCATAACTACTTTCATAGGTTTTTCAATATTGATTTTATCATCAATCATCTGGTTATATTCTGCTAAAATATTATACCTAGCTTCAGTCCCTTTACCTTGGTCAAAATCCATATTTTTTATCATTTTGTATAATGTTTGTATATCTTTTCCATAAAAAGGTTTTTTATTGATAGAAAATTTAAAACCATTGAACTCAGGAGGATTATGGCTACCAGTAACCTGAACCGCAGCAAAAATATCTAGATGAAACATTGAAAAATAATTAACAGGAGTTGGTAAAATACCCAGATTAATAATATCTATTCCAGTTTCTAGAACTCCTGATTTAAAAAAATTTATTAAATCTGGTGTAGTCAATCTTATATCGCCACTAATTCCTACTTCTTTTCCACCTGAACGACTTACAAATGTTCCAAATGCTTTCCCCAGTTTATTAATAACATGTTCAGAAAAATCTTCTTCTACTTTTCCCCTAATATCATATTCGCGGAAGATATATGAATTTATAAATGACATAAATTTTATTTATCAATTAATAGTATACATTAAAAGTTAGGTGAGATTATTTTTTTTATAAAATAAATTTAAAATGGAGTAAATCTTCCCTTTTTTGATCCATCCATATTATATCCTTGTACTGTTCTAGAAAAATAATCACGATATTCTTTCACAGTACCATTTTTATAATAAGTAATCTCATATAGATTCCGCCCTTGATTATCATAATTCCATTCTTCCAGAATTAAACCCGACAAATTATAGCGAGACCAAGTACCAACTTTCACTCCATCTTTGTATTCCCCTACTTCTTCTTTTTTACCTTTTGAATACCATTTAACCCAAGACCCATCTAAAACCCCATTAATCTTATTTAGCTCCATATGTCCATTCCCATCCCTAACTACAAGATATTCACGAATGCGTTTCCCTCTATTATAATCAATTTTTTTAATTAATTCGCCTCTTACATCCCATTCCTGAAATGTTCCTACTTTGTCTCCATTTTCATATTCACAATTAAATTGTTTTGCATTTGAGACTTACCAGCCTTCCCATAATCCATTTCTCTTTCCATTTTTATAATTTCCTTTTTCTGCAATATTACCATTAATGTACCAACGTGTCCATTTCCCATCTAAAACCCCATCTTTCTTATGGAATTCAATAGAACCACTATTATCACGCAACATATGATATTCAGATAAAATTTTTCCATTATCATAATTGATATTTTTTATAAGACGTCCTTTATTATCAAATTCAGTATATAAACCATCAATTTCCCCATCAATATATTTAGTTTGATATTTTTTATTTTCATTCTTAAACCAACCTGTCCAAAGCCCACCTTTCTTTCCATATTTATAAACTCCTTCCTCACATTTTTTTCCATTTGAATACCATTTTATCCAAGATCCTGAAAGCTCTCCATTACGACGGTTTATCTCAGTATAACCTTCTCCATCATATGTTACCAAATATTCTGATAATGGAATTCCGTTATCATATTCTATATCCTTTGTTAGCCTTCCAAACTCTCCCCATTCAGTATATAAACCATGTTTTAGATCATCTTGATATTGTAAAACATATTTTTTTTGACCATTTTTAAACCAACCTTTCCATGAACCTTCTTTAACACCGTTTTCATATATTCCAGATTCCTTCAAACTACCATCAAAGTACCAAGTTACCCACTCACCATCCCAGGGCTTATCATTTTTATATATAATTTTTGCACTTTCTTTACCAGTATTTGAGAAATAAATAGTTAATCCATCTCTCTTCCCTTCTTTATATTTTACTTCTTCTTTCAATATACCATTTTTATCCCAAAATAACCATTTACCTTGTTTTATAATATTGCGATTATCATCTATTCCTATCACAACACCATTAATCATTCTATTACCATTTTCATAATAAATAGTATACTTTCCAAAAGGAATTCCATTTTCATAATTCTTTAATGCTACAAGTTGTCCATTATTATCCCAAAAAGACCATGGTCCATCAATTTTTCCTCCACGAATAGCTCCGTGAGCCTGAGTGTAAACTTTCGCCTCATTTTCAATGGGTCCAGAGACTAAGAAAAAACCATCTAAATGTTTTAGTGCATCTTTATTATTAAATGTATTATAATTAATTTTTTTTCCTAAACGTTTCTTACCATCTTTATCCCAAAACGCCCAATTACCTTTAGCTGCACCATTCTTACTATAATAGCCCTCTTCTATTTTTCTTCCATCATCATTCCAATAAGTCCAAAGACCACGTATCCCTTCTTCAGGTATCTCATTAATCATTTTCGGAGGCTGATGACCTTTACCATTTAAATAACTTCCAGCACAAAATATCTTACCATATTCATTAAAAAATTTCCAACGGCCATACATAAGACCAGATCTATATTTCCCATCTACCTTTTTTGTCCCATCTGGCCACCACTCATAATATTTTCCCCATTCCAATCCATCTATATAATTTAATTGTTGTATAACTATACCAGTTTCTTTTGAAATTTTATAAGCTATACCATTATATGGATATTCAGATTCTTTTAAAAAACATAAACCGTTCCTGTAATCAAGCTCTGAAAATGGAACTTTAATTCCTGAAAAAACTAAAGAAAAACAAAAAATGATTATAGGTACAGTTTTCTTATACATATTTAAATCTAACTATCTTGTTTCAAAGGTCAAACAATCTAATATTTATTTGATCAATTAGAATTTTAAAGCTTTTGAAGCTATGATTCCGGACAAAACTGCGCCTTCTATACTTCCATTTATAGTATGGTCTCCAGCAAAAATGATACCATCTTTTTCAAAATTTAGATTCTTAAAATATCCATAAGGTTGTGAAATGGTTGCCTTTTTTATATTTAAATATTTTAAAAATTGATAATCTTTCCTAGCGCCTCCATAATATTTTGTTAATTTTTTATTTACATATTTGATGATTTCTTTTTCTGAATTGTTTTCAGAAAAAACGCTAATTGAAATAAGATGATCAGAGTTTGAAGAATACTCTTTTGATATTGAAGTTAAAAAAGCAATATTATTTATAAATTTATCATAAGGAAAAAGATGAATATATTTTCCATTTCTTGGTTTTATTTTTGAAGAAAAATAAATTGTTTTTATAGAATTGTATCTAATTACTTTTGATGCCATTAGTCCACAACTTTCTCCTGTAAGTATGATCCTATTTCCAATAATTGATTGACCGTCATTTAATTTCACTATATTGTTTGAATGGATTTTTTGAACCTTTTTTCCTAATAAAATAGATGAAGATTCCAATTGATTAACCATATTATCTGGAATTTCTTGCATCCCTTCTGATGGTAAAGCTGCTAGTCCAATATTGAACTTTGAAAATACATATTTAAAAAATTTTGCAGATGTCTCAAGATTCCTCTCTAAGAATATTCCCGACAAAAATGGCCAAAAAAAAATTTCAATAATTTTTTCTGAAAATCCATAATTACGCAAATAGCTCATTGTGGGTAAATCAATTGAATGATCTTTTTCAATGGTATAATTGATTAGTGACCGTTTTAATTTCATAATTTTAATTTTATCAGATAATGTTGCCAACTTAGAAAATAAAGTTGAAAACACTTGTCTAAAATCTCTTAGAGGATCTGAGATTATATTAAATAAATTGTCATTATGAATTGAAGCACCTGGCTTAAAAGTTCTTAATTTTATCTTATCAATATTTAAAAAAGAATTTGTATAAGTGTAAGCTGTATTGTATACTTGAAAACCTAGATCAAATATATATCCATCCTTTCTAACTGATCCTATTCTACCACCAACTCTTTTTGATTCTTCAATCAACAAAAAATCTTTACCAAGATCTTTACATCTTATTGCACAAGCCAAACCTGCAAGACCAGCCCCAACAATTAATACATCAACTTTTTGGTTCATCTATGAGTTTAGATATGAAATGTTCATACTCTTCGCCAAGATGAACATAGCATCTAATCCAAGGATACATTATACCAGATTCATCTTTTAGGAATTTCCAAACATGCCCTGCACCTTCAAGGTCATCTGCGAGGAGTATATCTCCACGCTTAATAATAGTAATATGCTGTTCATCAATTTTATCTACATCACAGCTTTTAAATTCTAAATACCCATCCAGTGTAATGACCAATTGACGCCTCGGGGCAGTATGAGCCAATCTTGGTCCTTTTCCTTTTGATAAATCGGGAACGGGAGTAACAGCAAACTGCATCTTAATATCCCCAAAATTATCATTCAATATTTGATTAACAAAAAGGCTTGAAAATGATCCAACTGATCCTAAACCAATTTTTGGTTCCAACGGCAGAGCAAGTTTTTTAAATCGTGTATGTTGACTTTCATCAGTAAACATGTGTGTGATTGTTATAAAAGATTTCATTTTATATCCTTATACTATTGAAATTTTTTACTATTAGACAAAAAATTAAATATTCAATAACTTAAATGAATTTTAGGCATGTTTTTTATCCATGCACGAATAAGCTCTAATCCTTCTTTATGGATAAGTTTTCGACTTAATTCAGGCATCATAATACCTGGATCGGTTGAATTGATTCGAAACTCCATAATGGATTTTTCAGGATGACCTGGAACAATATTATATTTTCTTTTTCCAGAACCCCTTCCAGCTGCTACAGGCGGTTTGTAAACTCCTAATGCTCTAAAGTTATTTTCTTCTATGGTTAAGTACAAACCCGAAGTTTCCGCGGGACCGCCACTTCGATGACAATGTGCACAATTTATATCTAACCATGCACGTGCTCTTTCCTTTATATTTCCATCATCACTATTCTCATAATTAACTGTACTAGGTAAAAGATCAATATTATCTAATGATTCTAAGATTCCTAAAGCAATCCATTTCTCCAACTGATTCATTATCTCATGTTCATAGGAGAATTCATGATTTAAATTTCTTATTTTAGGTCCAATTGGTTTAAGAATATTTTTATGAACGTGACAACTCTTACACTGATTCATATTAGGCACACTATAAAGTAAATTCATCGGACTACCATCATAATGAATCCATGATACATTTGTTCTTGCTCCTGCAAGACTTAATACTGCTTCAGTTTGATCATTATTCCACACATATGGTATTGCAATCCATTCGCTTCTTATTTTTTTTAAAAGCCTTGTTTCAATAAGTCTACGACTTCCATTGGGGTTTCTAAAATCATCAGGATAATAAAAGGTTTTTATAAGGAATGTTCCTTCTGGATAATTAAAGCTATGATCTTTATTATGGGTAATGATTGTATTTTCAGGTAAAGAAATAAAACGAAGTTTTTCAGCATAATCAGAGAATAAAGGTGATGCGATTGTATAAGGTATAATATTTTGTTTTGGTAACTGTTTACTGATTGGCTGTTTGAAAAATTTATAATCAGATAGTTTTGGAAAAGCATGATCTAGAACTGGATGAGTAGAAAAGGAAAAAGAAAATCCTATTAATATAAAAATCAAAAAATAAATTTTTGACATGTCATATTTCTAAATCTAATACTACTTTAGGCAAAGGATCCTGCATACAGTTACATTCATTATCATCCGTAATAAAATCAACAAAAAATGGACTATACCATGATTCAAAATTCTTTGATATCTCAAGGTTGACATAACTAGCATCCAAATTATCAGCAATACACAGTCTCCTTGAGTCAGGTATTAAACCATTATTAGCAATGTATTTAGGATCCGGCATACCATCATAAATAATATCGGGTACATCTCTAAAAAAATGTGCAAACAATAAAATACCTATATCATGATCTAATGTTGGAATTTGCGGTGCTCTACGATAAATATTATCATGTATATAAATTGAAGATGTATATGGATTATATTGTATATCTTTGGTCTCTTCTTCAGTTATAAAATAGCTAACAATTGCTGTTCCAGCTGTCTTATTGTTTATGATCGTATTCCGAAAGACTTCGACCTGTTCTGTTGCCATAACCATAATTCCAGTTCCTGCAGGAACTTTACCTACAATATTTCCTTTTGGGGCAAAATTTTCTACATTATTATTTTTAATGATATTTTCAAAAATTCTAACCTGACGACCTTCTTTAACAACCAGATCTGGTAGATCAAAAACCAGAATACCACCTGTATTTCCGTGAACGTTATTTCCATAGACATCCGCATTTATTGAATTTTCAATTTCAATGCCTGCTACATTTTCAAATGCTTCCGAATAACGAACAATAATGTTCTTAGATTGCCCAATATAGATTCCAGCATCAGAAGCAGCAATTGCCATACAATGTTCTACTAATACATTTTCACATTGTACAGGATATATGCCATAAGCCCCATTGGTGGATTTAGGACCACCAAGCCATTGAGTTTTAATTCTTCTGAAAGTTATTCCATTTATATGCTGGCCTTTGACTGCGTCACCTTTAGCATTTTGTATTGTAAAATCTTCTAGAACGATATTTTTACTATTCGTAATGCTGATTCCTTGAGCACCTTCGACCTGAGAAGAGAAGTCTAAGATTGTACCATTCATGCCTGCACCTTTTATAACAATATCATTCTTGCCTTCCATTGATAAGGTGCCAAGAATTGGAAAAACACCAGATCCGAGATTAATGGTATCACCAGGCTCAGAAAGGATAAGTTTTAACTGTAACTCTTGCTCAAATTCAGCGTAGATAAATACAATAAAGACCTGTATAAATAATAATGATCGAATCAAGTTCATATTATAATCTAAAACCAGTTAATCATTGCAGGCAAAAATTCATTCAAGTTGAAACTAAACTCATCAATATTCCGCAAAGCCATGCACCATATGTACCTAATGCATATCCTAATACTGCTAGCAGAACCCCTACTGGTGCTAAAGAAGGATGGAATGCAGAAGCAACAACGGGTGCAGAAGCAGCACCACCTACATTAGCCTGGCTACCAACAGCTAGAAAAAAGAAAGGTGCTTTAATAAGTTTTGCAACTCCTATTAATAATAATGCATGAAATCCCATCCATATTAATCCAAGAAGGAATAAACCTGGGTTATCAAATATAGCTAGTAAATCCATTTTCATACCAATTGTTGCTACCAGTATGTAAATAAAAAGACTTCCATATCGTGATGCACCTACACCTTCAAGCTCTCTAAATTTTGTAAACGAAAGAACTAACGCAATAGTTGTTGATATAACTATAAGCCAAAAGAAACCTGAAGTTAGACTAAAGCGAGCCAAAGATGGAGCTAATTGTTTTATAGCCGGTGCAATTATGTCAGCCCCAATATGTGCAATTGCAGTTATACCAAACCCAACTGAAAAAACTTTAATTGTATCTGTCAGATCAGGAATAATCATTATCTGAGATTTATATTTTTCAATTTTTTCTTTTAAATTAGTAATAGAACTCGCATCTGCATCTAGAAAATCATCTAATTTTTTATTGATTCCAGCACCATACAACAAAAACGCCATCCATATTTGTGCAATTACCACATCCACTGCAATCATTGCAGAAAAGATAGTATCACCAACTCCAAAAATTTCCTTCATCGCCGCCTGATTTGCTCCTCCACCAATCCAGCTACCTGAAACAGTAGTGAGACCTCGCCAAACTGCTTCAGAACCTGATCCCCCAACAATTTCTGGTGCAAAAACTGAAATTATGAGAATAGCTATTGGACCACCAAGGATAATACCGATACTGCCAGTTAAAAACATAATAATAGCTTTAAAACCCAGTTTTTTAATTTCTTTCAAGTCAATACCAATGGTAAGAAGAGCTATGCTAGTAGGCAAAAGATACCTAGAAGCGACAAAATACAATTTAGAAGTATCACCAGAAATAATTCCAATAGAATTAAATATTGAGGGAATAAAATAACATAATAAAAGAGTTGGAACATAGGTGTAAAATTTTTTCCAAATGGGATGTGTGCTACTAGAAGAAATAAAAATAAGAGCAAGCATACTCATCAAAATGCCTAAAACAACGGCATCATTAGAAAACAAAGGTTCAGTCATCTCTAAAATTAGACTGAACAGAAATCAATAGGTGATTTTTTTAACGTCTGCTTTGAAGCTTTGCAAGAAGTCTAAGGATTTCAAGGTATAACCAAATCAAGGTCACTAGTAGACCAAAGGCACCGTACCACTCCATATATTTAGGTGCCCCCATTTCAGCTCCTTCTTCTATAAAATCAAAATCAAGAACCAAATTTAATGCTGCAATAACAACAACAAATCCGCTGAAAAGTATTCCCATATTATTATTACTAGATATAATCCCTATTCCAGAACCAAAAAATCCCATAACAAAATTAATTAAATACAATATCGCAATACCCCCAGTTGCTGCAACTACTCCTAATTTAAAATTTTCAGTGGCTTGAATCAGACCAGATTTATAGGCCAACAATAATGCACCCAGTGTCCCAAAAGTAAGAAAGACAGCCTGTACCACAATACCAGGATACATATTGTTAAATATCATTGAAATCACACCTAGACAAACTCCCTGAACAACAGCATATGCTGGTACTGTAATATGCCCTAGAGTAGGTTTAAAAATTGTAGTGAAAGCAAGTATAACTCCTAGAATTACGGCAGGTATTACCATACCATGCATACCTGGATTACCCCAAGTATAACCTGCACTTATTATTAGAAGGAGAAGAGAAATACCCGTTTTATTTACTGTCCCTGATAATGTCATTCGACCTGTACTTGAAGACGTTAAATGTTGCCTAAATGTTGATGATTGAAGTGCCGGGTTTCCGGAGCGTAATGCTAAATGTTTATTCATTGTCCTCTACCTCTTCAATTCTTATAAAGGGCTTACCATTGGGCCCTCTCTTATTAATTATTTTAATTATACTTAATATCGAAATTACTATAATAGGTATCCAAAGAATTAATGCTGGATTTTCCATAACAAAAATTATAAATGATTAGTAATAAAAGTAAAATAATACCTTATGAAATTTTATGGTTTAAGGTGTTGATTCATAAAATTTTGAGCAAATTTAAATGATGCCTCTCTTGCTTTTGAATTGCCTCCAATTGTTGGTCCACGCTCAGCACACCAACCCAATGCAAGCTTTTGACGAAACGGTGTGATCATAGGAATATCAAATAGATTCATGAGAATTGCACCATCTGATCTCATGCGGAAATGACAATTAATAGTTGAGTAACCTTGTTCTTCAATTGTTAAAGGTCCCATTCGATCAAAACCATGATGTGCATTAGGAAAAATAGTAATATCAATGTTTACATTCTCATTTTTCAGGTTTTGAACCAATTGTTCACATGCATCAGCCGCAACCCAATTATCTTTTTCACCTATTAAAATATGAATCGGTGCATCTGAAAATTTTATTAAATCCATTTCCACTAAACAAGGTGGATAAATAGCCAAATGGGCCTTAAACCTTTGGTCTATTCCAATTGATTCAATTAAGGGTAACCACGCTGAAAACAGAGCAACACCTCCTCCTAAGCTCCATCCAGTTATTGCAACATTGTTTATATCGATGCGTTTATCCTGGCTTAATGCTTCCAAAGCTTTATAAGAATCAAGAATCATCATTGCAGTAGTCACCGAAATCTGTTCTCCTACAGTGGATGATACTTCTCTACTATTAAAACTCTGAATCTCAAAGGTAGCAAATCCCATTTTTCTATATATCGACAAGTATTCAAGATGATGTTCAGACCAGTTTTTACTTCCATTTACACCCAGAATTAATGGTACTGGTTTATTATCACTGTATTCTGGGAATCTTAGTAGACCATATGTTTCTTGTGATTCTTGATTTTCAAGATCCGTTATTATATGAAAAAACGAGAATGGATTTGCACTCTTAAACTCTACCTTCTCAAAGTGATTTTGGGGTTTGGATAAGATGATACTAAAACAAAAGACTAAAGTACGAAATATCGATCTAACACTCAAATTTATCTGTAGTGCATTTTAATTATTCAAAATATTAATCTTATTGCGATGTCTTTACAGCTAAAATCCTATCAGTGACCGGAGGATGACTGTAAGATAGAAACACCATCAAAGGATGAGGTGTCAGGTGTGAAAGATTGCTAGCGGCAAGACCTTTAAGCATAGAAATTAGGGGCTCTGGTTTTTGAGTTTGTTCAAGTGCATATGCATCTGCTTCAAATTCGTTTTTTCTACTCATTGCAGTAGTAAAAATTGAAGTCAAAAGACTTACAGGTGAATATAACATGCCAAAAAATATCAATCCGCAATAGACCGATATATCATTCACAGAAAAAACAGAGAACAAATCTTGATCATGCATAAAGATGTTAAAGATAAATAGCATTATGCCCGTCTCAATAATCCCAAGTACGGTACCAGTTATAATATGTTTCTTTTTATAATGGCCCACCTCATGAGCAACAACAGATACAATTTCATCTGTTGAATGTTTTTCTAATAATGTATCGAATAATGCAATTCTCCTTGATTTTCCAAATCCACTAAAATATGCATTTGAGTGTGCAGATCTTCTACTACCATCCATAACATCTATCCTTCTAATCGGGAATTTTACCTTTTTAGAAAGTTCCTCTATTGCGGATCTTAGCTCACCTTCTTCAAGAGGTGTAAAAGTATTAAACATAGGTGCAATAACATGGACAAATAGAGGCTGTATAGCTATCATAAAAGTTGTGATTAAAATCCATGCTATCCACCATCCATTTGATCCATATGTATTAAAAAAATATAATACTGGTACCATAACCGCACTACCTAAAACGATAGTTAAACCGTAGCCTTTGAGTTTATCACTGATGAAAGTTTTAGTTGTTGTCTTATTAAAACCATATTTCTCTTCAACAATAAATGTCCCATATATAGAAAAAGGCATACTCAATATATCATTTATAAAAAAAAGAATTCCAAAAAACATTAATCCAGCAATAATTGAATGGTTTGAATTAGAGCGAACAAACTCATCCAGTATTCCAAACAGACCTGCATGAATTACTATTAGAGTTAACAAAAGGCTAAAACTTGATGAAAATAAGCTCAACCGTGTCTTATCCCTAAGGTATGCCTGAGATTTAGAATATTTTTCTTTATCATAGTAACCTTGAAATCCATCTGGAACATCTTCAGAAATACTATTCATATTTAAAATTGAACTAATTGTTGATAGCACAAATTCAAATAGAATTGCACCAATTATTATATAGTAATAAGTATGCATATATTTATGGGAACTTTATAGAACAACCAATAGCCTTACTAGTTGTTTTTTTTATTGGTTTACCTGATAATAGTTGATCTAAAGCATTAGCAAGAAATGGTTCATCCACAGAACTAGAATCTCTAGCATTATCATCTATTGCTCCCTTATAAACCAAAAGATTATTTTTATCAAAAAGATAAATATGTGGGGTTTTTGTGGCTCCAAAAGCATACGCCAATTGGGATCCAGGATCTTGGGCATAGGGGAAATTATAATCATTCTCATTTGCATGTTGAATCATTTTTTCCATACTATCATCACTTTGAAATCGACCTGCATTCGAATTTACAGCTATCATTCCTATACCTTTAGGTATATACCTATCTGCTATGATTACATATCTATCTTCCCATCGGATTACCCATGGGCATGTATTACAAGAAAAAATTACAAGGGTACCAAATTCACCCTTAGCTTCACTTAGAGTAATATTTTTACCACTAATATCATTTAAAATATGATCCATTTTAGGCATTAGCGAACCAATTTTAAGTTCTGCTGCAATAATTAAATTAAAACAGTATAAAACTATTATTATTTTTTTCATAAAAACTCCCTTCTATGAGTTAAATGCAATATTAATTGCAGTTCTAAATCTTGATTCAGGCTCTTTACCTTCCCAAAAATCTACAATAGAACCAGATTCCTTTGCATACACAATTGTAAATGGTAAGCTACCTGTCCAACTAGGGTGGATTCCTTGAATAAATGGTTCGTCTTTCTCTTGCTTCAAATAGGATTTTCCTCCAACACCTTCATCATTTAGAAATGATTCTACTTTTTTAAATTGGTCTTCAAAATCAGCACTGATAAATATGACTTCTAAATCTTTTATTTCTTTACCTAAATCAACAATCATTGGAAATTCTTCTATACAAGGCACACACCAAAGTGCCCATACGTTCAAGAGTACCACTTTTTCACCTTTATATTTTTTTATTTCTTGGATGATACTATCTGATGTTATAGGAAGTAGCTGTACTTTTGCACATGAAAAAAAAATAAGTGTTAAAAAAAATAAAGCAGTTTGCTTTTTCACGGTCTTATCTGTTTCATTTCATGTTTAGAAAACAACTTAGCCTGATCATCATAATGGACAGATTTTTTATTTTTTGTCGCACTCCCATACTGATGTATGCTCCATGCATTTAATTGTTTTTCAGGACCCCACTCAACTACTTGGATATAACAATCACCAGCAACAGCCTGATAAGTATTGCCAAATTTTTTACTATAAATTGCTCGGAGTGTACCTGGCCCTCCGGAAAGAGGTAAATTAGTTCTTCCACGAATAAGCCTAAAAACCCGACCTAGTGGCACATCAATCCTACCAAAATTTTTCTTAAGATAAGAAACACTCTCCCGCAATTTTACGGTCACTGAATCATAATTATATTTTAGCTCATCTATTCTAAATGCATTTGGAAGAGCCAATATAGCTAGTGCAGCTGAAGTATTATTCGAATCAGCACTTAAATTCCAATTTTTAATCAACTTAATTGCTGGTTTTAGATCATTTGTAATTCCTCTTTTTAGAGTTTCATTAATATAACGATTCCTTACACCTGCCAATATCGATTCTCTTGAATATTCAACATCATATTTATAGTTAAAAAATTCTTCTCTGCTGATTGAAGGATCAACGCCAAAAGTTTCTAATGCTCTTAGTGCACGATTGGTCTGATGTTTTTCAATCCCTGTCCATTCCGGTAAAGGTTTTGATGAGTCTACCCTACTACCTGTTGCTAAATAAGGACTGCTGTTACAGTTTTGGAAAAAACCTTCAAGAGGATCAAAAACCTGTGGTAGACTTTCAAAGGGTACATAATCATGCCATAAATTAAGTTTACTCTCACCTGCTAAAATTTTATGCCAATTATATTTTGGATTTCGTCTAGGAATTTTTGCATTGTATACATAATATATTTTCCCATCACGATCTGCATATCCTGTATTGAACATAGGGATAGCATGGATTCTCATTGCTTCCTTGAATTCAGTAATATTTCTTGCTTTTCCCATCCTATACCATTGTTCAACAAATCTTAAATCATTTAGTGACGAAATCCTAATAGAGTAGGTTCCATGATCAAATTCAAGCACCGGTCCATGAATAGAAGATTTGACCAGACGAGTAAATGTCCATGAAAATGGACCTACAAATTTTACCTTAATCCTAACAGACCTTACTTCCATATCTTTCCAATATCCTTCAAACCAGTA
>CAZPHE010000055.1:10614-14329 GCA_964586315.1 uncultured bacterium | reverse complement strand
ACAAACTGAATTTGATATCATGTATGGTCAAGGTATTTCTTATGTTGGTGATATTTTAGACCTCGCAGTTACAGGAGATATTGTTGAAAAAACAGGTGCATGGTATTCCTTTGATGGAATAAAAATTGGGCAAGGAAGAGAGAATTCAAAATCTTTTTTAATTGAGAATAATGATGTATGTAATAATATTACAAGTAAAGTTCGTTCTTTTATGGGTCTTAGTGTAGAATCTTAGCAAACTGAATTATAAAATAATATCAATTAAAGGATAAAAAGGGAATAGTCAATTTATTATATATCTTGATTAGGGTAATTCTTTCCATATTTCTGGAAATTTATTATTATCAAATAATCTTCAATTAAATTGAAAATTAAATAAAGAAGAGATTGAACAATTCAAAAATGATGAGTATTATTTTCAAATAAAAGACAAAATCTTATCTTTGTTGGAATTTAAAAAAAGAAGTAAATCTGAATTATATAATTGTTTAAAATTTAAAAATTATAATGAAAAATATATTTTGATAGTATTATAAGAATTGGAAAATATTGGAATTATTAATGATAGATATTTTACAAATGCAAATTTCTAATATTTTATTAAAGTTAAAGATTTGGGGGAGGATCGCTATATATAATATTTTTTTTTACAGAATATTTCTAAAGAGATCTTAGACCCAATTATAGGTAGTATATATGGAAAATATCATCCACAAAAAATTAAATTTTAATCAAAATTAAAATAGAAAAAAAAGCCTTTAGCTCATCATTTAGAAAGAGTTTTACATGGGAAAAATTTTCTTCAGTCACTAATTTTTTTATAAAAAATCCTTGAATAGGATATATTGAGAATTATATAGGATTTAATACTGATAAAATAAAGGTTATTTCACTTAATTAATTAGGATTTTTTGAAGTTCGAAATTACTCTTTTATAATTCACATTAATCTACTTATATTAAATAATATTAAGATATATAGGTATAAATTAAATAAATTATTGATCAGGTATATTTAAAAAATGGGGTAGGGCTCATTTAGACCTCGGACAAAATGAACGTCTACCCCTTCCACATACCAAAGGTACCAAACCAGCACCTTCAACGGTTAAAGTATTGGTTTATTTAATACAAGTCAAGGAAAAATTTTAATATAGAAAAGTGGGTCTAAAAGCATGCAGATTGTACCGGTGGAGGGGCTCGAACCCCCACTCTCTTGCGAGAAATGGATTTTGAATCCACCGCGTCTACCAATTCCGCCACACCGGCATTCACTTAATGTTTGTAGTAATAATATTATTATTTAATGATATATTATTTTTTATTTAAATATTCTTTTTTAAGATAATCAACAATTTATCAGATATTTTATATTAATAAACTATAATTAATTCTGATTATAAATATTAAAAAACACATTATTTTAATGGATAAATTCATCATTCATTCAATTAGATTCTATATAAAAATCTTGTTATTATGGTCCATAATTTTTTCTTTAAAAATTATGGCTTTAGATAAGATTTCTAATTCTCTTTTAGATTGTCATTATTGTAAAAAAAGTATAATTGGAAAATATTTTATTTATCAAAACAACACTTACCATAGTAGTTGTTATGAGGCTCATATCCAATTAAGATGTGATAATTGTAATAAAACAATTAGCGGTAATTATAATACAGAAAATGGCAATAATTATCACCCTAAATGTTATAAATACTTTATTTTAGAGAAGTGTGATGTTTGTAATAATCCTATTGAAGGTGAATATATTAATGATTCATGGAATAATATCTATCATAGTTATCATTATAGAGAAATGCCATTATGTGAATCATGTAATCAAATAATTTGTAATAACATTACAGATGGAGGATTTATTATTAATGGGAAAAGGAATATTTGCAACATATGTTGGGACGATGTAATAACCAATGAATCTGATATTAAAAATGTTTATAATTATGTTTATAAGAGATTAAGTGCAGTAGGTATTAATAATCTACCACTGGATGTACCTATTATATTGGTCAAAACAAGGAATGAATTGAACAAAATTTCAAAAATTCGTCTTGGTAATATTCAGGGATATACAAAATATGAATTTGAAACTATTGCAAACTTAAAAACCTCTAAAAAATTTACCATTTATATATTATCTCATTTACATCAAGTGAATTTTCATGCAGTCCTAGCGCATGAGCTTTTACATATATATTTATTTAAAAATAATTTGGATCTTAATTCAAAACATAGGGAGGGATTTTGCAATTTAGGTGCACAATTAATTTATAAATCTTATGATAATAAATTATCCAATATAAAACTTAAAGGAATGTATGAAGATAATGATCCTGATTATGGAAAAGGTTTTTTATTCATGAATGAATTATTAGAAAAGAAAGGATGGAGAAACCTTATACAATATTTATATACCTTATAAGATTATAATTTAGGTATGGGTAAAATTGGTAATGAATGCAAAACGGTCTAAATTCTAGAGAGAATAGATTTAATGTTTTTTAAATCATTATTGAATTTTTGAATAGGAGGTATATAATATGAAAACAACACCCCAATATTTATTAGAAAACGTGGAAAAATATCCTAACGAAGCTGCTTTATCAATAAAAGATCAATCTGGAAAATGGAAAACCGATTCATGGAAAGACTTCTATAATCTAGTCTTTGGTATATCAAAATCTCTTATTGCATATGGAATAGAAAAAAATGATAAAGTTAGCATCTATAGTTATAATAGAAGAGAATGGAATGCATCCTATTTAGCAACACAATTTGTAAATGCTGTAGCAGTTGGAGTATATCATACTTGCTCATCAAGCGAAGTAGAGTGGATTGTAGGTAATTCAGAATCAAAAATTGTATTCGTAGGAAATAATCCAAATGATAATAATGAAACTGGTAAGATGCCTAACCACAGGTTATTGGCAATTTTAGATAAACTTGAAAAAGTTAAAGTTGTTGTTACTATGGGAGGAGTGGGAACACTAGATCACCCAAAAATTATTTCTTGGGATGAATTTATTACTAAAGGTGAAAATATAGATGATTCAGATATTAATAATAGATATGAAAGCATTGAACCTAGTGATACATCATCTTTAATATATACTTCAGGAACAACTGGGAATCCAAAAGGAGTTGAATTAACCTTCCATAATTGGTCATTCTCAATAAATTCAGCCCTTACCATTATGAAATTCGACCAAGGCGATCGTTATATTTCATGGCTTCCAGGGGCGCATGTATTCGGTCAATTACTTGATAATCATTATTGGGTTAGAAGAGCAATGCATATGCACATTGTTGATAGCCCTTTAAATACTGTTGATTATGCAAAAGAAATTCAACCACATTTATTCATTTCTGTTCCTCGTATCTATGAGAAAATTTACTCTAACCTTAAAGCTGCAATTGATACTAAGGCGGTTTTAAAAATAGGTTTAAAAATTCCAGGTCTATCAAATATTTTAAAGGGTAAACTAAGACAAGCTGCAGGTTTTGGGAAATTAAATTTTGCAATATCAGGAGCAGCTCCTATTAACCCTGATATTCTATCATTATTTCAAACATTAGGTATCCCTTTATACGAATTAACATTAACAAAATCGAAATGGCACGTAGATCATATTATGCCACTTTCACTATATGATTTAGAAAATGAGAAAGAATTTGTCAAAGCAAACAATCCAAAA
>CAZPHE010000055.1:0-10604 GCA_964586315.1 uncultured bacterium | reverse complement strand
GAAGGTTATGGTATGACTGAAAACACTGCTGGTGCAACTTTAAATTATATGGGTAATAATAAAATTGGATCCGTTGGTAAGGCTCTACCGGATACTAAAATAAAGATTGCAGACGATGGAGAAATTCTGTTGAATGGTGATCATGTAATGAAAGGTTATTATAATAATCCTGAAGCCACATCAAAAACTATAATTAATGGATGGCTTTATACAGGCGATATAGGTAAAATTGATTCTGATGGGTATCTTTTCATAACTGGGCGAAAGAAAGAGATATATGTTAGTTCTGCTGGAAAGAATATTGCACCATTAATCATTGAAGAAACAATGAAATCTATTCCAATTATTTCTCAATGTTTTCTAGTCGGAGATAATAGAAAATATTGTTCCGCACTTTTCACATTAGATGTAGGAGCTATTTTAAGAGATAAAATTGGAATAGATAGTAATAATATTCCGAAAGATCCAGTAATTCAATTAAAAATGTTGAAAGAAAATGGGAAAGAACTTTCAGATTATACTGAAAGTGAAAAAATAATATCTGAAATACAGACTGAAGTTGATAGACTTAACAATCAATTTTCAAATCCAGAACAATTGAAAAAATTCTCAATCCTTCCTCGAGATTTCACAATTGATGATGGTGAATTAACACCAACATTAAAGATCAGAAGAAAACAAATTAATGATAATTGGAATGAATTAATTGAATCAATGTATAGGTAGTGAATTTTGAAAACAGTTTCTTTTTTAGGTTGTGGATCATGGGGTGGTGCTTTAGGAAAAGTCTTATCTGAAAAAAATGTTCAGGTTACGATGTGGCATCGAAATCCAGAAATAATAAAAAATCTAGATCAATCTAGAACTCACTATTTGATTCCTGGATTAAAGTTTAATAAATATGTGAATTTTACGAATGATATTCAGTTAGCCATACAATCATCATCAATTATAGTGATTGCAATTCCATCTCAATCTATTAGATCATTAATAGAAAAAAATAAAGAAATTTTTGAAAAAAACCGAATAATTGTCAGTGTATCAAAAGGGATTGAAGTTGATTCATTAATGACTATATGTGAAATGCTTTATAAAGTTTCAGGTGTAAATTATAATAATATTGTAGCACTTTCAGGTCCAAGTCATGCTGAGGAAGTGATCTATAAATTTCCCACAACTCTTGTTGCTGCATCACATAATGAAAGTGTAGCAAAAATCATCCAACAACTTTTTGCAACTGAATATTTGAGAACATATTTAAATAATGATATTAAAGGGGTTGAGTTAGGTGGTGCTATGAAAAATGTCATAGCTATAGCAGCTGGCATATGTGATGGGATTGGTTATGGCGATAATTCTAAAGCTGCTTTAATGACACGTGGTATGGAAGAGATAACACAGCTTGGTAAGGCTATGGGTGCAAAAGATAATACTTTTAGAGGTCTAAGTGGCTTCGGTGATTTAATTGTAACATGTCTTAGTAAACATAGTAGGAATAGAAGCTTGGGTCAAGGAATTGGTGAAGGAAAGTCCCTAATTGAGATCCAAAATCAAATGAAAATGATAGCAGAAGGAGTACATACTGCAAAATCTGTACATTTGTTAAGTGATAAATATAAAATTGAAATGCCTATTCATGAAGCTATATATAAAGTACTATTTAATAATAAAAATCCAAAAGAAGCAGTTACAGAATTAATGCAAAGGAGGTTGAGTGTAGAACAAAAATAGTGATATCATATTTGATTGTTTTTTTTGTTAATACTATGTTTCTTGAAAAAATGAAAACTTAGATACCTTATGTATGTTTTTTATTTTTAAATATTTAACTTAGAAAAATAAAAAATTAGAAAAATTATCAATTATTTAAATCCTATTATCAAATTGAGTTATGAAAACTAACATAATCATTAAAATTACCTTTCAAAGTATTTTCATAACATGCTTAATGTCTCAAAATATAGTTACATATATTTCTCGAGATGAAAATGATGATATAGTATCTATTGAATATTTTAAAAAATCTTTAAATCGTATTTCATTAATTAAGTCAGAATATTATTATCCGAATGGGCAATTAGAGATTCTTGAAACATATGAAGATGGAAAACATAATGGAATTTTTAGGGAATATTTTGATAATGGAAAAATTAAAACTGAAGGGAATTATAAAAATGGTAAAAAATATGGAGCTTGGTCAACTTTTTACCTAAATGGTAACAAAGAAAGTATTTATAACCTTAATAATTCTGAAATAATTAATGGAAGTATTACAAAATGGTACGATAATGGTGAAATGAAAAGTAAAGGTAATTATTCAAAAGGTGAAAAACATGGTATATGGACATTCTGGTATAATACTGGATTAAAAAAAGGAATGACTACATTTATCAATGGAACAGAAGAAGGAATATTTATTAAATATTACCATAATGGTAATAAGCAATCAGAAGGTGTAATAGATCAAAATGGCCAAAAAGAGGAAAGATGTTGGGATGAGAGTGGTGGTATTATTAATTGTCACAATTAAGTTTAAAATTAAATAATTGAATAAAATATATTTTTATTGGAGATAGAGTAAGAATAATATGACTCCCTTGGAATTTATTTCTATAACATTAACCCTTTTTATTTTGATTGGATTTACATTTAAAATGAAGGTCCCTATGGCTTCATTCCCTTTGTTTATTATCTATATTTTTTTGTTATTTATAGAATATAAACCAACAGAAAAAATAGAAGCTAATCCAATAGATTTGAATAACCCTTTAAAAGAAAAGGAAGATTCCCAATTAATAAAAAATAAAGTTATAAAAAAAAATGAAAAGAAAATTCTTAAAAAGGAAGTATCCAATCTAAAAGAAAAAGAGCCAATACAAAAAAAGGAAAAAATACCAAGTATCATCAAAGAAGAAAAAAAGACAACAGGAATTATTAAAAAGAAGGAAAACAACTTAGTATTAATAGATATAAAAATTTGTAAGGGTATTAAGAATAGAAGGCCGATAGGTTTTGACACAGTATTCCCAAATACAGTTGATTCACTCTACTGTTATACTAAAATCCAAAATTTAGGTCAAAAAAAAGAGGCAAAACATGTATGGTATTATGAAAATCAAATTATGACACAGGTTCGATACAATGTCAAAAAATCTAAATCATACAGATCTTGGACAAAAAAAACTATATTACCCTATCAGGTTGGTAGTTGGAGAGTTGATGTCCAAAACCAAAATGGAACAATAATTGGTTCAAAAAAATTCAAAATTAATAAATCATCTAATAAAAATTGATCCTAGAAAGGTATATTTAATTTTATTTTTTATTTTATTCTCATGTGGTGGAGTAATTAAAAAAGAAACTATTCCAATCAATTGGACACAATTTAATCTTGATTTACCTGAAGGGATAAATTTATTTGTAGGTACAAATAAAAAAATTCCTTTAAAAGCTTGGGTAGCCAAAATTGATCTTTCTAACAGAAATATTTCAGTTAGAATTCTCTCCTCTGAAGATAAAGATAGAAAAGAAACGCCATTACAATTTTTAGAATTAACTGGAGCTAGAATTGTTATTAATGGTGGATATTTTAATTCTAATAAGATTCCGTCACAACATGTTGGTTTATTAAAAACTATGGATAATTTAGAAGAACCAGCAAGCCACTCAGTATATAGAGATTCTAAAAAATATTTTATTTCTAGAGGTGCTTTTGGTGTTAAACATAATGGATTTGTTGATATAGCATGGTCATCTACGCGTAATGATTCAATTTTTGAATGGAAACGTCCTTTGGGTAATCGCCCTGGATTTTCAAGTGATTCTATTCCATTTAGTACTGGAAGTTATTGGGATGTTCGTGATGCAATCCATGCTGGTCCAGTTTTGATATCTAATGGGGAAATTGATTTAACATTAATTGACGAGGTATTTTTTAACACTCCTGTGGCTGGTGTTCAACCTCGATCAGCAGTAGGATATACAAATGATAATGAATTAATCTTAATGGTAGTTGATGGAAGACAAGTTGATAGTCGTGGCGTATATCTTGAAGAATTAGCAATTATGATGAAGGAATTTAATTGTATTGAAGCACTAAATCTTGATGGCGGTGGCTCTAGTGCTATAGTTGCGGATAGTAGACTTCTTAACAGACCATCAGGTCGTACTAATCAAAGAGAAGTGATGTCTGCCATTGCAATATTTTACAAAAAAATTTAAATGAAAATTATAAGAAAACTGTATGATTGGGTTTTATCATGGTCAAATAAACCCTCTGGTCCTACGGCACTTGGTCTTATTTCATTTTCCGAAGCATCATTTTTTCCAATTCCGCCTGATACTCTTTTAATACCCCTATCTCTTGGGAAACGAGAGCGAGCATTATTCTTTGCCAGTATTTGCAGTTTTGCTTCAATACTTGGTGCTATCTTAGGTTATGGATTAGGTACATGGGTTTGGTGGGATGAACCTAATACATATTCATCTTTTGCAAATATTTTTTTTAAACATATCCCAGGTTTTACACAAGATTCATTCAATAATATAAAAAAGTTATATGATACATATAATTTCATGATCATTTTCACCGCTGGATTTACTCCTATACCCTTTAAACTTTTTACTATAAGCGCAGGTGCTTTTAAAATTCAATTTTCTTTGTTCCTATTTGCTAGTACAATAAGTAGAAGTGCACGATTTTTTATTGTTGCATGTTTAATAAAAAAATATGGTGAGCCAATACATAAATTTATTGATAAATATTTTAATCTTTTAGCATTTATTTTTACAGTATTATTTTTTGGAGGATTTTTTTTGATCAAAATTGTTTTTTAACTATTTTTTACCTGTTCTAAATAATGGGTAAAGTATTCTACTTTTTATAATTTATGATTGACAATATAAATATACTTTAGACTACCCCTAAATGAAATTGGAATGATAAATACTTTTTTGATATATGCTGATATATCACTTTTAATATCAAACTTATATAGATGTTTATAAATTCAATGTAGTACAATAAGTTTGATTATATATATAGAATAATCCAAGAATAATATAATTTCCCGATTTTCTTTCTTTTAGACCCAAAACTAGTGACCATTTTTTTCTTAATAGATATACAAATCTGGATTGCATTGAAAATTATAAATACAATACTCTAAAATTCTCAGTTCTATATTTTTTAAAAAAGGTTTTGTATTCATAAACGTTGATTTATAGTAATTGTTATAGTTAATAATTAAGGTTGTTCTTTTTGAATAACTTGTCTAATATATTCTTAATTATGAATAGTGAATTTCAAAACAATTTTGATGACAATGATGAATGGTATGAAGCATTTGAAACTTTTGATACAGATACGGATATGACATCCGCAGTTAAAATTCAAGATTCCATTTCTAGTCTTGGTTTATCAACTCCTTTAGTATCTGAAACAGGGACTAGTTTAAAAAATGCATTAAAACTACTTCAAAAGGAGCAACAAAACTGTTTACTCATAATTGAAAATGAATCTTTAATAGGAATTCTAACTGAAAGAGATATCTTACTTAAAGTAACAGGAAAAGGTTTTGATTTAGATCTAGTCACTGTTGATGAGATTATGACAGAAAATCCTGAATATCTTTCGCCTGAAGACCCTATTGCTTATGCTTTAAATAAAATGCATGTTGGTGGTTTTAGACATGTCCCTATTTTAGATGATAGTATGGCACCAGTTGGTCTTATTAGTATAAACAATATTATTTCTACTATTGCAGATTATTTCAGTCGAGAGATCATAAATCTTCCGCCTATAGATAGAATTATAGATTCAAATAAACAAGAAGGCGGTTAGACTTTTAATTTTTTATCCCATTATCATCAATTTTTTTCTTGATGACTAAAACGTTAATAAAGCAAAAATCAAAAAATATTAGCAGGAAATTAACCCCTTTAGGTTGGAGGGAATGGGTCTACCTTCCTTTATATAATGATTTTCCAATCAAAGCAAAAATAGATACGGGTGCGAGAACTTCTTCTATACATTCAACGCATATTAAGAAATATAAGAAGAATGGACTTAGCCGTATAAAATTTAGAATATACCAATCAAAAAATTGCGTTTTCATAGATAGTAAACTTTTATATTATAAAAGAATTACTAATTCTTTTGGTGATTCTGAAATTAGACCTGTTATCAAAATTAAAATTAAATTAGGTAAAGAATCATGGTATACAGAAATTACATTATCAAGACGGAGTGGAATGACTTATCCAATGCTAATTGGAAGAAATAGTTTAAAAAAAAAACATATAATTCATTCTCATAAATCATATTTGACTAGTAAAAGTAGTAATTAAAATAATGAATATTTTCATTCTTTCTCGCAATAAAAATCTATATTCGACAAGCAGATTGGTAGAAGCAGGAACAAATAAAGGTCATATAATTAGAGTTATTGATTATATGCGTTGCTACATGAATATTACATCTCAAAATCCAACTGTATATTTTGGTGGTGAATCCCTTGGAAAAGCTGATGCTGTAATACCAAGAATTGGAGCATCCAATACATTTTATGGTACAGCCGTTGTACGACAATTTGAAACTATGCAATCTTATTGTCTCAATTCATCTGTATCAATATCTAATTCAAGAGATAAACTTAAATCAATGCAAATTTTAGCTCAAGCTGGTATCAATATGCCAATAACAGGTTTTGCTAGCCATACTAAAGACATTGAAGGAGTGATAGAGTCAGTAGGCAGTAGTCCATTGATTATGAAGCTCCTTCAGGGTACTCAGGGTCAGGGTATTGTACTGGCAGAAACTAGAAAAGCTGCAGAATCTGTAATGAGTGCATTTAGACAATTAGATGCAGATATAATGGTCCAGGAATTTGTTAAAGAATCTTCAGGAACTGATATACGTGCATTTGTCGTTGGTAATAAAGTGGTTGCATCTATGAAAAGAACTGCACCAACAGGTGAATTTCGTTCAAATGTCCATCTTGGCAGTGCAATTGAAAATTTAGAAATTACTTCAGAAGAAAAAGAAATTTCTGTGAATGCTACCAAAGTTTTAGGTCTTTCTGTAGCTGGAGTAGACTTTATGAGGTCTAATCGCGGCCCTCTAATATTAGAAGTGAATTCTTCACCTGGACTTCAGGGCATAGAATCATCATCTAAAATTGATGTAGCAAATGAAATTATTTCCTTTATTGAATCAAAAAAAAGAAAACAACATTATTAATTTTATAATTACAAAATTTTTTTATTAAATATATTTAAATTATATAAATCAACATAAAATTTATGGGTCTATTATGATTATAATTCGTTCTTTTCTTTTTCTATTTTTTATTTCATCCTTAAAGCCTTCAACTCCTATTAATGAAAAGTATCAAACCATAGCAACACGAATAATACAAAATACTTTATATGATAGTACGGCTTACAAACGCCTTGCACATTTATGTGATTCTTTTGGTCCGCGCCTAAGTGGTTCAAAAAATTTAGAAAATTCAATTAATTGGATTCTTAAAGAAATGAGAAAGGATGATTTTGAAAATATTCAAGGACAGCGAGTGAAAGTACCAGTTTGGATACGAGGTAACGAATCCGTCACTTTAATTCATCCCTTTAATAAAAAGCTTTCAATGTTAGGATTGGGAGGTAGCATCGGGACACCTAAATCAGGAATTATTGGTGATGTAGTTGTTGTGAATAATTATGAAGAATTAGAAAAAATATCAAATAAAATTCGAGGGAAAATAGTTCTGTTTAATGTTCCATTTACAACTTATGGAGAGACTGTTAATTATCGTTATTCAGGTGCAAGCAGAGCTGCAAAGTATGGCGCTGTTGCTAGTCTCATTAGATCCATAGGCTCTTGGTCTATGGATACACCCCATACAGGAGTAATGGCATATGATAAAAAGTATAAGAAAATTCCTCATGCTGCATTAACGATGGAAGATGCTATGATGTTGGGTAGATTATATAATAATGGGGAAAAAATTACTTTACAATTAAAAATGGATGCTAAAACAATTGCAGATCGCTGGTCAAGAAATGTAATTGCTCAAATTGATGGGTCTATTTATCCAGAAGAAATAATAGTAGTTGGAGGACATATAGATTCATGGGATGTGGGACAAGGGGCACATGATGATGCTGGTGGATGTATAGCAGCTTGGGAAGTATTACGTTTAATTAAAAAATTACAACTAAAACCTAAAAGAACCATTCGATGTGTTATGTGGACAAATGAAGAAAACGGAGGAAGAGGAAATAAAGCTTATCGTGATATGTATATGAATCAAATGGATCAACATATATTGGCAATTGAATCTGATGGTGGAGTATTCGCTCCTAAAGGGTTTGGTTTCACTGGAAGTGAAGCTGCAAAGAAAATTGTCAAAGAAATTCATCAATTATTAAAACCAATTAATGCAAATAATCTATCGGATGGAGGAAGGGCAGCAGATATAGCACCACTAAATGATAAAGGTGTACCAGTCATGTCATTAAAAGTAGATAATTCTAAATATTTTTGGTATCATCATACTAATGCTGATTCATTTGATAAAATCAATTTTAATGATTTTAATAAATGTATAGCTGCCATGGCTATTATGGCATTTGTTATTGCAGATCTTGATGAACCATTGCCTAGATAAATTTGGATTTTTATAATCATAGATTCAGCTATTCATGTTTAACTTTCCGGGCTTTTTTTCATAAATAATTAAAGATTAAAAAATGGATTCTATAAATATAATTGGATATGGTGATGATCTATCTGTAAACGGTATAAGAATTGGCGATCTTACTCCTGATGATCATGAACAAATTGAAAAAGAAAAAGGTGGGCAAAACTATGCTCCTTTAGAGAATATTGTTATATCAAAGGTTAAAGACTCATCTACTCTTATGGCTAGAAGGCCAGATCCTGATGACGTTAAAAAATATATTGAAACAGAGCTAATTGATGGTCTGTGTTGTTATTCTGCTGTAAATCAAGGACAGTTAAATAAAACTATTGTTGATGCAGTTGTTAAACATTTAGAAGAAGAAAAACTGCCTACCGTTCCACGTTCAATAAGGCATAAATATATGAGTGCTTTTTTACTAGCATCAACCAGTATAACTGAGATGGATAAGGTAGTACCAAAAGTCGCAGGAGTAGAATCTTGGGAGCTGACATTTAAAATTTGTAGACGGTGGGGATATCATGTAAAAGGGATAAAGGACGATCATTCTATTATCGTTGGAGCCACAGGTAATTTCCATGGTAGATCTGTTGCAGCTGTATCTATGTCTGACGATCTTGCTTCAAGAGATGGATTTGGCCCATTTGTACCAGGAATAGAATTGGTTCCCTACAATAATATTGAAGCTTTGGAATCACTACTCAATGAAAAAAGTGATAGAATAGCTGCCTTTATGGTAGAGCCAATTCAAGGAGAGGCTGGTGTTATTGTGCCTGATGACGATTATTTTTTAAAAGTATCCAATCTATGTAAAAAACATAATATCCTATTAGCCATGGATGAAGTGCAAACTGGCTTTGGAAGAACAGGTGCAAATTTTGCCCATCAATTATTTGGGGTCAAACCTGATATCATGGGTTGTGGAAAAGCAGCTGGTGGTGGAATATTACCTGTTTCCTTTGTAGCTGGACGTAAAGATGTTATTAATGTTTTGACACCTGGTAGTGAGGGCTCTACATTTGGAGGATATCCGCTTGCATCGGTTGTGGGTACATATGCGATTAAAGTATTGGTAGAAGAAAAGCTCGCAGAAAATGCAAAAATCAAAGGGGCTCGTTTAATAAATCAATTGAATGATATAAAAAGTGAGTTTCCGGATAAGGTTAAAGAAGTGAGAGGTAAAGGACTACTTACTGCATTTGAGATGCATAATGAAAAATTTCTTGATGGTCACAAAGTATCTGTTGAATTGTTAAATCATGGCGTATACGCAAAAGAGACCCATCATTCAACTGTGCGTCTTGCTCCAGCGTTAACAATAAATAATGATCATATAGATCGTTTATCTGATTCTATAAGATCAGTCATAAAAGGTTTATAAATATGGATTTTTTAAAAACACTTGGGATAGATAAAGAAAACTTAGGATCAAGTTCGGGACCAAAGAATTGGATTAAAACGAAAGATGCCGGACAAATAGACTCTTACAATCCTAGCACGGGACAATTAATTGGTTCCGTATTTCAATGTAATAAATATGATTATGAAAATCTAGTTAAAGAATCAGTTGAGGCTTTTAATCATTGGCGAAAAGTCCCTACACCAGAGAGAGGTCAATTAGTGAGAAAACTAGGTAATGCTCTTAGAGATTATAAAGATGCATTAGGTAGCCTTGTTGCTTTTGAAGTGGGGAAAATTAAGCAAGAAGGTGATGGTGAAGTTCAAGAAATGATTGATATTGCAGATTTTGCATTAGGGCAGTCTCGCATGTTATACGGAAAAACAATGCACTCCGAGAGACAAGATCATCGCATGTACGAGCAATGGCATCCACTAGGTATTACAGGAGTAATTAGTGCATTTAATTTTCCTGTGGCAGTTTGGAGTTGGAATGCTTTTATT
>CAZPHE010000054.1:0-14461 GCA_964586315.1 uncultured bacterium | reverse complement strand
CAGGGGGCTGGTCTATTAGCAGGAGTACGAGTATTAGAGTGGAAACAGATATTAATTGAGGATGTCGTATTTATCTTACACGAAATAAAAAATGATGGCTCTTATGATTATGAAAAAGTTTCATTTTCGATGTGGCTTGCTGATCTTGTTGGAGGGGATGGTGATTCCGGTGACGATACTCCAGATTTTGATCTTATTTATGATGTTGCATGGTCAATGGATAGCGATGGAGTAGGGAATGCTGCTTTCGGGACAGATCCAGTGGGAGTTGCTGCAACCTCTTTTATAGAAACACCAGGGAACAATATTGATCGTATAGATAATGATGGGGATGGTGAAGACAATGGACCGATAATTACAGAAGAATTAATTGTGAATGAAATTCTTGGAAATGCAATAGATGATAATGGAAATGGACTTATTGATGAAAATCTTACCCATGTTCCTTTTGGAGACCAGTCCGGTGTCACATATGCTGATAAAATAGATAATGATCTTGATGGTGAGGAAAATAGTCCAATTATAACACAGGAAATGATAAATAATGCATCATCAGAGTGGAAAATTTGGCCACCGCTTGGAACAGTTATGCAGGATTCCTTGATTCACATAGTAGGCTTAGATGAGGATGATGTAGGACTCATGTATGCAGATGGTATTGATAATAATGCTGACCCTGAAAGTCCTTATTTTTTAGAATATCCCTATGGTACCGGTTCTGATGTGAATAGTCCTGTCATTGACTCTAACATGGTATTAACTGCGGCAAATGATCCATGGTTACGATACAATGTCCCAGGAACTGGTATCATACTATACGATGTTAATTTTGAGGATATTGGAAAACCTTTTGCGGATGGTATCGATAATGATGGTGACGGAGCTATTGATGAAGGAATTGATGAAGGAATCGATGAAATGATAGATGAATCAAGGGATGATTTTATTGATAATGATGGTGACTGGGAGATTTCAGATGATGTTGGGATTAATGGAGATGAGTCAGGTGGTTTTGAAGCTGGAACAGGGGACCAAATGCCAACATCTGGATCAGGAACAGGATTCCCAGGGGAACCAAATATTGATAAAACAGACGTAGCAGAATCAGATCAAATGGGACTAACTGCAGTGGGCTATGATCCTGCAGGATCTATACCAATTTCTAGTGATGGTTATATGTGGCTGTTTTACATGACACCAGGAAATTATTGGCAACCACCGCCTGGAGGTCAACCTCCTGGTGATTACGACTTATTTGTTACTTCTGGTTTTTTCCCTTTAAAAGCAGGCCAAACAGAACGTATTGCAATGTCTATTGTTCTTGGAAATGATGTAGAGGATGCACTTCGTAATAAAGAGGTTGCACAAACTACCTACGATTTTGATTACCAGTTTGCTAAAGCACCAGATCCTCCAAATGTCTCTGCTGTCCCAAGTGATGGAACCATTACTCTATACTGGGATTCAAAAGCTGAACTTTCAAAAGACAGGTATATGGGTGAAATTACAAATGATTTAGATCTATATGATTTTGAAGGCTACAAAATATATAGGTCAACAGATTTTGAGTTTAATGATGCTTATACCATCACTGATGGAGAAGGAAATTTGACCTTTTTAGAACCTTATTCGCAAAATGGTCAAAAAGCACAATGGGATTTAATAAATGGGAAAACCGGCTGGCACCCCATAGATTTAAATGGAATCAAATTTTATCTTGGAGATGATACAGGATTGCAACATTCCTATGTTGACAATAACGTAGTAAATGGGCAAAAATACTATTATGCTGTGGTATCTTATGATTATGGTGGAGATCTATCAAATGATATCATCCCAAGTGATTCACCGATGCGGCTACGTGTTAATTCATTAACAGGAGAAATTGAACTCGGTCCTAATGTTGTTGCAGTCATACCCTCTCCACCTGCTGCTGGATATAATGATGCAATCTTCTCTGGTGACACGATTGAACATATAAGTGGAACATCCAGTGGAAAAATTTATTATGAAATCATTAATCCAATGGAAATAAAAAATAATCACACTTATCAAATTACTTTCACGGATACAATTTTAGCTAATCAGCAAGGTCCGGCTGGGTATGATACTGTTACAACAAAATCGTACTATCTAACCGATGTTACCGATCCACTACATCCAGATACACTTATCAATAATGAATATAATCTAAACAAAAGTGATGGAGAAGTCATTGATGGTTTTCGACTCGCCTTTGATAATATTAATGAACTGAGATTTAACGATGCCAAATCTGATTGGTCTAGGGATAGCCTTTGGACATTCAATTTTTTCAGGTATGCTACCTTTAATGTAGTTGGAACTCAGCTTCCTTTTGATTATCGAATTATCTTTACGGAAGAACAGTCTGACTCTTCAATGGATTTATGTATGCGTTTTCTTCCTAATTCAACAACATGCTATCCTGGGTTTTTATATACGGGTAAACCTGTTAATTTTTTCGTAGAGCGTCGAGTATCCCTAACAGGGGATGATGAAATTGATTGGGTTAAAATACCATTCGGCTTTATTGATGTAGTTCCTTTCGGAGAACCAGATGGTTATTTTAATGCTGATGGAGCAAGAGAAAGTGATTGGATAGTATTGATGGATTATGAAGATGAAGATGGAAATCCCTGGCCATCCTGGGCATTTTATATGAATCTTCATCCAAATGATTCATCTCTTATCTATAATGAACCAGCAGCAAATGATACTGCATTCATCATTGTTGAGAAACCATTTTTACCTGAAGATATTTATGAGTTCACGGCAATCGCACCATTTATTGATACTGATACTGCAAAAGAAGATTTGAAAAAAATAAAAGTTGTGCCTAATCCATATTATGCAACTAATGCATATGAAGGGCAAAATACATTTACTTCTGGAAGAGGACCAAGAGAAATTCAATTTCGAAATCTTCCGCAGACCTGTACTATTAGAATCTATACTATCTCTGGTGATCTTGTTCGAGTCATCTACCATCAATCCGATATGAATTTCGGTACAGGTTCCTGGAATCTTTTGACAAAAGATAATTTAACTGCTGCTTATGGTGTTTATGTTTACCATGTAGAGGCAGATGAGATTGGAGAAGCAATAGGGAAATTAGCAATTATCAAATGAAAAATATTATATACTGTATTCTCCTAATATCATTATTTACCAATCTGCATGCTGTAAATAAAACTGGTACAATGGCAGCTAAATTTCTATCAACAAACATTGGATCAAAGGCAGTTGGAATGGGTGGTGCTTTCACAGCTATCGCAAATGATGGTTCTTCCATGTATTGGAATCCCGCAGGAATTGGATTTCATAAATTAAAAAATGTATATGTGAATCACTCTGACTGGATTGCTGACATATCCTTTGATTATTTTAGCGCTTCTATTCCAGTAAAAGGGAATCATTACTTTGGTATTAACATTACCTCTGTGACAATGGATGACATGGAAGTAACTCGGTATGGGAATGAGCATACAGGCGAAACATTTTCAGCATCCGATCATTCTTTTGGTTTAACATATGCTCTCAATTTGACAGATCGATTTTCCATAGGATTTAATGGCAAAGTAATACAAGAAAAGATTGCAAATAATTATGCGAATGGATTAGCATTAGATTTAGGGACTTTATTTAAAACTCCTTATGGATTTAGGCTGGGTACTTCTATAAGTAATTTTGGACCAAAAATGAAAATGACTGGAGATGATCTTCTTGTGCCCATTGATATCGATCAAACAATATCGGGAAATAATGAAAGCGTCACTGGTTTACTTTCTACGGACGAGTTTGATCTTCCTCTCCTACTTAGAGTTGGTATATCTGATGATGTTTTTCTTAGAAAGGAAACAAGAATAACCTGGTCTATTGACTCTAATAGTCCCAATGATAATGATAATTATATAAATGCTGGTATTGAAATAGGATTCATGAATGATATCATTACATTATCAGGAGGTATACACTCTCTTCTTTTAGATGACAGTGAAAGAGAATTCGCGTATGGTATTGGAATCAAGTCACCATCATTTGTAAAACAAAAATTTATCATTTACTACTGTTTTGAATTATTAAAACATCTAGGGAACACCCACCAAATCAGTCTAGAAATTTTATATTAAATTTTATGCATATTTTTCTACTGATAAAAACCATAAAGGAATTTTAAATGAGATATCAACCCTTTTACACTATTGGTATATTATTTGCTCTAGCACACCTCAATGCAGGCGCGACTTTCAATTTAAATACCTCCACGGCTCCTGGATTTACCGATTCCACCCATACATTGATTGTCTGGGTTAATCTCACGAATGGCTGGTCTGGAAACGACTGGCAAATGACAAATATTGGTGGTGATTATTGGACCTTCACAAGCGATACTCTTAGCGATGGTGAATACGAATATAAGTATGTAGTTATCGATAATTTTGATTCTGAATCATGGGAATTAACGGATAATAGATCACTCACCGTATCAGGAGAAACATTCCTACCACAAGATTATTGGGAGAACGGCACCTCTCCTCCTTTTACAGAAACAGATAGCATTGATGTTTTTTTTCGAGTAAGCACTGCAGGTATCCTTGGATATGATGGAGACACCATGTATATCGCAGGATATATGAATAGCTGGGAAGGTGAGCCTCTTGAACAAGAAGGCGATTCTGAATTCTGGTCAGGATATTTTTCCTTTAATCCAGATGGGGGAACCGTTGTTTCTTACAAGTTTCAGCATGGACAGGGCGGTTATGAAAGTATAAACAACCGAGTTTTTACCACCTCCAGTGATACAACTTTATCTTGGGCATATTTCAACAATGAACCTCCCACAGGCGATGAAATCGTTTACTCAACAGTTACTTTAACCCTGACAGACGAAGGAACTGGATTCCAGGATGTACGATTCAAAGGAACCATGACAAACTGGGCTGTAGTTCAAGGCTATGATGATGGTACAAATGGGGATGAAGTTGCAGGAGATTTAATTTGGACTGCTGTTTTTGAAGATGTTATAGGACCAAATACCTATGAATGGGGTGCAATTGACACCGATAATGGTAATGGAACTACTTGCGATGCTTGTGATGGTAGCGATGGCTACGGTAATTGGTTATTAAATATTATTGGAGAACCAAATCAGGAATTTACTATTGAAGAAGATGGCTCTGTATCTGGTTCTTTAAACATTACTATCCCTTATCAAGGAGACCCAATTACAAAAACTGTAATTTTCTCAGTTGATATGACAGAATGGCTGGATGAAGAGGGTGCAACTGGAATGCCAATTTTTAGTCTCTCAAGGGGTGATCAAATGCAATTGCGAGGTGGATTTAATGGATGGGATTGTGATGACCCTGCAGATTGTGAAATGACCCGTACACCTGGGACTAATATTTTCAGTATCGCAGTCAGCATCACAGGGTTTCCAACAAATCCTGTTGAATATAAATATTACATGCATCTCGATTCAACATCAGTGGATCACTTAAGTACTATGTATGGAGATCTTCCAGATTATATTGGGTGGGAAAATTCGCCGCAATATGGAGGTGCCAATAGAGTATTTCAACTTGGTGTTGATGATGGAACCGGACTTTTAGAGTTACCTTTAGAAGGTTATTATGATTTACCTGCTGGAGGTGTTGTCCCTTGCTGTCGTACAGTAACATTAACATTCAACGTAGATATGACTGGAGCAGACTCACTTGGTTTTAATTCAGATGAGGATTCTGTATACCTTTCACTCAAAGATCACTGGCTAAAAGTAATGCAAGGTCTTGGTGGTGGTGATCATAAAATGTGGGCGACATCTAATGGAGATGGTACTTATTCAGCAAGTCCATCTTTTGTTGGTCCTTTCCCGTGGCATATGATTTACACGTGGGGGTTTTATGATATATCGGAACTTGCATATATTGAGGAAGGTGGAGGCTTTGGTTATGGTGCTTCAAGAGCAAGATATCACCATGCAAACGCAAATAATGATTGTTGGTGGAGAGATTACAATTTTCCTTTGGATACCTGGCACCCAGATGCACCAATGCCATTGGAGCCTTTCGAACCAGATTCAATTTGTATACCATTAGCAGGAATTGATGATATTTTTATTCCTGAAGAATTTTTCTTGAGCAATAATTACCCGAATCCATTTAATCCAAATACTTCATTCAATTTTGGAATACCCATGAGCGGAGATTTAAATATCAGTATATATAATATTCTTGGTCAAAAAATATTTGGATATAATAAAACTGATCTTGAAGCTGGTATCTATGAATTTAATTGGAATGGGAAAGATCAATTTGGGATTCAAGTTACAACTGGCATTTACTTTTATGAAGTCACGACCGGAAATGAATTTCGTGATATAAAGAAAATGACATTTTTGAAATAATTAATTATTTCATATTAAGTAAAAAGCCCTGATTTGCAGGGCTTTTTACTTAATATGTGTTATTTTTTTTAGTTTCTGATGATAGCCAGAATCAATTCTTATAAAATATATACCAGAAGGATAACTTTTAAAATCTAACAATATTCGATTATTTTGGTATTTTGTTTCCATCTTTTTAGAAATAACCTGAGACCCTTTTAGATTATATACATTCAAGTTTATAAATTTAGAACCATTAGAAATAAGTGTGATGTATAGAGAGTTATTAAATGGATTTGGATAAATTTTTTCTATCTTAAAATCATCTGGTTGCATATGAAAAATAGTGGATAAAGGTGTCTGATTACCCCTTTGTAAAATATTATAGTTATTTGCTATTAAACCTGTAAATAAATCTATCGCACCATCAGGCCAAATAATTTTTACTGAATCAACCATTGTTTCACTACCAAGTCCAAAATGAACATCTAAAGTGTTTTGTCCACAATACCCATTGCCTACCCCTATAAAATTCAGCTGTCTAATAGTACCATAATAAAGCTCAATTACGGAACCAATAGAAAATATATTTTGTTCACCTTGAATTAACCTTAGCATAATCCAATTGTTTTGATCTGAATCATTGCGCAATAAATTAATAGAACCAACACTGGATGGATGTCCAACTAAAACCATATCAAGATCACCATCATGATCTAAATCACTGAATGCTGAACCAAAACCATTATTTGACAAGATTAATCCTGTCTCGGATCCCAAATTTGAAAAGGTAGAATCTCCATTGTTCAACATTAAAGAATTATTAACATTTCCAAATAGTGTTTCGTTATTATTATAAATATCTAACCAACCATCATTATTAACATCAAAGAAGAATGTCCCCCACCCCATGCTACCTGGTTCATCTTCAGTATTCGATGATATGCTTATATCTTGGAAAACTTCGCTAGAATTATTTAATAAAAGAGAGTTGGAATTTAAGTTGGTTGAATAAATATCAAATAGACCATCCCTATTGAGATCACCAAATGTTACACCCATTCCATTTACCTCAAGATCAGTCTGAGTTTCAGATGAAATATTTGCAAATTGCCCAAAGTCTTCATAGCTCAATAGAATATTACCCAAATTATTATCCTGAGTAATATATAAATCCTGATCACCATCTCGATCATAATCAAAAAAACCTAAACCCATGACGGCACCAGAATTAATTGGTCCAGTCGCATTAATATTTTGTGCGACATCAATAAAAGTACCATCACCATTATTTTGGAAAAATTTATTTGTGTTAAAAAGCATTCCTACATATAAATCCAAATGTCCATCTCTATTGTAGTCTACCCATGAGCATCCACGAACCTGACCATTTACATTGATACCTGAAATTGAAGTCACATCATGGAAAGTACCATTCCCATTATTTTGAAATAAAAAACTTTGGTTAGTTACGCTTCCCACAAAGAGATCAAGATCACCATCATTATCATAATCAGCAGCTACAGGCATGCGTCCCTCAAATATTAAACCTAGATTTGCTTCAAAAGTGACATCTACAAATTCCATACTGCCATTATTCTTATATAAATATAGTCTATTACCATTTCTGGTAGTGAAAAATATATCATCCCATCCATCATTATTATAATCAAAGACACATACTCCTTCTGATCTACCAGTATAGTTTATATTAGCGCTAACAGTAACATCAGAAAAAAATACATCTGCGATTATAACATTTATTAAATAAATTTTAAAAATTGCAATGCATTTGATTTTTTTAATCATTATTTGGAATTTTTATCAAAAATATTTAGAGTTTCACTATTCACTAAGTAATTCTTAATGCAAAAAAGTTATTATAATCATGAAATATAAAATTAGAAATATTTTTTCTTTTCTATTTAGTATTTTTCTATTGTTTCAGGCAAACAGCTCTTTTGCTCAAGGAGGAATTAGCTGACGCCGTCCATTACTTCCAGGTGGAAGTTTATTAGAATACAATGATTCTCAAGCTGGACAGTTTTCATTGGGCTTATCCTATGAGCATGAACAACTTGACAAAGCTCTTTATGGTACTAAAAGTATACCAAATTATAATAAAGAAAGAACACAAACTAGTAGTTTGACTATTATTACAACATATGGCGTGACAGACCATTTTGTGTTAAGTGCTTTCTTTCCAGTGAGATATATTTTAAATGAAAAAGTGCTATTTCGCGGTCAAAACCAGCATTTATATGAAGGGGGGAAATATTTTAGGGAATCTTATGGTCTTGGAGATGTTATTCTACAAACAAGATTTCAACAAACGATTTTTCATACTATACCCTTGGTTTTTGGACTGGGGTTAAAATTAAGTAATGGAAAAATCAATATGACTGATCAATTTGGAGATAGAATTGATGATAATCTCCAAGTTGGGACAGGAACGGTAGATCCAATATTTTCAATATATAGTAGTAAAGATATAAAAAGATTTATTCTCTCTGGAGGAATTTTCAGTAGGATTACTAATGGAGAGAATATTTATGGCTATCGTTATGGAAATGAAATACAAACACTTATTAATCTAGACTACATAGAAAATTCATTGCTCTTTGGAGGAATACAATTCAGTCATTTATTAACAACACGTGATTATTATGAATATGGGAAAGTAGCTAGAGACAGAGGTGGAGAAAATTATTTTTTCACAGGTAAAATTGGTACAAAAGCAACAGAAAAGTTGGATTTTGAAATGACATTTCAATTGCCTCTTTATCAAAATGTAAATGAAAGCCAATTAATATCTCCATTTTCTATACAATTTGGTTCATTATTGAGATTCTGATCATGAACAAAAAACCATTTTTTCTTGGCTTAATACTTCTCAGTTTATCATGCTCTCTTTATATAGATGAAGACTCTCCTAATATATACTTTGAATATTCTGATTTTGAAATTCTTGAATTAGGAAGAAGTGTAACTGACATGATTATTTCAAGTGATCAAAAGGATTTGTTTTTATCGGATTACAATAATAATTCCATATTAAAAATCAAAACCAATACAACATTATCTATTAATAATATCCTTATCGTTGGCTCACACCCTATTGCTATGGATTTAAATAGCAATAATTCTATTCTAGCTGTTGCACTTGAAGGCGAATCAAAAATTGCAATTATTAATTCTGAGACAATGACTCTAAACGCACATATTCCAATTACACTGATGAATGTAAATGATATAGTATTTGTAAACGATTCTGTTGTCATAGCATCATCAAAAACAGATCCGTCATGTATAACAATAAACCTAAATACACATACAATAACATCCCAATCGGTTCTAAATGGTGAACTTGCAATGGATTATGAAAACAAAATTCTTTATGTAGCTACATCATCATCTGTGAAAAAATATAATTGGGATGGAACCAATTTCTATCAAGACTCAAATGTATCTGACCCATATGGTTTTATTGGAGATGTTCATCACATAGTTTATAATCAAGCAAAAAACATTATTTTAACGTGTATCAGTGATCAGGAACAAAATTTTGATGTAAGACACGTTTATTCTTATTTTGGAACTGATATGACATTTGCAGGGAAATATTTAATTAATTCACCTGGATTAGCGGTTGCAATATCTCAAGATGGGGAAAGAGTTTTTACTGCACCAACAGAAGCAGACGAAATAGGGGTCTTTATAATAGAATTTGAACAAAGCACAAAACTAGAAACAAACTATTTTCTTTCAGCTGGTAATTTTACTGAACGAGGTCTTGCAATAGATACTAATGGAGAATATTTATATTCTTTAGTAAACATACCTGGTGATGATGATTCTTTTGAGCCTTATAATGATTACTCTTTTGATTTACAAAGAATCAGTATTTCAAATTAATTCTTTTTTATTCAATAAGAATTGACATTGAAACTTTTCTTTCCAATTACTTTATTTTTATTAAAAATCTTATCTATTCCATATTTTATTAATGGTTCTATTAAAGCTGAAAATTTAACGTATAAAAATCCAATTATTTCTGGAAGTTATCCTGACCCATCTATTTGTCGTGTTGAAAATGATTATTATATCGTTAATTCTTCTTTTGAATATTTTCCAGGTCTTCCAATTCATCATAGCAAAGATCTTGTAAACTGGGAACTTGTTGGATATGGTTTACACCGTCCTGAACAATGTAACGGTAAAATGAATCTAACAAATGTCCAATCAAATGGAGGCATACATGCACCATCAATACGCTATCATAATGGTTTGTTCCATATAATTACTACGAATGTTTATAGTGCTGCAGAAGGAAAGCCTTCTGAAATGATTAATTTTATTATTACTGCAAAGAATATTGAAGGACCATGGTCTGACCCACACATCATAGATTCCGCACCAGGTATAGATCCAGATATAATTTTTGATAATGATAAAGTATGGTATGTTGGAACACATGTTCCTAAAAATCCTAATTTTAATGGGGAAGGCGAAATTTGGTTACAGGAATTAGATTCTAATAATTGGTCATTGATTGGAGATCGTTATTTTTTATGGAGAGGTGCTTTATACTACGGTACATGGGCTGAAGGTCCACATATATATAAGAGAAACGGTTATTATTATCTTTTAATTGCAGAAGGTGGTACGGGTCTTAACCATGGAGTTATGGTTGCTATAAGCAATAACATAACAGGTCCCTATGTTCCTAATGATCGAAATCCAATTCTTACTTCTCGTCATCTATCATATAATTACTGGGTTAACAGTGTAGGGCATGCCGATTTCGTAGAACTCTCTGATGGTAGATGGTACCTGGTTACACTTGGTATACGTTCAGAAATTGATACATACTCTAATATGGGACGAGAAACACACTTAATACCTCTTATATGGGAAAAAGAGCCCTTTGAATGGAAATATGATAAAATTGATATTGAATGGTTAAAACTACCAGAAAAAGAATATTTTGAAAAACTAAGACACGTAAATTATGAGTGGCCTGTTTGTTCTCCCCTGACAGGTAGACTGGAGAAATCTTACCCTATACCTTTCCCTAATTCACCTCAGGTTTTCCAAAAATTATTCAAAGATGATTTTGACAATCCGAACTTAAATCTGGAATGGAATTTTCGCCGTGTACCAAAAGAAGGTATATATAATATTAATACAGATGACGGCTATCTTCGATTATTTTCTAATCAAAACATAATTAAAGACCGAAACAATTGTAGTCTGTTAGGAATCAGACAAAAAGAAAGTGAATTTGAATTTTTATCAAAAATGATATTTAACCCAGTCATATCTGGAGTCCAAGCAGGTATTTGTCTTTTTCAAAAAGATGATAATTATTTTACTTATACAATTGAAAGAATTAAAGAGCAGTTCAAGATTATTCTTTTATTTAAGGAACAAAACCATCAACCCATTATCATTAAAGAGAATATCTTATCATCCTATAACGGTTCAATTATTTTCAAAGTGATTTCAGATAATAAAACCTATAAATATTACTATTCATTAAGCGATCTAAATACTTTCCGTTTTTTTGTTGAAACACCTTCTGATAAAATACTTAGTAAAGGTTACACTGGAGCATATTGTGGTCTTTATTCAACTACAAATGGGGAAAAAATTGATGCATATGCAGATTTTGATTGGGTAATTTTAAAATAAATCTTCATTCTTTGATTAAACAAATTTTTTTATTTCAGTTTTTCCAGGATGTACCAAGTATTTTTTATGAGCACTCTATCAGGTCTATTATCATGGAAAATATCCATTTCTTTTTTTATTCTAAGACCAATATCGTTAACATTTTTATAAAATTGTTTTTGATTATTAAAATTATATAAATGGTCAAATTGAGGAATATTGGTAGCTGTTGTAATAATTAATTCACCGTTTTCAACAAGTGCATTCGAACATAATTTTAATAGTTCATAAGGAGTATCTAAATGTTCTAATAATTCAATGGCAAAAATAGAATTATAATTATTTTCATCCCCAATGAATTTATTTTGTTTAATTAAATGACTATCTTGAAAATATGAAATTACAAAATCAGATATTTGGTTATCATATGCAATTGCAGAAAGATTTGGTTTAACAAAACTAAGGATTTCCAATTCAAGACCGGAACCAAGTCCAATAATGAGTGTTTTTCCATTTACTCCTTGGCTATATTGCATCAAATTTAGCATAATCTGGTGTCTGGGTAATGTAGTCATTGTAGATAAAATTAAAGCCAAATCATAGGATATTCTATCCAGACTGAGCCTGGTAGTTTTTAATTGAAATGGATATTTCCCAGTTGATATAAAACTAATTAAGTCTCTTTTATAAGTTGATAAAAATTTTGTATATCTATCCAATATTTCTTTTGATGACATATCATAATATTTAATATAATTACTAAGATAATTATCAATAATTCTAATTAATGAAAAATCACAAAATTGAGATCCTATTAATTCATTATAATTAGTCTCCAAGTTCTTATTTAATTTTATTAATTCAGAAATAAACAAATTAAAATTTCATTTTTATAATTTCATTAATAATTGAACTAGTATTTTTAGAAATACCAGCATCAATCATATGGTATTCATAATCCCAAAATAAAGAGTCATTATAAACACTACTTTCAAACTCTCCTAGAATTGGAATTTTTAATTTTTCTTTCAATTCAAGAATATGTTTTAGTATTGAAATTTTATTTTTTAGGAATTGGCTTTTTCGTATTGGCGGATAACTAAAATATACTTCGACATCCCTTTTTTTCATTTCATCATAAAAATCATTTAAAGGATCAATCATATCTGAATACCTAACTACCATGACAGTAGGTTCTTTTTCTATATGACCATAATTCAAATGAGCAATATGATCACCTAATTCATTGAACCCATTTCTATGATACAATTTTGTGTCATATTCTTTTCTAATTTTCTCATAATAATATTTATAATTATTAACATAATTCAGTTTTTTCTTTTCAAAAATATCTTTAAAACTTAATCTCACGAAAGGTAAATCTGATACCTCTGATAAAAGAATTCCCGAGCCCTTTATGGTCACATCAGCACCAAATGATAAAATAATTACATCATTTTTTTTTACAGAATAAAGTAATTGATTTAATGAAAAATCTACGCCTAGACCACCATGGAGACCAAGATTTATACAGTTTAATCCTGTTTCATCTATAACCCTTTTTGTATTAAGACCAAAAGCTAAAGACGATCCACCAGAAAAAATAATTCTCGGAGTATTAGTTTCTTCAATTAATTTTTGTTTATCGTATGCAGCTTTTAAATATGTGCTTTTTTGATCATTTGGTATCCAATCTAATGTTAATACATAAATAAATAACAATAAGTAAATTGAGATTAATAATATTTTTTTAAAAAAAATATTCATTACTAAAATTGAAAATAAATGAAGGCTTTGTTTTCATTCCCAAGTAAAAATTGATTTAAAAAATATATTGTTAATATAGTTAACAATGATAATGTTATTAACCAATTATACATCCTTTTATTTGTGATTAGAACTTCTCGTTCATTTTTTTTCAATAGCCAATCCGAAACAAAAACAAAAGTAATAAATAATATACCTAGTCTATTATCCTTAGGTATTGAAAAGTTATAAAACATTGAACTTAAAAAATTAAAACTTTCGCTAATACTTTCACTTCTAAAAAAAACCAAAGTTATAGAAAAATAAAAAAATGTTTTTATTGCTTGTGCTAAATCTTTGATTTTTATGATCCAATTAGGTGAATCAAAAAAATCATGTTTATAAGGTTTTTTTTTGAAAATGATTATTGGAAAAAATAAAAAACCATGTACAATTCCAAAAACTAAAAAAGTATTGTTCCCACCATGCCATAAGCCGATTACCAAAAAGGTAAAAAGGGTTGTTAATAAAACTGCAATCATTCCATAAGATCTAAATTTCAAAAGAATGCTCATGTAAAAATAATCTCTAAACCAACTCGATAATGAGATGTGCCATCTCCTCCAGAATTCTGCT
>CAZPHE010000053.1:0-14736 GCA_964586315.1 uncultured bacterium | reverse complement strand
TAGAGTGCCAAACTCGTAATTTGGATGTCAGCAGTTCGATTCTGCTCGGTGGCTCTACACCTCAAAATGTTCACCAATTCTTTCTTTTTTCATACTCCTTATCCAAGTCAAAATTATCATACCACTCTCTTCGCTCTTTCATTTCAGTATTGAAATCATCACCCCAATTTCGATCTTTTTCTTCATCGGTCAATTCTCTATTAAATCATAGTTACATCATAATATTTTAATATACTATATGTTAATATTGTTGAACTTATCTAAATATCTATATATTACGAGTCAGTCGCTTAAACCAACTCAGCTAACCCGGCAATAAAATATGTGTTGAAATTCTAAAAAACTATAGAGCATCTATCAAATTGAGAGTCCTCGATTTTAGTTAAAATGTAATGATGGAGACGGTTTTTGATTCTTTTTCCCAATTACTGAACCTATATATTGTAAAGTAAGATATTAATATTACCAGAAATATTAAGTTTTTGTGTCATTTGATTTTTGATAATAGACAGCAGACCTCCATGCACCATATATTTCTCCAAGGTAAGTAATTCCTAAAGCTACTCCAAATAATGGGCCAAGAATAGGTCTTTCATTTTTTATCGAAAATTTAGCTGAGTTGTAACACATATAAACATTCCATAAACCCAATATACCATCCATTGTTCTTCCGGAATAGATTTTTCCTGCTCCTGGGAGAATTGCGGATAAAATTACCGATATTAAAGGTGATTTTTTTGAGTTAGAAATTTGTTTTTGATTTATAGGATCAATTAATCTGCCGTCATTATCATGAAAAGGACGATTCAATTCTAAATGATAATAGATTGCAAATGGATTACATCGAGAAATTCTTTCCGTAACTATAATTGATCCTCGAATAAAACCATATTGTTTTATTGCAATTGCACCATAATTTGAGCAACTAGGGTAAAATTGACAATTAAAAAAATTCGAATTGTATGATATGCGTTGCCATCCAGAAATTGGCAATAAACCAACTTTATGAAAAAAAGGTGTATTTTTTGATTTTATTAATGAATCAGCTGGATATTTCTCTTGAGCAATAATCCAAGATAAAAGGAGTGGTAGTAAAATTTTTTTCATTATAAAAAATTAATGAAAATTATCTGAATCATAAACGGATTACTTTTTTATATTTATACTATTATGGAAACTCTTATTAGTACAGCTACATCTAATCCTGTCTATCTAGGAATCTTGGGAGTTATAATTATTATCCTAGTTTATGCATTAATAAAGAAAATCATTAAACTAGTTGTCTCTTTTGGTGTATTGCTAGTTATGTACGTTTTTTATTTAAATTATACAGATCAAGAGATTCCTGCAACAGTAGATGATCTTAAAAAATCGATGTCTGGAAATGTAGAAAAGATAAAAGATGTAGCTTCAGAATCATTTGACAATGCAAAAGAATCCACCAAAAAAGTTTTAGAAGAAAAAGTAGAAGAAAAAATAGAAGGTATATTGAGTAATTAAATTGAGACAGTGGTGGGGCTTTTTTCTATTAAACCATGCCCACTACTAGCAATTAAACCTAAGCTCATTAAAAAGATAAGAAAAATAAACCCAATCAAATATAACGTTGCTGATAGGAAAAAAAATTTTTGAATTTTTTCTAAGGCATTAAAGAATATTTGATCATTCTCATTAGTTATTGCAAATCGTATATTTTTTGATGCTCCATTTAATTGCAAGCCCATATATATTAGAATTCCAGAGATAAAGAATGATGAGATACCTATAGTAGCCAATTTATGACCTCCAAATAAAAGCGGAAGTGCAACTAAACCATTAAATATACCTAATCCAAAATTAATAGACCCAAGAATTTTCCCCCATCGAGCGAGCTTTAAAAGGGACTCTTGACCTTGATCATCTAAATGAATTTGCAAAGATGAAAATGTTGGTAACTGCATATTTATAAAAGATTACTCGCTAATTCTGCTAGCTCACTTCGTTCGCTTTTTTCTAAGGTAATATGAGAAAATACATCTTGCCCTTTCATGCGACTAATTAAATAAGTGAGACCATTGGATCTTTTATCTAAATAGGGATGGTCAATTTGATGAATATCACCAGTAAAAACAATTTTTGTTCCTTCTCCTGCTCTAGTAATAATAGTTTTAACTTCATGAGGTGTTAGATTCTGCGCTTCGTCAACAATAAAAAATACTTTCTGAAGACTTCTACCACGGATATATGCTAAAGGAGTGATTAATAACTTTTCTTCATCTAATAATTCATTGATTTTTGTTGCGCGTTTATCATGCTTTTTAAACTGATGACGTATAACTGTAAGATTATCAAAAAGAGGTTGTATATAAGGCTCCAGTTTTGAATTAATATCACCGGGTAAAAATCCTAAATCTCTATTACTTAAAGGTACAATAGGTCTAGCTAAAAATATTTGTCTAAAATCTTTTCTTTTTTCCAAAGCTGCTGATAATGCTAAAAGAGTTTTCCCAGTACCTGCTTTACCTGAAATGGCAACAAGTTGAATACGATTATTTAGGAGCATATTAAGAGCAAATGATTGTTCAGCATTTCTTGGTATAATTCCATAGGCATTTGGATTGTTTATACGAATCATTTTTTCTTCAAAAGAATCAAATACTGCTAATACAGATTTTTGACCATTTCTTAAAATAAAATTCTCATTTGGCAATGGTGATGTAACTGATTTTAATTGATCAATTTTAACCCCAGAAGAATTGTGGATTATATCAATTTCATTACTATCGACATTCTCTATTAATCTATTACTTTCAGAAAGATGTTGGATACTATCTATTGCATCAGTTGTATAGTCTTCTGCTTTTATGGATAATGAACGTGCTTTTAATCGCATATTCGTATCTTTTGACACAAGTATAACTACTTGATTGGAATTCTCATTTTGAACTTTATATGCGCAGTTAATAATTCGGTTATCGGGACAATCCTCATTAAATATCGCTTTAACATTAGGGTGCCAATTATGATTAACAACTATTTTAATTTTACCATTTAGTTTATTTAAATTTTTGTCATCAGAATCTATTGATAACTCATCCAATTTTCTTAGAAACTCACGCGCATTATAATGGATTTGCTCATTACCACGTTTGAATTGGTCTAACTCTTCCAATACTGAAATTGGTATCACAATTTCATTATCTTCAAAATTCTGAATACAGGTAGAATCATGAAGAATTACATTAGTGTCTATTACAAAGATTTTATTTTTTTTCTTGGTCATTAATATAAATTAATTTTTAAAAATGAGAATAGTATAAGTAATTAATATTTATCAATATATCTATCAGAATTTTCGTTTACAACGTATTGAATTTTATAAAGGTATCCAATCTTTTTTATCTTTCAAGGCATAAATTCAAATATAGCATCCAGAATTTTGTAAATAAAAAAACTATAAATGAAACCTAATGTTAGTAAAGCCGCAGGTGTAATACGGAATTGAACTCTGAATTTATTATACTGTTTTTTTTCATTATAATAATCTATCATTGTTTCCAATGTGATTTTACTTAAATAAACAGATCCACTATATAATAATATTAAAATAATATGGTCCATAGCAGAAAGTGAATTGAGCCACTGACCTAATGTCATGAAATATCCTTTAAAATAAATTTAAACTCTGATAAAATAATTGAAGTTGCGCCCCAAACCATTTCATTCTTTAAATCAAAATAAGGTATTCTAGCTGGGTATCCAGACAAAATATCATTTTTATATTTTTTTGTTTCTTTTTTAATAAGTGTATTTATTGATACAGAAAAAATTTGTTCTACTTCAGCATCATTAATTTTAGTTTTTGGTTTTTTGTTTGTCCATCCTAAAAAAGGGTAAATTTGAAATCCTGATACAGTTACATAAAATGAAGATAAAGACCCAATGATTTTAATGTTTTTTGGATAAATTCCAATTTCTTCATATGTCTCTCTTATAGCAGCTTCTTCAATTGTCTCATTTTTTTCAACCATACCCCCGGGCAGAGCTATTTGTCCTTTGTGATGATCAACATTTTCAGTTCTCTTGGTTAGGAAAAAATACCATTCATCATTAAATGGATATAAAAGGATTAATACGGCTGCAGGTTTAAATTTTTTTTTATTAAATTTAGGCTTTATTGGAATTTGAGTCTTAATCATCATTTTCTTTTGTGCGGCTTTCCCTGGAAGATTTTGTTTTATTCTAGTTGTTAAATTTTTAATAAATGTTGGTTCCATAAGTAACAAATTAGCCTAATTAAAATGTTTCTATTACAATTTTGACATATTATTCATAATGAAATACAAACACATTATTTGGGATTGGAATGGTACTCTTTTAAATGATCGATGGGTATGTGTTAATGGTATTAATAACTGTTTAAAAAAAAGAGGACTGTCATCTATTTCTGAAGAAACCTACAAAAGTATTTTCACATTCCCAGTAAAAGATTACTATAAAAAATTAGGATTTGATTTTAAAGAAGAACCATTTGAAGTTGCAGGAGACGAGTTTGTTGAATTTTATGGAGAGCAATTCCACCTTGCTAAACTTCATCTAGGGTGTAGAAAAGTTTTAGAAAAAATTTCTATTCTTGGCATAACTCAATCTATTCTATCTGCTGGTAAACATGAATTTCTTATAGAATGGGTAAGGTCGCATGATTTACAAAAATATTTTATAAAAATTTTTGGTATTAATAATCAATATGCAACAGGAAAAACTAAACTGGGGACCTATTTAATTAGTCAATTGCCTTATAAAAATGATGAAGTTGTCATGGTGGGAGACACAATACATGATAGTGATGTTGCTGCAAGTATGAATGTGGATTGTTTATTAGTTGATCATGGTCATGTTAGTTTTGATAGACTACAAAAAACAGGTCGAACAATTCTTACAGATTTAAATCAAATATTTGATTATATAAGCTGATTAATCTGCCATATCTGATATTAATAAAATATCAAAAATACTTATCATAGTATTTCCATCTACATCTGCAGCAAGGAATTCTAAAGGTTGCAAATTAAATAGTCCTATTAAATAGTTTGATGTTAAAAGTGCATCAACTATTGTAACTGCGCCATCGCCATTTACATCCCCCAATTCATATTCTTCCATACCTTCTGCAATGGCAATTACATTCAATAGTCCTGTGTTTTCTTGCCCATTTGGGCCTAATACAGAAAGAGAGATTTCATATATCCCTGGACTCTCACAAAACCAAAACGGTGTTTCCCCCACTCCATCTGAATTTGAGCCAAAGGACCAATTACGGTTTCCAACTGGTCCCACTGATTCATCAAAAAAGTAAAAATTTCCAGGTGCAGTAATTGAAGTTTTTACTGCTTTTGGATAAGATGCTAAAGGTTCTAAAGTTCCAAGAATTGTATTCTTTAACTCCAATCCAAATAAATTATCCATATCAGGCTGACTAAAAAATAGTTGGATATATTCGAAATCATTTGGATATGAAATTATGATTGGATATCCAGTAATGATTTTCAAACTGTCCCACTGAATTAATCCAATGTCATCAAAATATGAATAGGAAATTCCTGAATCTGGGACATCGCTATTCATCCTAATATTAATAAACTCACCATTTTCATGGATAGAAATTTCGTCCCAGTATTTTTGCCAGGAAGTATTGCCTGATATAGAATCATTAATAGAGGCGGTGCTTAAACTTTCACCGGTACGTCCATCATAAAATCTTGCTTCTAGTGTAATATTTTTTGCATTCTTTGTTTTTATTGAACCATATAGTGTATGTAAAAATTCTTTATTTATTGGGATGCGCTCTTCTAGATCTGTAACAATATTGCCTGGTGAGTCTTCAGATCTCACATGTAAGAGTCCTTTTTCACCTCTACGAAAAACAGTGTCCTGCAAGGTTTCTGATTCACTATTTAAATTCCAAAGCGTACTACCTTCATCCTCAAAGTTGTTCATCCAAATTTTTTCTCTTCCAAGTCTATAATGAGATATATTTGGATTACCGCCTAGAATCTCTGATATACTTCCAGCTTTGGCTAATTTAATTGGTTCTGATTCAAAATATGATTCTCCAGATAGTTGAACCGGTTTAAAATTGATTACCCAACCATTATAAATAATATATTCGGTTTGCATATTAATGGTATCTACAATTACAACTGCACGTTGATTATCTGTATCTACATGTAAATAAGTATCAAGTTCTTTTGAACGCATTGCAATATAATCCAGTATATAATTGCCTAATTCACCTGTTGCAGGTCTAGTTAAATAATCATCAATATATAAAGGTGTAATTGTATAATCAAATAATCCAGTTTCATCAGCAGAAGTATTTAGTATCATTGATGGATATGTCTCAGGATAATTCAAATCAAAAATAAAGTTCCCTAAAGAGTGAGCGATAAGTTTACCATTATAGATTTCTACACCTTGTAAAATGTGTGGGTGATGTACGATTACTAAATCTGCACCTTCATTTATTGCAAAATGTCGGATGGCTCGATCCCACATTTGAGGTCTATCAAGACGCCAGGAATAATCTTCTGCATCCAAACCGTATTTTGGATTATCAACAAATCCCATTTCACTTGCTGGGTTTGTTCTCAAATTTTTAAATCTATCTGGTAGAGTAAAGGAATCATATCCTACGCTTGGCTCAAACGAATATTCGCTACCCGCGTGCATCTCTACTATAATTAAGTCTGTAATATCCTTCACAGATTCAATTTGTTGTTTAAGATAATAGGGAGTCATATAAGCGAATCCAGATTTATTTTCTCCTGCGTTTAAGTATGGTTGATAATTATTATATTGACCTGTTCTATCACTTGAAGCAAGAAAAGCAATAGTTTTCCCTTTTATGGATTTAAATGCAGGAAGGTAAGCTTCATAGCTATTCAATCCTGCGCCAGAATGAAGAATCCCTGCTTCAGTTAAAATATTTTGGGTTTGAATTAACCCAGGTTCCATATAATCAAGAATATGGTTATTTGCAATAGATACCACATCAATTCCAGCATAAATTAATCCACTGACATTTTCTGGAGCAGTACGGAAAATTATACTTTTTGTTGGATGAGGATATCCTTGATTTGAAAAAGGAATTTCTAGATTCGCTACTGTGATATCGGCAGCAAGGCCCAATAAATGAAGTGTTGGCTCAAAAAGAGCATTTACACCATTATTTGTGATAATCCCGTCAATATCTTCAAATCGTCTGCCCATCATAATATCCCCCACAAAGTTCAAAGTTATAGGGAAGGAAGAACTACCTTGATCAACTTGGATAGCAGTTGTTGCAAAACCTTGGTTCCCAGTTTCATCTTCTACAATTAATATCACAGAATATTCATGATCATCTTCTATAATATAATCATGTGATGGGTTTGGATCGCTTGACGATTGACCATCTCCAAATTCCCAATTATATGAAAAAGAATAAGAGTCAATATCTTGTACTATTGATTGGAATGATACGGATACTTGCTCAAGATTCTCTTCATTACGAATATTTTGAAAATTATAATCAATAGATACTATAGGAGGGATAGGAAGATCCGATGTTATATCACGAATCATACTAAAATTAATAATTCCTGGAGAACTACTAGTATCATCGTGATCATTAATAAAATGAATCTCATTAATATATGATAAGGTATCATACCAGGCTAGCCAATCATTGCCAATAGGTAACCGATAAGAATGCCATAACCCATTTGGATTTGCTCCTTGATAAACAGGTATCCATTCTTCAATATTTAAAGTTTCAAAACCTGAGAATGAATATCTGATATACTTTTCGCTATTTGCAAATCCTAATGCTTGAATTTCTGAAGTACTATCAATTTTGATAAATACTTGTAAAACTGTTGTTGTATCTAATAAAAAAGGATCAATTTGAATTGATTTCCAAGTATTACCAAAAAGAGAAAGAGTCGGGCTATCCCCAGGAATTGTATTTGTGGTATCAATAAGAAAACTTTGGTCATCAAAATCTTCAAGGATGATACTTTCTATAGAGATGTTATTAGAAAAAAATAAAAGAGTATCAGGTGGACTATGACCTGGTAAAAGATTAGAAACCGATGTTGACCAAGGACCAATATTATTGAAGTAATCCACTCCTCGAATTTGAAACCACCATGATTCAGTATTATTTAATCCTTCAAAGGTTTCGTGATCTTTGCGCATATATTGTAACATGCTATAATGTGTTAGATTAAAAAGAATTGGATTGCTAAATATCGTATCGGTACCTGCTCTAATTTCATAAGATTTAAAATTTGTATCATAAACTGGAGACCAACTGAGATATACTTGATCAGAATTATCAACATTAAAAGCCATAATTGATTCGATAGAATCTGGGGAATTTAGATCAGGTATTATATCCCAATGGTTCAAATAAGATACAATAGCATCAATAAATGGTTGGTAATATTCATGTATTATGGAAAAGTTTTGAAATCCGACAGGATATATACCATTACTATATAATATTTCATCTGAAAGTTCTATATTATCAAATATCATAGGTTTCTCATCCAATTCAATATGTACCCATGGTTCATATACTGAATAACTATTAATTTGAGATTGTATATCAAGCATTTGAATACCCGTGGCTGGCCCTCTCAATTCTGATGCTAATGTAATAGAGAATTCATTATTTCCATTATCATATACACAATAATCATCATAGAAAATTTCATAATATTCTGTTACATGTAATGGATCGGTATTATCAAACTGGTTTACTATAATGGGATATTCAGATGTAAAGTTTAAAATATCTAAATGACTATCTGAAATATCTCTAATTGGCTTTGTAGTGAATGAATTTTGAGCCCCAGCAGCCATTATTATTGATTTTCTAGAAAGGTGTGTTTCGTTATCAAAACTATGTATAGCAAATATCAGTGGCCAATGAGGATTTAATCCAATGAGTGGATGAGCGACAGATTCTTGAAACTTTTGAAATACCGTGTAAGGATATCGTGATGGATCTGAAATAGATTTATTGTTTGAATAATTTCCTATTCCATTCCATGCTACTTCTCTACCTGCGCTGGCAATCATAAATGCGAATGCATCTGTTTGGATGAAAATTTCTAATGCTATATAAGATGCAATAAAATCATCACAGGGATGAGGAACTTGTATAATAACCTGCTCTCTATTTGCAGTAGGGTTTATAATATACATTCCCCAGCTATTTTTAAAGCTGCCAATAACATCATCATCATCATTATCAGGAATATTTAAATCAACATAAGTTGTATCCAATTGCTCTCTTATGATATGGTAAGTTTTATTTATTGATGTATCTTCAAAAATAATTAGTTCATAAAAAAAAGATTCAATGGAATCCTGGAGCAATGAATCAACAAGTATTGTATCACCTATAACAAAATTATCAAAGATTGATTCCCAATAATTAAGCGTCTCTGAATTTTCTGTTAAAATTCTGTGTTGGCCAAATCCATTAGTTTGGGTGTCAAGCCATGATGGACCATAGTCATTAAAACCATCACTAGCAATACCTTCTGTTGTGTGGCTTATCCAATTATCATAAGATGTATTAGGTGAGGTGCCTCCAAAAAATTCTGTTAAGATTCCTCTCTCATATGTAATTCCAGCAAAACTTGTAGTAATCATAAAAAAGTGTAATAATATGTTTTTCAATTTTAACTCTTAGTAATGGTAAGCAAAAAATATAGAAAAATATGAAACTGAAAAGGTTAATTTATTTTAAATAAATTAGCTTTTGAACATTACTTGGATCAGAATACTGGAGTTTTACAAAATAAATACCAGTACTGACTTCATGACCTAAATGATCTTTTGCATCCCAAGAAATAGAATTTTTTCCTGGCTGAAAATGTTGAAGTGAAATCACTTTAATTGTTTTCCCAAGTAAATTGTATATTATAATAGATGAATTAATATTTGGTGGTAGTCTGAAAGGAATATTTATGGTACCATTAAATGGATTAGGGTAAGCAGTAAAAAGAGAAGCTTCGGATGGGATAGTGTTTTCTGTTTCTTTTGAAGAAAGGTAGGTTGAGTTTTGTTCTCCTGGAGAACCAAAACTATTGGAACTTCCCCAAGAGCTTGCTAGTGTATTATCAAAAAAAGGATTAATTAGTTCAAGAGTTGCACCATCTCCATCTGCTTCTATAGGCCAAGGATCACTATCATCATACTTTACAGAATCAATTAAGCTTCCATTGTTGTCAAAGATTCTTACATCATCACCACCACCACTCAAGCCAAAATCAAAAGGTCCGATAACTTGATTTATATTCACAAAATTAGATGTAAAAAGTTCGATATTTTCTGCAAGAATTATATAACCACCGCTATCAAGCATGGTTTCTTCAGGAATAGTGTACATATGGCTATCATCATCATCCTTTAGAACCCAACCTGAAAGATCGAGATTGGTTTCACCAGGATTAAATAATTCAACCCAGTCTCCTGAATCAAAATCATCATTAGAATTATAATTAATTTCATTAATTACCACTGTTCCAGGACTTAATTCACTAGGTAAAAACACCGCGGTTAATGTAAATGGATCTGTTATGTTAATATTTAATGTATTATTTGAATCAGGGAATTCCAGCCAGTGGCTAAATTGATATCCATCATTTTTTTTTGCAATCAAATGAATTGGTACTGTGGGGAAATAGTAGCCTGTCCATCCTGATTCATTTATATTTAATGTGTTGATTTTGATTGAGCCGCCTGCATCTGGAATAATATTTAATTCCATTTGTGCTAGATTTGGCAAATTAAATTCACCGCGAATATGATTAATTGCATAAACACGCCTATTATTACTAAAATTTTCCATTACCTCTAATCTCCATTCCCAGTTGACAGTAGAATTAGGCCAGTTTCCATCGTTATACCACCTTGATCTATGTGTTGGCACTACACTTTCTATTGTAGTTGATATTGAATCGAGATGATCAATTAAAAATTCTGGTTGGAAAACAGTATTTAGCATATCACAGTAAATATTTATAAATAAATTTTTAAAGTGGAAATTTTCCATAATTTTCCTAAAAATAAAAGTACTCCATGGTGGGTTTGGCCATCCGGCCCCATTGCTTTCTAGAGCAAAATTTAATGTGTTAAATGTGTAAGCAGATTGCTCCCAAATGCCAAAGCCAAAATCTGTATCATATAGTATCCAGCGCCATTTACCACCAACTCTATGATCACGCCAAAATTTTATATTATTTCCTGGCCAATCTCGATTATCTATAAATATCTGAAATGCCTGGTAGCTCATATAAGATTCTATGTCTATCCAGTTTTCTAATGCAGCTTCAACCAAAGGATCATTCATATCTTGGGTTTCTAGGTAGTTGATTAAAGTTTGATAATCAGAGTTAGTTCCATGGATAATATTATGCTCATATATACCTTCTATATCTAATAGATCTATATGTTCGCTTGAGATTGAGTGATTTGAAGCAATAAAGTGTTCATTTACTTTTTCTCTAATATTTTGGATTCCCCAAAATTCACCATTTAGGTATAAAAGAGAAGGACGGTATTTTTGATAGTCTATATCTAAATTTTTCGCTAGACTTGATATAAATCCATCCCTGAGCATTGTTGATTCCCAATCATTCCCAGAATTCCTTAATACAAATGCTTCATAGTTCATTATTCCTGTCTCAGGAAATAATTCATAATTAAAGCTACTAGGTCCAATATAGCTTCTTGAGAATATTGATAGGGATTTTTGAGGAAATGCCCTGCTCCACCCACCAAAGATTTTTACACCAGCATCAGCTGAATAATTTGCACCGTTTGTTTCTAGTATTTGAAAATGAATAGGGCGTTCCCAATCTTCCCAGAAATTTGCTCCAAAATAAGGGAAATCCCATTCAGCATTTGGTCCCATTACATACATTCCGGTATCACTATCAAAAAAACTGTTTGGATCCGTAGTAAGAAAAATTTTTGGAAGATCATTAAAATCATCTGTTCCTATAATAAAAGTTTTTGTTGTTATATCTGAAGGCACCCAGTCATTTAAAACTGAACGCGCTCTAATTACGGTATTAGAGTTTATTATAATTGCGTTTTCATATTGTGTATCATTGATAGTGGGTTTAGTACCATCTGTAGTAAAATATATGGTTGCTGATTCATCAGGACTAGTTATCTCCAATGAAATTTGATTGCTCTCATAAAATCCCGACTCCAATGAGAATCCTGGTAATGCTAGTGCACCAAGGTAGGCTGGATTTGAATTTGATTCACCAGGTGTTGGATCAGAAAAGAGGGCCCAATTATCACCTTCTAATTCTCTTCCTATAGACATATTTGTCTCTAATGCACCAGTATTTATGGAATCTAAAATGGTTTCATTTTCATCACTTAATACAAGATTTTCACCGCTAGAGCTAATTTTAAAATTTGTGTGCAAAAATGAATTTGGCAATTCCATTAAATCAATAGGTTCATTTGTATTTTCTATATCAATATTATAACCTAGAGTTAAAAAGGGTATGCAGCTTAAATCTGATGAAGTATTGCTATAGTTATGGACTTCAATAGCCAAGATATTTATTCCTGAAGTAATTGAAAACTCTTCAAGATCAATAATAATTTGCTCGGGAAAACCTCCAGAGTAGATCTCTGCTTCATGGAGAGCTGTTGTAGTTGTATTATAATTGACTAATGATCCAACCGCGCCGAGATTTCTACGTGAGAATTCAATACCATTTAAATAAGCAATATATCCATCATCATAATCGATATGAAATAAAGCTTTAATGATAATCGATGGATCAGTAACATTAAAACTTTTTCGAACATACACAGATGTAGTTTGTCCTATATCAGTATTATCATCGTTATCTCCATAACCAAATCCACTAATTCCTGTTGGCCAGAAACTTATATCTGTTTCTGGTAATTCCCAATCAGATATAGGTTCGCTATTCCCGACCCAGTAAGACCAAATATTTCCCCAGTCTATTATTGCATCCCACTGCATTACAATATCCTTACGGTCTTTTTCAGAAGCAAATATGATAAGATAATTGGATGGTTCAATTTCCATTGAAGGGAAAATCCACTTTTGTAAATCATCTGGATCATCAGTGATCCCAAATCCTAAAAGATTTAAAGATTCTGAGTTTGTATTATAAATTTCTATCCAGTCTGGTGTGTCGCCATCCTCATCAAATAATATATCTCCATTACTTGAAACTATTTCATTTAGTTGGACTGTCTGGGCAGTTGAAAAACTAAGAAAAAATATGATTATAATAAGTTTGTATTGCAAAGTATCGTACTCTAGCTAGATTGTATTTTAAATTTAAAATGAAAGATAATGGAAAAATCTAAAATAAATTCTCATTTTAAAATACCTTCATGCTAAAACACTGTACAAATATTTCTACAGCGCAACTTGTTGGTTTGAATGGTGACGTATTTGGAGATACGACACTTGTTGGTATCGCTTGGGAAGCTTTTGCCAGGGTTACGACAGCTTTGATCTTTTTACCTCGCTATTTAGCAAGTAGTTTTACAACAACGCCTGCTTTTTTAGAAAAAAGATTTGATAAAACTACTTCTTCTATGGTTTCAGGTTTATTCTTTTTTGGTTATGTAACGGTATTATTTTCTATCGCATTATATACAGGATCCTTAGTCTTGAAGGAAATGTTTTCATTAGAAATAAAATTAGATACTCTTGTTCCTACTATAGATATTTTGGGTAGCGCTTATGCAATCTTTGGTGGATTAAAATCTTTTCCTGTTAGTGATACAATAAACGGGCTCGGGTTATTAATTGGAGGATTATCAATTCCCTTTTTAGCATTAATCAAACTGGGGAAGGGATCATTTATAAATGATAGTTTAACCATTTATAAAAATAATCTTGAATATCTTTCCGTATTAACACAAACTAATATGGATGATAAAACTGTAACTTTTCCTTGGCTTACGTTATTGACGGAAATGGAGAACTGCGCTGGCGTTATGGCTATTTTATTAGTTTTGTAATATCTATAGGGCTAATGCTTATTATCGGATTTTTCAAACCAAAATCTGAAAGAGAAATAAATAAAGGTTATGGAATAGATATTCATCCAATTAATATGACTCAATGGAAACATGAAAAATCTGTTTCTTACATAATTATTGAAACTACACTTGGGATTTATTTATTATTATCTGTAATCGCGGGCTAGGTACCTGTGTAATACCTAATATTGAAGATTAATTTCTGAATATTGAGCTGTGGTTAATTGATTATTATCATGGGATAGTGTTGCTATACCAACATAAAAAGATTTACCCCATTTAGATATATTTAGTTTTCCTATATCAAACCATGATCCATCGCTAAAAACAAAAAACCGTACCATGTTTTTATTTTTTTTGATTTTTAATCTAGCGTTATCCCATTCTATTTTTGGACCAGGTATTGCTTTCATCATTTCACCGTTTTCGCTTCTATAACCAAACTCTGTATTGCCATTTGGGAATATATTTACTATCCCATGAGCAGAATTTTTGTTGAGGCTTTTACGAATCATTATTCCAGCTTTTGCATATTGGTGAGTATTATAAAGTGAGTCTATTTTGATGGTAAAAGTAAAGTCTTTTTTTATTTTTTGATAAGCAAAACGAAATTGATCATCCGTATTCCATATATCATCACCACCTCCA
>CAZPHE010000052.1:0-15331 GCA_964586315.1 uncultured bacterium | reverse complement strand
TGGATATCTATCATCCCCAGCAAATTGAATGTTCAAGACTAAACTTAAATTTTACGGTTGTAAGTAAAAGAAAATTAAAGAAATTGGTTGATGAGAAATATGTTGATGGATGGGATGATCCAAGAATGCCAACTATTTCAGGATTACGCAGAAGAGGCTATACTTCTGCATCTATTCGCAAATTTTCTGAAAAAGTTGGCGTTACAAAAAGGGATTCTGTAATTGATGTTGTTAGATTAGAAAATTCTTTGAGAGAAGAACTAAATAAAACTGCTCCGCGCGTTCTTTCAGTATTAGATCCTTTAAAAGTTGTTATAACAAATTATCCCGAAAATAAAATAGAGATGCTTACAGGCATTAATAATCCAGAAGATCCAAAATCTGGGAAAAGGCAACTCCCTTTTTCCAGGGAAATATATATTGAGAGAGATGATTTTATGGAAAACCCACCAAATAAATATTACAGATTAACCATAGGAAAAGAAGTACGATTGCGTTATGCTTATTTTGTTACTTGTACAGATTTAATCAAAGATAATAGTGGCAATATCTTAGAAATACACTGTAAATATGATCCAAAAAGCAAGGGGGGTAATTCTCCAGACGGTAGAAAAGTAAAGGCAACTTTGCATTGGGTAAGTGTAAATCATGCGATTGATGCAGAAGTTAGAGTCTATGATCGCCTATTCATGAAAGAAAAACCAGAAGAAAATGATAATTATTTGGATGCTCTTAATCCTGATTCATGTAAAGTGTTCGATAATGCTAAACTAGAACCAAGCCTTGCTGATGCTAAAGATAAGACTTATCAGTTTGAAAGGTTAGGCTATTTTAAAAAAGATAGGACTGAAAACAATGCAAATAAAAATATTTTTATTCGTTCAGTATCTTTGAGGGATTCTTGGGCAAAAATTATGAAACAACACAAGAATTAAATTGATTATTAAATTGGTCTGGATTAAACCATTGATTACCTTTAATTTGAGTTCATGAAACCAATCATTAGGATGATGAAAGTTTTCTATTTTATCCTTTGTGTATCATTTATATATGCTAAGCAATCCTATACTTACGTCTATTTACTCCCATTTGATAATATTCAAAATGACCCAGCAGTTGAGTGGATTGCAACAGGTTTGAGTGATATGGTCCGAGAGGAAATTAAAAATATTTATGGTGTAAGGATAAAGAACAGAGAAGATTTAGAAATAATTATGAATGATCGGTCATTAATGCTTAAACAACCCAGAGGATCACGAAATTTTTTAATTTTAGGTAAATATACTAGAGAATTAGATAAGGTTTATGTTACGGTACAAGTAGTTGATGTAGCTAATTGGGAAGAAATAGGCAAATCAGATATTTCGGAGGTTTACAGTCAAGTTCCGGTACTTAATAAAGCAGTTGGTAATGCTGTCATAAAAATTATTCAACCGTTTCTACCTGAAGAGCCAAAATCAAAAATTTCCCCCTTTCCTAAATATACTGATTCAAAATCTGTAAAGAAAAGGAATCCTATATCGATACAAGCTGAAAAAGTTGCGACAAGTCTAGATATGCAAATTGCTGAATTAGAAGCTTCCATGGAATTTTTGTTGGGTGCTAAAGCACGGGATAAAGAAAGACCTAAGAAGGATGTTTCACGCTTTGATTCTGGTGAATGGACTATGGATTTTGATGTAGAACGTAAATTTGAAGAAAATCCAGAAAATGCAGGCAATACACGTTTACTTTCTACAGTACTAGATCAGTTACTTACAAATCCTTATGAAGTGGAGCTTCAGAGACCGGAATTTGAGTACCATGAAGATGATGAACTCTATATGACAGTCCGTTTCCCAGTGATATATAGATTGAAGGGTAAAATTTTGAAAGATATGCTTGCAAGTCTGCCTTATACAGGGTTAGAGCAAAATGGAAGCCTAACTATTTTTTATTTTGATAGAACCAAATTTAATTTCCCTCAAAAACACGTAAATATAATCACATCTGGTGCTTATCGAATTATACCTATTTTAAGAATATTTGACAAAAATCGAAATACTTTGATTGTTGTTGCAGATACTCCTGAAGAATATTGGCATAAACGGAATAGTAATAAAGTGCTTTATGTTCCACAGAACCAATTTGCACCTTTAATTGAGTTCTCTGTTGGTGGGTGGTCTTTACAAGTCGCAATGGAAACTGTAGATATTCAAGCTGTATATGAATTTATTTTACCGGTAAGTGAAATTGAGTCTCTTAGTAATGTGAGTTTGAAATTTGTAAATGAAAATGAGTTAAAATCTTTTCTGGAACCAATTTTATAGTATTAAAAAGGTCATATATGAAACAAATAATATTGATTCTATTAATATCATTAGGTCATACCCAAATTTTAGATCCAATTGATATTCAAATGCAAAACTTAGAGGTTATAGTTCAGAATGCTTCAAGAAATGCTCAGAAAGTATTTGTAGAAGATTTCACAGGGCTTCAATGACCATATTGTCCTTCTGCGAGTTTCGCAATATCAGAAATGTTAGATGATTATCCTGAAACATTAGTAAATATTGAATGGCATAATCCTAGCTTTACTCCAGGTAATTCAGATTTTGATATACCCGAGTATAGTACCAGAGGTGCAATGTATGGTGTAAGTGGTATCCCTCATACCCAATGGAATGGTGTCGAGTCAACAATAGGTGGTTATGCAAATGGAAACTGGCAAGCATTCATCGGAACATTTGAAGCACTATACAATAGTATGGTTGGAGATGATACGCCTTATGAAATAGTGATCAATGGATATGCAGGTGCAGATGTAAGTTATGATGTAACTGTATCTATGGATGATGGTATGAGTAATTCGAATCAGAAGGTTGATATTTTTGTAGTAGAAGATAACATATGGTCTTATTGGACGGGAGCTAGTCAATATCATAATGCTAGAAATGTTGCTAGAGATTGGCTTGCTACTGAAGATCTTAGTATTAGTGAAAGTGGGGAATCTGAAACATTTTCTGGGACTTTCTCATTGAGTGAAGATTGGAACTCAGATAGTGTGAAGATCATTGCCATTATTCAAAACTATTCATCAAAACAGGTTTATCAAGTAACTGCTGTAAACATAAATGACATGAATCCAGATATTGATGATGATGGTATCTTAAATAGTGATGATAACTGTATCGATATATATAATCCCAATCAAGAAGATAGTGATAGTGATTTAATTGGTGATGCTTGTGACCCATGCGATAACTTAGTTTATGTACTTGGTAACCTCAGTGGTGATACCGATACTTCAGGAGAACCTTTGATTGATATCATGGATGTTTTAACACTTGTGGATTTTTTAATTACGGGCGATTCTTATGAATGTCAGGATGCAATTATGAATATAAATGATGATGCACATATAAATATTGTCGATGTAATTGCTTTAGTACAAACCATCTTAAACAATAATTAACCTTAGTAAATAACTTTTTTAAATATGTCTATCAATAAAAGAATAATTATATTTTTCATCAGTTTAATTTGTATAATTTCAGCAGAAGAATCGAGTAATACGAATACTGTTCCAAACCTTAAAATCAGAATGCTTGATGGTACCAAAACAACCATTCATGAATTAGTTGAAGATGGTCCCATGATGATAGATTTTTGGGCAACTTGGTGTGTCCCTTGTAAAAAGGTGATGAAATTTTTAGATGAATATCACCAGGAATTCGAAGACAATGGATTTAAAGTATTAATGATTAATACGGATACTCCACGTTCTGTTGGAAAAGTGAAATCTTATGTTCGTTCGCAAAATTATAAATTTTTAGTTGGAATGGATCCGAATAAAACAATCTCAAAAAAACTAAATGGAATGGTTATGCCTACATTAATTCTGGTTGATAAAGGTGGACAAATTAAGTGGCGTCATCAAGGCTACTTGCCTGGTGAAGAAGTTGAAATAAAAAATCAAATTGAAATACTAATAAATAAAATAAAGGAAAATACAATTGAAGGCTAGAATCTTTAGTAGCTATATCGTGTTTTCTATTTTATTTGGAAATAGTCTAGACTTTAATTCAGCGATTAATACAAGTTATGGCAATAATTATGATTTTTATAATTATTCAGAAAATTTATTAGATATTAATTTTTTCTATAATGATTTACAGGGTTGGATACAGTATGAATATTCCAACCCTCCAGATATTGGGTTCCCTATAAATGAGATCAGAAAATTCAGAATGGAATATTCAACAGGTGATTTTAATCTGAAAATTGGTGATATCTATGAAATATGGGGCAGAGGTATGCTCCTGAACCAGTTTGATGATCAAATAACCAATTTTGATAATGGAACTCGAGGTATGTTTATAGAATACAATAATGGGCCCTTTTTGGTAGGACATATGAATGGGAGTTCTAATATGTATTCTAATCAATATTCAGATAGAATACCAGATTTCAATAATATCCATAATATGAATGCAAACCGTTTACAATTTGATTGGAACAGTTTTTCCTTAGGTTTAACCCAATTGAGGTCTAATGAAGACCATCAATTAACACTAGGTCCAAATGTTCCTGTTAATCATAATTTAAAAGGGGCTTATATTTCTTGGGCTGGGAGTAATTTAGATTTTTTTTCAGAATATGTTGATAAAGTATCTACAGAGTACATTAGCACTAATGCTCCTAATGATACACTAAAACGAGGGTTTGGTGTTTATCATAATTTAAATCTTTATTTAGGAAACTGGGGTCTGTCAACAGAATATAAACGGTATTCATTTGATGCTGCTCATGGTGACATTACTGTAAATGATTATGGAAATCAGATCGAATACCAGCAAATGCCAACTTTAGGCAAAGAACAGAATGCTACATTATTAGGCCGAGTAACGCATAACTACAGTTTTAATGATGAGCGTGGTGTCCAGTTGGAGCTAAATGGTTCTGTATTTGGTCTGGCTGTTACAGCGCAATATGCCCATTTAAGCAGAGATGAAGAGTGGAGATCGAAAACAACTTTTGATTGGGTTGAAAAATCTATTGAGGGATTTTTACCAAGCTCAAATGAGTCTGCATTACCTTATTGGGAAAATTATCAGGAGATTAGTGGCTATTTATTTAATGATAAACTTTATTTTAAGCTAGGGCGAGGACAAAATAAGGATGTCCTGAAAACACCAACGTATTTTGATAGTCAGCAGCAAGACCGTATGATTGATTCATTCTGGTCATATGATACTACAGATACGGTATTATTTGGATACGATTATCAAATTATTGACTCAATAGAGGTATTTGACACTACTTATTCAAACCCATATAATGTCGAGTCTAAATGGTGGCAAGTGACTAAAGCATTTACTATTCCACTTGAAGTTAACTATATATTTGAAAATGGTTACACTTTAGGACTTGGTTTCCAATATCAGGAACGAAGTTTGATGGATAAAAAAAGTGGTAACAGTGAAGGATACAGTGCAGCAGATTCATCCTGGGAAATGTACAATCCAGATGATTATTCAGAATACTTTAATACAACCAGTACAAAGTTTTTCAATACATCTGGTGAACCAGTAGAGACACAATACAATCGTTTGGTGTATATTTCTATCAGTAAAGCTCCAAAATGGTCTTTTACAATAACTCATGATTGGACAACTGCTTATGATGCAGGTATACCGGTCGATCCATATTATAATCCTCTAGAAGCTATTATTTTTGGTGATCTTAAATATTTTACTGGAGGCAGAGATAATACTAATCCTCCTAAATGGGCACAAAATCGTTGGGTTTCTGCAGAGTTTGCGTATAATATCACTTCATCCCAAAGAATAGCCATTTTTTATGGCTCTATACAGGGTGGGTTATTTTGCAGTAATGGTGTATGTAGGCTGATTCCTCCATTTAATGATGGTCTCAAGATTACATATAGTGCGAGTTTCTAATATCATTGTTTTAATTATAAAGAAATACTATAATTTTTTTTAATAGAATAACTAAACCTAGGCTTAAAAGGGTGAATTTATCTCAGCCTTTTTTATTTATTGTAATAATTACCCAATCTATTCTATAATGGATAGTCTCATTTAACTAATTTATCTGGGGTTACTATGAAAAATAAATATACCATCTTAATTCCATGCTTGGTTTTATTATTAAACTTTTCCTTTAGCCAACGAGTAGAACAAAACGACTCTGTTTATGATAATCTAAGGACAGTTGTTGAAAATGCATCGCGATCTCAACAGGTTGTATGGGTAGAAGACTTCACTGGTCTTAACTGACCATACTGTCCAAGCGTGAGTTTCGCGCTAGATACACTTTTAAGAGAATTTCCCCAAACCTTAATGACTGTAGAGTGGCATAATCCCGGCTATACACCTGGTAGCTCAGATTTCGATCTTCCAGAAGTATATGATTACAGAGGTGATCTCTATGGTGTTGGGGGGATCCCTCATACCCAATGGAATGGTATTTTATCTTTTGTAGGAGGGGGCTCGAACTGTGTCTGGGAGTATATGTATTATGATAGGTTAGGAACATATAATGATCTTGTTGTTAATCAGTCACCCTATCAAATTGAATTAGAAGGTGATCTAGAAGGAAATCAGTTTAATTATAATGCTATTATTACACTTGAAGAAGATTTTGGTTCTAGCGGTACAGTACTTGAATTATTTGTTGTTGAAGATAGTATTATGTCATATTGGAGTGCTTGCGATGATTACCATATGGCTCGAAATGTAGGTAGAGCGTACTTGACTATGGGTGAAGAAAACCAAATCCCTATTACAATCAATGGTGGTGGTGAGATGCAAGTGCATAGCGGAACTTTTGAAGTCTCAGATAGTTGGAACCATGATCAGGTTAAGCTGATTGCACTTGTACAGAACTTAGTAACAAATGAAGTGTTTCAGACTAGTAGCGGACTAATACTGGATATTCCTACTGATAGAGATTCGGATGGGATAACCAATCTTAATGATAATTGTCCAGATGATGCAAACCCAGGTCAAGAAGATATAGATGGTGATGCGATAGGGGATGTTTGTGACCCCTGCAATGGATTAGTTTATGTAACAGGTAACGTAAACGGAGATGCAAATGAAGGCTATGATCCAATCATTGATGTTACAGATGTTTTAGCTTTCTCAGATTTTCTAGAAAATAGTTTAGGAAATGAATGTCAAATGCTTGATATACTGGAAGATGGAGATGTTAACCAGTGGGATCTCCTTATGCTTGTGGATGGTATAATGAATGGTGCTTACTAGTGTAGCTAATAAGCAATTTTTGGTCTAATTTGTTTAAGGCGGTGTGTATTCACCGCCTTATTTTTTGTTGTCTTAATTTATTATTTATAATTATACTAGCAGTAGGATTTTAAATAATAATTCATTGAGGTCAACATGGTAAATACTCATCTTAATATTTTATTCAAAACTGTCATTTATTTCTCTTTTGTAACACTGTCATTCTCCCAAAGATTAGATCCTCAAGATAAAGCCTATGAAGAATTGCGCAGCATGGTTGAAACTGCTTCAAGATCTCAACAGAGAATCTGGGTAGAAGATTTCACGGGTCTTAACTGACCATATTGTCCATCTGCGAGTTTCGCATTAGATACACTGTTAAGAGAATTTCCCAATACACTTTTTACAGCAGAGTTGCACAGTCCTGGCTTTACACCTGATAGTAGTGACTTTTCTATTCCTTCAGCATACGGTACAAGAGCAGACCTTTATAATGTTGGCGGTATACCTCACACCGAATGGAATGGTGTACACGCTCAGGTTGGTGGATATGGTGGTGGAAACTGGGAAAGTATTTATCCCACATTTATAAACCTCATTGAAACTTACATCATTGAGGAGTCTCCTTGGTCTATTGGAATTTCTGGCAGCTATGAATTAGGGCAAGAATTTACTTATGATATAGAACTATTAATTGATGATATTGATTCAACATTGGATGTTACAAATCTATATTTAGAAATGTTTCTCGTTGAGGATAGTATTTATTCTTACTGGGGTTCTGTAAATCAATGGCACAATGCGCGGTATGTGCTACGAAAATACATTACTAAATCTGAAAACCTTAAACATCCGATTAGCATTAGTAATGCTAATGAAACTGAACATTTTACTGGAACTGTTGAAGTGGATGCTGATGCCTGGGTAGACGACAATCTTAGTATTATAGCATTCGTTCAACGATTAGATGGTTGCTGTACTGAACCGGTATATCAAGTTCACAGATGGAAAATCAATGATCTTGATCCCGATCCAGATGGTGACGGATTAACCTATTTATATGATAACTGTCATTATGCATACAATCCAGAACAAGAAGATGCAGATGAAGATGGTCTTGGGGATGCTTGTGATGCTTGTAATGGTCTAGTAAATATTGTAGGTAACGTTAATCTTGATGCGATGGGAGAAGATTTTCTGCCAATTATAGATGTGAACGATATATTGGCTTTTACCGATCTTTTAGAAGATACTGACCTGATTAATGATTGCCATGTCCTTGATATGTTGGAAGATGGAGAGATTAACCAGTGGGATCTCATTGTTTTAGTTGACCTTGTAATGGCTGGTAATTGATAGCAAGTTGAAGTATTGTATATAATATAAACAATGTCATAATATTTACGACGCATCTAAGCCTTGTAGTGCTCATGGGTTCCTTACTAGATTCAGGATAGAATTAAATAAGGATTCTGCAAAATGAAAAGAATGTTATCAATACTAATCAAATGTTCAGTTCTATCTGTTGTTTTTCTTAATCTCACCTCTGCACAGCTAGCTGTGGGAGATACAGCAACCGATTTTAATGCTGAGGTATGTTTTAATGGTGAAGATGTCAATCCTGATTTTGTCAGTGGAGATGTTTGGAGTTTGTTTGATGAGGGAGCACAAAAAGTTACCTGGCTTAACTTATTTACTTCTTGGTGACCATCTTGTCAAACGGAGGCTCCGATAACAGAAGACATATGGCAAGAATTTCTTGCAGAAAATGAAAATTATTTAAATATAATCGCTATTGGTTTCCAATGGGGGCAGCCGTACAGTTGTTCTGGTTGGGCAGAAGAATTTGGTATAACATATCCAATGTTAAATGATGAAACCTATGGTGCTGAAGCTTGGAATATGTTTGGCGATGGTTATATTCCTCACAATGTTGTTCTCGATCATAATTTTGAAGTTTTATTTACTAATTCAGGTTTTCAGGAAGATGATATATTGGATGCAATCGCCTTAGGACTTTCTTATGTGCCTAGAGATGAAGATTCTGATGGTATTTTAGATAGTGTAGATAATTGTTTTGACGTTGTTAACCCTGATCAACTCGATATTGATCTAGATGGTCTTGGTGATGCATGTGACCCTTGTGATAATCTAAATATTTTTACAACTGGTAATACAGATGGTACATTAACTACTGGTGGGTTGGTAACTGTTGATATTTTTGATGTATTGAGTCTAGTAGAGATTGTTTTATCTGGAGAAACAGAAAGCTGCGGATATGAAATTTCAGATTATACATTTGATGGATTTGTTAATGTTATCGATGTGATTGCATTAGTACAGTTGATACTTAATGGAGATTTTGATAATAGTATGGCTCCACCCCCTTCAGACGGTTTATTTGAAATTGAGCATACTGAATTAGGTGACAAAGCTGTTATATCAAGTCCTGGAAAAATCAGTGGTTTTCAGTTTGATTCCTACACTTCTGAGATTTCTGAATCTGACCTCGATCAAATCCTTCTTCCAGAAGGTTGGTCCATTGATTACTTGATTAATGGAGAAGAAATAAAAGTATTAGCTTTTGATGCTTCTGGAAATAATCCTACACATCAACTTGAAATAGATTTCTCCGAAGTATCAGCAACTTCTTTTCAAAATATTGTTGTAGCTAGTCCTGGTGCAGGTGAAATTGTTGTAAGTTTTTCTGAAAAAGAAGATTTTGATGCAGAAGCTCCAATGCCAGAGAACCCAAAGATACAGAGTTTATATCCAAATCCATTTAACCCAATGCTTTCAATATCTTTTGCTCTTCCAAGTGATGAAGTCACTCGTGTAGCTATTTTTAATACTCTTGGAGAAGAAGTAGATGTGCTTCATGAAAAAAATATGCTAGCATCAGGAAATCATAAGCTCTTTTGGAATGCTGGGAGCAATCCTTCTGGAATGTATTTTGTGCAAGTCCAAACTAGTACCTATACTGATACCCAAAAAGCACTGTTGGTAAAATAATATGATGTTATAATGAAATAATTATAGTTTAGATTAGGCGGCGATTTTTCGCCGCTTTTTTTTTATGAATAAGTTAGAAAAAAATACCGCCAAAAAATGTATTAAATGGTGTCTTCTATTTATTAATATCTTATTCAGCCAATCCGATTTCTCTTTTAAAAATATATCTGTCAAAGATGGATTATCTGAAAGTACTGTGAAAGTAATTTTAGAAGATCATAATGGTTTTATGTATTTTGGAACCGAAAATGGGCTCGATATTTATGATGGATATGAATTTAAAAACTATCATATGGATTCATTTGATGATGCCTCAATGCTTGGTAATAAGGTTTCTTCTCTTTATGAGGATTCTAAGGGAATGATATGGATTGGGACGGAACTAGGAATTAGTAAATATAATCCTAGATTTAATCAATTCTCACGCCCAATCGTAATTGATAGTCTAATACCCCCTAATAATGATAGGCAAATCTGGTCGCCTGAACCAATTAATATTATTGAAGATAAAAATGGTGATATTTGGTTCAATATTGAAGTTGGATATTTATTCCATTATAATGAGAACTCTGGTTTGTCAATAATGGGGCTCAAAAATAAAGGAATAAAAGACTCGCACCCATTTAATAAAAATAATTTTAAGATAACAAAATTATATAAAGATAAAAATGATATCATTTGGTTTGGTACGCGTAGGATCACAGGTTATGATACGATTAGACAAGAAACAAAATATATTTATGGACTCTATTATACATTTGAGGGAATAGATGGGGTAAACGAATTTATGAACAATGGCTCTAGTTTTGACTTACCTATAAATGTTATTGAGCAAGGTAGGGATAATATTTTATGGGTTGGTACGGATCAAGGATTATTTGAGTTAATAGATGCTCCAAATGGTAAGATAAACATTTACAAAAAGCAGAAAAATCAAAATTCAATTGTATCAAATCATATCAATGATTTGGGTTGGGATAGTATAAGAGAAAAACTTTGGATAGCTACGAGAGATGGTTTGTCCTGCTATATCTACGATAAAAAACAATTTTATAATATACAGGTAGGACCTTTTGAGAATAGTATAATTGAAAATGATATAAAGGAATTATTGGTTGCGCAGAAATCAAATAAAATATGGTATACAACTGAAAATTATTCTGGTTTAAACTGTCTATATTTTAGTAGAGAGCCAGATAGCTCACTGCAGGATATTTCTGTAAAACATTTTGAACATAATCCAATAGATCCTAGCTCAATTACTGATAATAATATAAATGCATTTATAGAAGATAAATCGGGGCATATCTGGATAGGTACAGGACAAAATGGTATTAGTTTTAATTCCTTTTTTACGCCAAAATTTATTTCTTATAAATATGATCCAGAAAATGATTGGGGATTAAAGAGTAATAAGATTTATGCAATTACTTCAGATCCAGATGATATGATTTGGGTGGCTACAGGTTCAGGATTAGAGTACCTTTATTCTGATGGCTATAGAGAATATGATTTTGAAAAATCTGCATTAAAAGTAAATGCAATAATGGATATTGCATTAGCTAATAATAGATATTTATGGGTAGCGACAGATAAAGGCATACTAAGAGTTGAAAAAGAATCAGATAATACTGACCCCACAATTGAACGAGTTTTTTCAGATGATATAGTATATGATTTAATGATTGCTGACAATGGGAGATTAATTGCAGGTACACATGAAATGGGAATAGTGGTTATTGATACTTTAAATTTGGAAATAGATCATAATTATAAGCACTTGTTTGATAATAATCCTAATTGGTTAATTGAAGAAAAATGGTTTGAAAGCGCTATTCGAGTTGTTAGTAAGGATCTAGATGGTAATCTATGGTTGGGGACGGATCAGAATGGTCTATTTAAAGTTCCTAATGGTACGGTTAAATCCTGGTTTTCAAATCGTATTAACTATAAATATGATCCAAAAATATCCGAAGGCTTATCATCCTCTACAATAACGTGTATTTCTCATGATCAAAATGGTGTGACATGGATAGGGACTAATAATGGTTTAAATAGATATCAAAAAGATACTGATAGTTTTGTCCATTTTTTTGTTAATGATGGTTTACCTAGTAATTATATAACAGGAATTGTTTCAGATGCAGAGAATAATCTATGGATTAGTTCTAAAAAAGGAATCTCATTTTTTAACCAGCATTCAAAAACTTTTACAAATTATGATTTAATTGATGGAACAGGTAATATAGATTTTCATAGAAATAGTTATGCCAGTAGCAGTGATGGTAATATATATTTTGGAGGGCCAAATGGCATTACAAAGGTTCATCCAATGGATCTGCAGTATAATAATTATCAACCTCCTTGTGTGATAACTAGGATAAAAACAATATCACATGATGATTTAATGGAGGAAATACTTGGTTATTCAGATAGTAATAACCAGTCTGGAAGTTCAATGATTACTATTGATCATAGAGTGAAATCTTTTACGATTGATTTTGTTGCCCTGAATTATCATCAAACCATAAAAAATAAATATAGGTATAAATTAGAACCATTTGATAAGGATTGGATATCTTCAAGAGGAGCAAAATTTGCCACTTACAATAATTTAGGTAGAAAAACATACACTTTTATGGTACAAGGTTCTAACGATGATGGTGTCTGGAGTGAATCGGCTAAACTAACTGTTAAATTTATACCTCATCCATTAATGAGTTACTGGGCATTTGGGATATATGCAATCATTGCAATAATCGGACTATCCATTTTTATGCGTCATCGTATGATCCAACAAAAATCTCAATTAGAAGAAGAACGAAGGACTCAAGAATTAGAACAGGCAAGAGAGTTCCAGATGTCTCTAATTCCTCAATCGCCACCGAATCACCCTGATTATGATATTGCCTTACATATGAAAACATCTACAGAAGTTGGAGGTGATTATTATGATTTTTTTCCTCAAGAAGATGGCTCTATGTATGTTGTTTGTGGAGATGCTACGGGGCATGGTTTAAATGCAGGTATGATGGTTTCGATAACAAAAGCAGGACTTTATGGTGCAAATTTTGATACTCCTTCAAGTACAACAACCCGTTTGAATCAGACGATTAAAGCAATTGATTTAGGAACAACACGAATGTCACTTAATATGGCAAAATTCCATAACGGAACCTTTGACTTTACTTCTGCAGGAATGCCTCCCGCATATTTATATAGAGGAAATACAAAAACTGTGGATGAAATTCTAGTGCCAGGTTTGCCTCTGGGCTCAATGAAAAAGGCTGATTTTGATTTACACAGTTTTCATTTGGACTCAAATGATGTCTTGGTTCTTATTTCAGATGGGTTACCAGAATGTGTAAACCACAAGGGTGAAATGTTGGACTATGACCCTATTAAAAATTGCATAGCTCAAAATGGGAGTAAACCAGCGCAAGGCATAATCAATTCTCTTATAAATTTAGGAGATGATTGGATGTCAGGTCTAATGAATGATGATGATATTACACTAGTAGTTATAAAGAAAAAATAATGTAAAGTGTTTTTAAAATACAGAACTTGGTAAGTAAATAAATATTTAGGAGATATATATGAATAAAAAATTATTAATATTACCTATAATAATTACATTAGTATTTGCACAAAATAAAGTTCCAAACCTTCGAATGAAAATGCTAGATGGTAGCTATGCAAAATTATATGATTTTCTTGAAGATGGACCAATGATAATTGACTTTTGGGCAACATGGTGTGAACCCTGTAAAAAACAAATGTATCATTTAAATAAATTTCATCAGCATTTTCAAAATGCAGGATTTAAAGTTCTTACCGTTAATACCGATACTCCTAAGAGTATGGGTAAGGTCAAGTCTTACATACGTTCAAAAAAGTTCAAGTTTCTGGTAGCAGTTGACCCTAATGGTCAAGTAAAAAAGAAGTTAAAAGCAGAGCTAATGCCTACAACAATATTGGTAGACAAAGATGGATCTGTATTATATAGGCATCAAGGATATTACCCTGGTGATGAAGAAAAAATATTGAAACATATTACGGATTATTTAGATGCATCAGGTGTTGTTTATGAACCATATCATGGTGGAAAAGCAAAAGAAACTTTGGAAAAGAAAGTAAACATAGATTTTTAGATTACAAATCTATTGTTATTAAAAAAAACATTATTGGCGTGTCGTCTAATGGCAGGACACCAGGTTCTGGCCCTGGCGGTCGGGGTTCGAATCCCTGCACCCCAGCTGTAATACTATAGTATTAATAAAAAATAGGATGTTTAAATCAGTTATATTACTATTTTTCTTTTCAAATGGATTTAACCAAGAATTTTTTAATCAACAAATATTTTTAGTTAATCATTTAGTTGAAAAGGATGGAGAATTTGTAAGACCCTTTACAAATGAACCTGTGTTTGGCGATTTATACAGATATTTTATTCATGATAAAAAAAGATCTGATAAAGTTTTTGTTGGAATAGTTACAAAGAAGGGTAAACAAGGATACTGGACAAGATACTGGGAAAATGGCAATAAAAAAGAGGAAGGGTATTATATCAATTCGAAAAAAGATGGTCTATGGATAGAATGGATGGAGAATGGCAACAAGTTTTCTGAAATTTTTTATAATAATGGTATAGTGAAACATTTAACTAATTGTATATTAGAAAATTGTGATTAAAAATTTTTATAATGGAACATGATTTGTAGATATGTTAATATTAAGTACGTAAAGTTTTGTGATAAAACCTAATATAGGAGTTAATTATGAAAAATAAACTCAGTTGGATTATGGCTGCAATAATGATGTTTTCAGCTGTACCGCCTGTTACTGCCATGGATTTAAATGAAAAAGATGGTATGGAAGAAGTAAAGAAAAAAAAGTGGAAGAAAAAAAAGGGCAGTAAATCATCAAATAAAAATAATGGGAAAAAATCTAAAAAAGGATTCTGGTCCTTTTTCGGTGGTGGTTAATATAGTAAACCATTTTCTTTGATTTTAAACTGCGCCCGTAGCTCAACTGGATAGAGTGTCTGGCTACGGACCAGAAGGTTGGGG
>CAZPHE010000051.1:1251-15422 GCA_964586315.1 uncultured bacterium | reverse complement strand
GATACATAGGTTAAATAACCTCCTGTAGTATGAAGAACACCTTTAGGCTTACCAGTTGAGCCTGAGGTATATAATATAAACATTGGATCTTCTGAATCCATAACTTCAGGTTCACAATATGGATCTACTCCTGAAATAGCTTCATGCCACCAAATATCACGGTTTGTATCCATTGGGACATTTTCTCCCGTTCTACGAACTACCACAACATGTTCAATTGATGGTGTCTCCATTACTGCATTATCAGCATTGGTTTTCATAGGAATATTTTGTTTTGTTCCTCTTACACCTGTATCCTGAGTAATTAGGACCTTGCATTCAGAATCATTGATTCGATCTCTTAAAGAATCACTTGAAAATGCACCAAAAACAACTGAATGAACCGCTCCAATACGAGCACATGCTAAAACTGATATTGCAAGCTCTGGAATCATTTGCATATATAGGCATACTCTATCACCTTTCTTTACTCCAATTCCTCTTAATGCATTAGCAAACTGAGACACATCCTTTAATAAATCATTATATGTAAATATTTTTGATTGATTGGGATCATTCCCTTCCCATATTATTGCAACTTCACCACCATATCCATTTTCAATATGACGGTCAATACAGTTATAGCAAGCATTTAACTTTCCACCTGAAAACCATTCAATTTTTCCTTTTACAAAATCAAAGTCCCGAACCATATCCCAGGGTTTAATCCAATCTAATCTCTTTGCAATACTTGCCCAAAATTTTTCTGGAGATTCGATTGACTTTTTGTATAAATCTTTATATTCCTTTATGGAACAAATATGTGAACTCTTTGATATATTATTTGGAGGATTATACATATTTTTTTTCTATAACGATTTATTATGATTCATTTTTGTGTATGAACCTTCTTTTAGCTTTCGCACTGATACAAAAGTAAACTTAGCAGTGCAGGCCAAGGTTTTTTCAATATGCTTTGTCTCTCTATATGCATCAATTTGGATTACAATAGATGATTTTCCCGTATCAATAATTTTTGCTTCGAAATTTACCCAGTCACCTACAAAAACTGTTTCTTTGAATTCAATTGCATCTATTGCACGTGTCAGTGCAGCATTCACATTTGTATCTTTTAAAAATCTATGTACGGCTTTAGAAGCGGAAATATCCATCCAAGATACCATTTGCCCTCCAAAAAGTGTACCTAGAACATTTGCATCCTGAGGCATTACAAGTTGCGAATAACGCGTTATAAAAGAATCCATAGTAATAAAATTAAAATATGACAAGCAATTACTTATAGAAAATAGACCCCGCTGAGAAACCCTCGGAAAAACTTTTTTCCCTGAAGAGCACGCCATATCAACGGGGTCGAATCTCTTACAAAGTTAAATCACAAAACTTTTTTAAATCAACAAATTTAGAAAATTAATTTTTCCCAAATTCCATTGCAATCTTTTCACCTTTTTCAAAGTCAACTTTTCTGAGAAGTAATGCTCCTAAAATAAATAAAACTAATATAGAAAGAATGCCAAAACGAACACTACCAGTTGTAAGTGTAATCCAACCCATCAAAAGGGGGCCAATAACCGAAGCAAACTTTCCTAACATATTGTAAAATCCAAAAAATTCTGCTTCCATATTTTCAGGAACAAGCCTAGCATATAAGCTCCTGCTTAATGCCTGTATTCCCCCTTGAAAAATTCCTATCAGTGCTGCTAATCCAAAAAAATGGAGACGCTCCGTCATGTAATATCCTAAAAATGTAGCTAATGCATATCCACCAATTGCAAAAAAAACAGCATTCTTTGTACCAATTTTTTGTGCAAACCAATTGTAGATTATTGCTGAAGGGAAAGCAATGAATTGGACCATTAACAATGCCGTAATCAAGTCTGATGTCTCAAACCCATATTCTGGAGAAGAAGCTGCTTTTACTGCCATTTTTATAATCGTATCTACTCCATCTATATATAACCAATAAGCCAGTAGAAAAGTACCAATAATTCTCATTTGACGAATATGGGTTATTGTATTTTTAACTTGTATAAAGCCATCAATTAGAGCTTTACCGAGTGGTACAGCATTTTCATTTTCTGGCTCGGGAACAAATAATATTACAGGAATAGTGAAAACAGTCCACCAAATTGAAACAGTGACAAATGAAAGTCTAACAGCAGTAGTTGCGTCAGGTATGCCAAACCAATTGGGGTTTAAATACATCAATACATTTAAAAGAAATAATAATCCGCCTCCTAAATATCCAATTCCGTAACCAAAAGATGATACATGGTCTAACTTATTTTTTCCTGCAACACTTGGTAATAAAGAATCATAAAATATATTGCCAGACATAAACCCAATAGAAGCCATAACATATACAAAAACTGCAAGTTCCCATTCTCCTTGATTTACAAACCATAATCCTCCTGTCATTGCAATACCTAAAAAGGCGAAAGTAATCAAAAAATTTTTCTTAGCGGAAGCACGATCAGCAATAGCGCCTATAAAAGGAGAAACTATAGCAATAATTATTGATGCAATTGAATTCGCTAATCCTAATTGAAAGGTACTTTGATTTGCATCGTTGGGGTCAGCCCAATATAACCCAAAAAAAACAGGGAAAAAGCCTGCTACAACTGTTGTCGAAAATGCAGAATTTGCCCAATCATAAAACGCCCAGCTCCATACTTTTTTATTATACCCTATCAATCTCTTTTACCATCCTTGATAAAATGTTGTTATACCAGCGTAAGTCCTCCAACCTAAATAAGTATTATTTGCTATTAATTTAGTTGAATACCCTGCATAAAGATCAAAAGATATTGGTCCAAAACGATATTTAGATATAGAATTCATTAACCAAAATTCACATTTTAAATCCATGAAATTATTAGACCTTGATTGTTTTTCCATCCAAGCATCCCAATTACGATCCTTTGAAGAATAATTATCCTGTCCATTATATTTTGGGGCAATCTCTCCTAAAAATTTCAGTCTATTTTTTATGACTTCAAATTCCCCACCTACCTTCAAATTTAATCCTGTACCCATGTCGTATTTATATGTATTTCCTACTAAACTAAGTATAGAATCGGGATGGCTATGCCCCCCTGAAAAAAAAAGGGCAGGTGTATTTAGGGTTGTTACAGTACTAAAATGCAACTGGGTTTGAACAAATACTCTACCTCTAAATACTTTACTTTTAGACCGACTTTCTATCTCTTTACTTCCATAAAGACCTAATGTCCAACGATTCACACCTGAACCAATATTAGCTTCTGAAAATTGTTTTTGTCCCACTTTGGCAAAGGGAGAGATTGTCTTTCCAAAAGGTACACTAAGATAAATCTGCCCATATAAGGCATTAGCGGGTTCATCTATAGCCCAAGAAGGATTGCCCTTTAATAAAATATTCGCACCAATAGTAATATCATTAATCCCTTTACCAGACTTCTGCGCAGGATAAAAATAATTCACCAGATCAATTAAAGAAACTGTATCCTGACTTATTCCATTTGGAATAAACATCGGATCAACTAATTGGTTATTTATTGGATCATTCTGTGAATGAAATATCCAATTAACTGAATAATCACCATTATTGGTATAATACAAATTATAAATTAATTGTAAGGTATCTCTTAATCCTCTTCTCAAATTTGAATATGCGTTAGAGTTAAGAAATGTATTGAATTCATTTTTAACATTTTCATGATAATCAATCAATATTTGTGCACCATCAATTTCATTAATTGAATAGTCAGAAAATAATTGCTTAATAATATATGAATCCAATATAGGAATGGTTGCACTTAATGTAACTTCATTTGACATCCCATAATCAAGTCTTAATCTTTTCCCGCTAGTTTTTTTTTCTCTTACCTCTGAAAACAAACCATTCGATGACATAGTTAAAGAAGTGTCAATGTTTTGAGCCCCAAAAACAGGCAATGAAAAATTATATTTTGAATTGAACTGGTTTAACCATTCTTCTACTGTATCGACAGAATCTATATATACTCTTCCTGTATGATATAAATCAAAATTAGATGAAAAACGGATAGAATCATTATGAGTATTGGAATCAAAATAATGTCTCCCAATACCATGTAAGGAAAAAAAATTTTCTCCCAAATCCCATTTGAAATTTGAGGCATCAGCTCCTACTGATAACCGGAAAACATTACTAGGTATTGTTGGCAAGATTTGTCCAATTGAAATACTATAAAAAAAAATAATGAAAATAGCTTTCATTAATAAATCAAAAATGGCTGCCTGAATTCATTAAACTTATAAACATCTTTGAACCATATTGCTGGTAAATGGTCAGGTGGTTTTTTTTGTGCAGCAATTATTCTAAGTTCATTAGACCCAAAAAGTTTATCAATATAATCATTTTTTTCCCATTGGAATTCACGTGGATGGAGTTGCTGGATCAAAATTAAGATTGTTGTAGCTGTAGCAATCGGTTTGAATATATCTTTATCTATAATCTTAATTTCAATACCGCTACATGATTTACCATCAAATTTGGGAACTCTAGCATGATAGATGGATCCCTTCGGACGGTATTTCAAAGAATTGAACTCAACGCCAGGCAAATTTTGATCTTTTAGTTTTTCGATGATAAATGAAGATGTCAACCACGGTGCGCCAACTATCATATATGGGACCTTAGTACCAAAACCAATGTTCAAATTAGTTCCTCTAAAAAGATCCATACCATTATATGCCAAAAGATTTAATTGATTTAATAATGATGGAGCAGGATTACGCCAAATTAGATGGTTATCATCAAACCACATCTCCCTATCCCAGTTTGCCATTGGTACAATTTGTAATTTTACTCTTTTTAAATCTTTGACCCATCCCAATTCATTAATTATAATACATATTTCTCCTAATGTAAGCCCATGCCTAATGGGCAATAAATGATATGATTCAAGAGATTGAAACTCTGGTCTTGGTACTGGACCATCAATAATATCTCCTCGAATCGGATTAGGTCTATCTAGTACAATTACCGGCACTTTGTAATCTGATGCAGATTCAAAAACTTTTGATAGCGTAGCTAAATATGTCGTATATCTACTACCAGTATCCTGAAAATCAACCAAAATAAAATCAATACTATCCATAACCCAATGTGGTGGATATAAATATGTATTATGTAAATCAATTATTTGTGCTCCATGAATTGGATCAATCTTATCTCTGCCAATCATTTTAGCACGGTTATCATCAATACCCCATAGTCCATGTTCCATTGAAAATAAAAATGATACTTTAATATTGTGAGCATTTTTTAATAAATCCAATACATGTTTTCCATTTCTGTTAAGAGCAGTTTGATTAGTTAATACTGCAATAGATTTATTTCTTAATGGTTTAAAATCCATTTGTTCTAAAATATCTAAACCAGTAAATACATTATTTAAAAATGAAAGATCTGGAACTGACATAACTTTAGAATACTTATATTCATATTTAGCATAATCACTTCCGTATATTTCAACCAAAAATACAATTAATAATGGAAATATTGCGCGGATTAAGACCATAATCTCTTCTTGAAATTAGGTGGAAGTGAATTAAAACAAAAAAGGAAACTAAATTTTGATTGGAACTATTGATTTTCTATGAATTCTGTGCCACATTCTATACACTTATGAGTGATACAAATAATAATAATAGCGGCGGATTCGCCAAAACGACTGATTTCAAATGGCTTGGAATTGGTGTAGCTATATTCTTACTAATAGGCTTTATTCTTCCAACACCTCAATCAATGGTAGATAAAGCTGTAAGTATTTTCCCAAATTTAAGTGAGTCCCAACAAAACTTTGTTGGAAATAGCGATAATCTAGCAATTCATATAAAACTAACAATGGCATTATTAGCAACATGTGTGGTTTTCTTTGCTACAGAAGCTGTGCCAATGCCAGCAGTCGCTCTTTTAATTGGTTTAATTCAATTGTTTTTTGGTATTACCTCCCCATCAGTTTTAGCAAAAACCTATGCTCATGATGCCGTATGGTTTATAGCAGGGTCATTAGCTCTTGGTGCAACCCTAGTAAAATATGGTCTTGATAAACGAGTTGGAATGCTCGTAGTAAACTTAGCTGGCACCAAAACTCGATCAATTGTTATAGGGATATTACTTGGTACAGCTATACCTACAGCTTTTGTGGGTGAACATGCTGTCGCAGCAATGTATGTTCCAATTGCACTTGCTCTTTATACATTAACCAATAAATCCACACCAGCACCAACACTTGGGACTCTACTTATGGTAACTATTGCAGTGGGTTGTATGATTGGAGGACCTATGAGTCCTACAGGTGGAGCCCGTAATGCACTAATGATTGGATTTTTAGGAAATATTGGGATCGATATCTCCTTTATGGGTTGGATTTCCATGGGCTTTATGTATACAGTAGTTATGGCAGCTGTAATGTCTTTTCTGCTGCCTTTTTTATTTAAACCAGAAGTCAATGACTTAAGTGAAGCAGTTGGGCTACTAAAAAAAGATTTAGAAAAACATGGTGCAATGACCAATCAACAAAAACTTGTAGCTGCAATCATGGGGCTTGTTGTATTTTTATGGATTACTGATAAATCATTAGTCAGAGACGTACTTGGTTTTTCTTTAGGACTAGGAGGAATTGCAATATCTGGAGCAGTATTATATATGTTATGTGGTCTAACATCCTGGAAAGATTATGAAGATAAAGTTAGTTGGGGTGTTATTGTACTTTATGCAGGTTGTATAAGCCTTGGAATTGTTTTTAAAAGTACAGGTGCATCTAGCTGGTTTGCTGATCAGATTATGGCTTTTGTTGCTCCTTTAGGGCTTGATTCTGGCGCTGGGCTAGTTATTTTGATGTGTGTTATTGGTGCTGTTCTTACAAACCTAATGAGTGCTGGAGCAACAGTTGCTGTTATTGGTCCGGTTGTGCTCGATATGGCCCAAAGTTCAGGTACTAATCCTCTATTAGTAGGTGTTGGACTTGCAATAGCAACATCTATGGCATATTGGCTAGTTATTGGTACCCCTGCCAGCTCAATAGTATATGCTAGTGGACAATTACAAAGCAAAGATTTTATACGCATGGCTACCTTGGGTTGGCCTGCAGCACTTATTGCTCTATCCTTAATTATTGTTCTATGGTGGATGGGCCCTCTAGGCATTCCCGTTCAATTAGCACTACCATAAATGACTTTTAAAGGAGAATTATAATGGATATTAATACAATTGTTTTAATCGTTATACTTGGCGTTATGCTATATGCAATGGTTAAAAACAATCAAGATAAAAAAGTGAAAGCTGAAAAACAAAAAGAAAGAATAGTAGCTGAGAAAGAAGAAATGTCTAATGAAGATGTTGCGACCTATGGACAAGTGCAGGAACGCAAAAGTCAATTATTTGACCTTATTGATTCCAATTTATCTGATCATCCAGAAGAATCATCGCAACTCAAAGAAATTGTTGAAGATTGGGCGAACCTAAAAATCGAAGCTTTCCAAAACCGGAGATCTTGGGTTCGCGCTACTCCTTCTGAAAAATAAGTATAATATATACCAAGACTAAAAAACCTTACATCAAGATATACTAATAACTTTATTAAACCTATTTCTAATTATGAAAATAAAGATTGTAGTTATAGGGAAAATAAAAGAAAAAATATATCAATCTAGAATACAAGAGTATATTCAATGGATCTCAAAGGATTTAAAGATTGAGATTATAATTTTAAAAAATTCTAATCAAGAAAATCTGGAAAATAAGCTCAATAAATATCTTAAAAATAATTATTATACTATTTGTTTATCTGAAAAAGGTCTTCAACAAACGTCTAAACAATTTTCTAATTTTATTTTTAGTTGTAATAGAGATATAATATTCTTTATTGGAGGACCTGAAGGACATCCAAAAATAGTGCAAAAAATGACAAATCAAATTTTATCATTATCCAAAATGACGCTACTTCATGATATGTCTATATTAATACTTTTTGAACAAATTTATAGAGCAATATCTATAAAAAAGGGAAATAAATACCATAGGAATTAATTTACGTAAAAATATATTGAGTCCTTCCATGTATGGATGTTAATAAAGCATAAGTTGTAGTGCCAATTTTTTCAGCAATTAATTCAATAGGGATATTATCCTTTTTTCTTTTTCCAAAAATCAGTACTTCATCTCCAATTTGAGGTGTTATACTTCCAAAATCAACCATGAATTGATCCATACAAATTCTTCCAGCAATCTTATATTTATCCCCTTTATAGCTTACATAACCATTTTTATACCAAGCTCTCGGTAAACCATCAGCAAAGCCTGTTTGAATTACTGCAATATTCGTAGAATGTTTTGTTGAATATTTACCTCCATAACTAACAGAGGTATTGGCACTAACCTCTCTTATATTAATGATTGGCCCACAAAAGCTCATAATAGGCTCTACATTAATATGCATAGATACTTCATTAGAGGGTGAAACTCCATAGACTAACATACCTACTCTAACTGTATTGTACATAGATGATGGAAGATTTAATATTGCCCCACTATTAGAACAATGTATGTATTTGAAATCAATTGTATAGTTCTTACTATTCATTAATATTCTATTAAACTGTTTTAATTGAAATTTAGCGTAAGTTAAGTCTCCTTCATCTGCGGTAGAAAAATGGGAATAAATTCCTTCAACAGGTAGGAAAAAATGTTCTGAAAGATATTGAAATATGTGATCATCATCAAACATATCAAACCCTAATCTCGTCATACCGGTATCAAATTTTAAATGAATTTTTGGACAACTTCCTTTAGTATGATAAAATTTATTTAATAAATATAAATCATTTATGTGAGATGCATTAACCCATAAATCATTTTCAAATGCTAAATCAAGCCATTCAGATTGTAATTTTGAAAAAATCAAAATATTATTTTTTATTCCACCTTTTCTAAGTTCCAAAGCTTCATCAATAGAAAAAACACAAAATATATTCATCAAATCTTTTGATAAATAAGATGCAATATTTAATGCTCCATGACCATATGCATTGGCTTTTATAACAATCATGAGATTTTTTTTACCTACATGATTTTTTATTTTTGAGATATTACTTTTTAGCCTAGTGGAATGTATATAGGCTTTGGGACCAATCATTGTTGAAGTTTATGTTTTAATAAATAGCTATTCAGGAATATCCATAATGTAATTATTAAGACTAACGTAAATATAGTTTTCCAATCAATTATTCCGGCTTCATTAAATTTCTGATAGACTTGAAAAGGTAGTGCTATTGGGATTAAGTTGAGAATATTTTCAATACTTGAAGGGAAGAAAGGAAACTCAATAAGGAAACCATTACCAAAGATAATGTAAAGAAAAACCATTGTTATCATTAATAACATAATAGATAATGCATCAATTAAAAGGGATAAAGAGATATAGAGATTGCCAAGCAGAAATAAATAAATTATAAGGCAAGTTAGGAGAAATAATGTATTTGTAAAAGTTAAGGAAATAGGTATAAAAATAAAAAAAATTGAATATGAAATAACTATCATCAAAAGTGATTCTATTATTGCTGTAATCAAACTATCAAATATTATTTTTTTCTTACTATGTGGAGTAAGAGCAATATTAATTAATACTTTTCTGTGAACTCTTAGTTCAAAATATTCACGATAAAGAATTGGATAAAGACAAATAGAACCAATAATGAATATTAGACCAGAAAATGCCCAAATATCATAGGACGTTCCTGAAAGACTAAAACGAAGAATATTTTTAAGAGGCAGACAAATCATAGAAAATGAAAAAATAGGTAAAAGAAAAAATATAAAAATACTAGGGACTAATCTATTTTTATATAGCCATAAACGTCTTTTTATTAATGCTTTAATCAATCTAGTCCTTTGCCTGCGAATTCAGAATCTAATAAATCTCTTAAACCTAATTTTTTGACATTGAGATCAATCATCATTTCATCGGATGCAGTTTTTATCACATCAAAAAAAACTGTTCTGGTTCTTCCATAAAAATGAAAAATATTATCCATTCGATTTGGAGAAACAACCGTGGGTATATTTTTTAACTTTTTATACAAATCATTTTCTAATTGTTCAAACTCTATCTGAAACTGGTGATAATCCATCGTACTCTTTAATAATTTGTCTAAATGCCCATCCATAAGTATTCTACCTTCATGAAAAACTAAAATACGATCATGGGCTTGTTCAATCTCCCTCAATGAATTACTAACATAAATAATTGATTTTTTTCCCTTTATTTTTTTTATTAAATCCCAAGTTAGTCTAATTGATTCTGCATCCATATATCCTGTTGGCTCATCAAGTATTAATATTTCCGGTTCGTGTATAAGTCCTCTAATTAACATTGCTCTTTTTTGTATTCCACCAGATACTTTTAAGGCATATTCTTTTAGGTATGGTTCCATATTAAGATCCGAAGAATATTTTTTTAATCTTTCTGTACAAATTGTTTCATCAACTGAATAAAGATTAGCATTAAAACGAATATTCTGCTCAATCGTTAACCAGGGATCCAAATCATTTTCAAATGGTACGTAACCTATAAGTTTTCGTGTTTCATTCCTCCGCTTTTCCATATCTAGCCCATGAATAAATACTTGCCCATAGTTTGGATTCTCATAACCAGATAACAACTTTAATAAAATAGATTTTCCAGAATCATTAACACCAACAATTGCAACCAAGCTTCCTCGTTCTACGCCAAAGGATAGGCCAGCAAGAATTGTTTTATTCCCGATTAGTTTCCCAACTTTTTTTAAAGTTATACTCGCTTCCATTTTATAGTCTAATGGGCTTTATACCATGAATCTCCATTTCCATAATCTACAACAATCGGCACAGATAGAGTTAAAGCATTTTCCATTTTATCAACAACTAATTTTAATAAATCTTCTTCTTCTTCAACAGGGTATTCAAATAATAATTCATCATGAATTTGAAGAATTAATTTTGATTTTAAATTTTGTATTAATAATTCGCTTTTAATCGCAATCATAGCTAGTTTAATCATTTCAGCTGCCGAGCCTTGAATTGGCATATTAATTGCCATTCTCTCCGCAGCTTTTCTCCTTAAAATATTTTCAGAATCTGCATCCAAAACAGGTCTTCGACGTCCTTGAATAGTTTCAACATATCTATCTCTTCTTGCTTTATCCAATGTTGATGAAATATAGTTTTGGATACCAGGATATTGATAAAAATATGTATCAATAATATTTACAGCTTCCTTTCGATTAATTCCAAGTTCTTGACTCATTCGGAATGGTCCAGCTCCATACATTATACCAAAATTTACAATCTTTGCAGTTCTTCTCATTTCAGGTAATACAGATTCAATAGGCACATTAAAAACTGTACTGGCTGTTCTAGTATGGATATCTTCGTTATTATTAAATGCTTCAATTAATCCATTATCTTGACTGAAATGAGCCATAATTCTTAACTCTATTTGAGAATAATCAAAAGAAAATATTTTCCACCCTTTGCTTTGTGTACAAAAAGCTTTGCGAATTTCTCTACCATGATATGTTCTTATAGGAATATTTTGAAAATTTGGATTCGTACTAGATAATCTACCAGTAGCCGCTATAGTTTGATTAAAAGTTGAATGAATTCGTCCAGTATGTTTGTTAATTAGTACCGGCAATGCATCAAGATATGTGTTTTTTAATTTATTAAATTTTCGATACTCTAAAATTAGTTTAGAAATATCATGTTTATCTTGGAGTTGTATTAATACATTTTCTGCAGTACTACGTTTTTTTATTTGAGGTAAACCTATGATATCAAATAAAATACTTGCAAGCTGTTGGGTTGAATTAATATTGAATTCCTGTCCTGCCAACGAATAAATAGATTGAGTAAGGTAATTTAATTTACCTTCTACTTCACTCGATTTTGACTTAAGTAATTTTTTATCAACATATATACCTTCATATTCCATATCCATCAATACAAATAATAGTGGCATTTCAATTTTATTAAAATATTGCTCTAGTCCTTTATCTTTTAATTTCTTTATCAATACTTCTGTTAACTTTAAAGCTATATCCGCATCTTCCGTAGAATAAAAAGCCATTTCTTTTAAAGCGACTTTATCCATTGTAATCTTATTTTTTCCTTTTCCAATTAAATCATCCATTTGGACCATTTCATAATTCAAATGTTCCAAACTTAATGCATTCAAAGATAGAGATTTCGCAATAGGATTCAATAAATGCGCTGCAATCATAGTATCAAAAAAACAGCCTTTAATATTTATATTATGTTTTTTTAAAATTTGAGAATGATATTTTATATCCTGTCCTGTTTTTAATTTTGATTGATCTTCAAAAAAGTTTTTAAGTTTATTTAATACAAATTTTAAATCATCATTTCCAAAATTATTTTTCCCCTTTTCAGGATAAAGAATCGGAATATACCACCCTTCATTAAATTTAATTGCAAAACTTATACCAACGTTATCTGATTGCTTATTATTAAAACTATCAGTTTCTAAATTAAATGCAATACGTTTAGCACAATTAAGTTTTTCAACTAAATTATCTAAATCTTCAGGTTTTAAGATTGTTTTATATTTTTTTTTATAGTCTTTTATCTTGATTGGTGTAAAATTATTTTCTTTATTACCAAGCTGTTTAACTAAAGCATGAAACTCCAATTCATTAAATTTTTTCTTACAGGCCTCTAAATCAATTGGTTTAGTTTCTAAATCATTTACTCTACATGGTAAACTTAGATTTTTAATGATGGTCACAAGTTCCTTGCTGAGTATTGCATTATTTTTTCCATCTCTTAAACCATTTTGCGCACGTTTATTTTTAACTAATTCTGCATTTTCAAGCGCTCCTTCAAGTGATCCATATTCATTAATTAATTTTACAGCAGTTTTTTCACCTACTCCTGAGACACCTGGAATATTATCTGAGCTGTCACCCATTAATCCTAATAAATCAATAAATTTTTCGGGTGGAACACCCCATTTTTTTTCTACTTTACCTGAATCATAAATAATTGGATTAGGTGATTTTCGGGTTCCTGGTGCGTAGAGAAATATTTGGTCATTTATAAGTTGCATAAAATCTTTATCACCACTTACAATATAGCTTGTTAAGCCATATTCTTCTGCTTGGACTGCTAAGGTACCTATTATATCATCTGCTTCATAACCTGGTTTTTTTACTACTGGCAAATTCATGACTTCAAGTAAATCCCATAGGTGAGGCAGTTGCATTTGAAGCTCATCTGGCATTGCAGGACGATTTGCTTTATACTGATTATAAATCTCATGACGAAATGTCTTGCCTTTAGAATCAAAAGCACAAACCATATAGTCAGGTTTCTCACTTCGGATTAATTTAAATAATTGATTAACAAATCCAAATAACGCACTAGTATTTAGACCATAACTGGTTATTAGTGGGTTACGTATTAATGCAAAATGAGCTCTAAACAGCAATGCATATCCATCAATAATAAAAAAACGTTTTTGGGAATTTAGGCTTGAAGTCATTATAAATAAATTATAGTATCTTAATCCAGTCTACTACTTTCCAATTAAATAAAAAAGCCTCGATTTACTTCGAGGCTTTTTTATTATTGATTTAATCAAATTAAATCATTTACATCATTCCGCCCATTCCGCCCATTCCGCCCATTCCAGGATCAGGCATTGGAGGCATCTTTTCTTCTTCAGGTATTTCAGTTATAGCTGCTTCAGTTGTTAATATCATACCTGCAATTGAAGCTGCATTTTCAACAGCAACCCTTGCTACTTTAGCAGGATCAATAATACCAGCTTCAAACATTTTGACATAACTATCATTTCGGGCATCATAGCCATTATCACCTTTTTTATCGCGTACATGTTGCACTACTATAGATGATTCTGAGCCAGAATTCCTTGCAATTTGCCTTATTGGTTCTTCTAATGCTCTACGCATAATATCCACACCAACTTGCTGTTCATCATCAACTTTAACCTTATCAAGTGAAGATATAGATCTAAGAAGAGCTACTCCACCACCAGGAACAATTCCTTCTTCAACAGCGGCTCTTGTTGCATGAAGCGCATCTTCAACCCGAGCCTTTTTTTCTTTCATTTCAACTTCAGTTGCTG
>CAZPHE010000051.1:0-1223 GCA_964586315.1 uncultured bacterium | reverse complement strand
CATAATCAGATGTAGTTTTTTCAATCTGTACCTTAATCTCATTAATTCGTGCTTTAATTGCATCAACACTTCCACCACCATCAACAATGGTCGTATTATCTTTATCAGAAACCACTCTTTTACAAGTGCCAAGATAATCAATGTTCGCATTTTCAAGTTTGTATCCAGCATCTTCAGAAATGACAGTACCACCAGTCAAAACTGCAATATCTTCCAACATTGCTTTTCGTCGATCACCAAATCCAGGTGCTTTTACAGCCAATACTTTGAAAGTACCTCTAAGTTTATTTACTACTAGTGTAGCTAAAGCTTCACCTTCTACATCTTCTGCTATAATAACAACAGGTTTCCCAGTTTGAACTACTTTTTCCAAAAGAGGTAACAAATCTTTCATATTGCTTATCTTTTTATCATGGATCAAGACATAAGGATCTTCCATTTCTGCATCCATGGAATCAGAATTAGTAACAAAATAAGGTGATAAATATCCCCGATCAAACTGCATCCCTTCAACTGTTTCTAAAAAAGTTTCTGCAGTCTTTGATTCTTCAACTGTTATAACTCCATCTTTGCCTACTTTTTCCATAGCTTCAGCAATTTTATCACCAACTTCGTTATCATCATTTGCAGATATAGTAGCAACCTGAGCAATCTGTTGACTATCAGGTAAATCTTTTGATTGACCTTTAATTGCTTCTACCACGGCATCTCTTGCAGCATCAATACCACGCTTTATTGACATTGGATTTGCGCCAGCTGTAACGTTCTTCAGACCTTCATTAACGATAGATTGTGCTAAAACTGTAGCAGTTGTGGTTCCATCACCAGCTACATCAGATGTTTTAGATGCTACTTCTCGAACCATTTGCGCTCCAACATTTTCAAGTTTGTTTTCAAGCTCAATTTCTTTTGCAACTGTTACAAGATCTTTAGTTGATGTTGGTGCACCAAATTTTTTCTCTATTACAACATTACGCCCCTTTGGACCTAATGTGACTTTAACCGCATTGGCTAATTTGTCTACACCGGCCTTTAGGGCACTACGTGCTTCTAAAGAATAAGAAACTTCTTTTGCCATTTTTTTCTCCTTATAATACTGCTAATATGTCGCTTTCGCGCATAATTACATAATCTGTTCCGCTAAATGTGACTTCACTTCCTGAATATTTTCCATAAAGTACTTTGTCACCATTCTTAACGGTCATTTTAATCAAACTCCCTGT
>CAZPHE010000050.1:0-15676 GCA_964586315.1 uncultured bacterium | reverse complement strand
GCTTTTAATAAAGTTAAAGTGAAAAAAAATTATCTTTTCTACATTGCTCTATCTTATAAAAAAATGGGAGATGAAGACCAAGCAAATGAAAAATTAACTGAGGCATATGCAATAACTGGAATGAGCATTAATTCTTTTATTAATTCCCAACCATTTATCGATAATAAAATTGTTGAAACATTAAAAAATGATCTAAAAAGTATTAAATGAAAATCCCACCATTTTCCTAGTCATTCATCTAATTATACTTTTAAATAGGTTATTCAACAAAATTATAATTTAAATTAATACTAAAAAAATTTTAAGCCCCACATTCGTGGGGTGTTTTGTTTGTGGGATGATGGGTAGATCTGGATATGGATGATGTACCTAAGGTTTCATGGCTTAAAAATCCACCAATAAAACACGGTTGGCTCAAAGTTTTACTCTTTTTTATTTGTTTCTTTCTTTTCAATGGGTTATTTCATCTAATTCTATATATTTTTGGACAATCCATAATATTTTCGGTTTTAAGAATAGTCGATGAACATACTTTTTTTGATCTTGGAGAATGGGTAACTATTGCACTTACAAATCCATTTGTGACCTTATTTTGGATTTGAATTTTTCACAAAAATATTAACAAACAATCATTCTCTTCCTTAGGGCTAAGATTTCAGGGATACATGAATGATTTTATACTAGGGCTTTTACTTGGGTTTGGATTAATGTTTTTAGGATTTGGTGGATTATATGTTTTTGAATTTTTAACAGTGAATAAGGTAAAGTTTTCACTAAACCATCACTTACTTTATGTTTTTGTTTTTTCTATTGTTGCTATAGGAGAAGAAATTGCCATAAGGGGATTTATTTTGCAGAATCTTTCCAGCTCATTTAATAAATATATAGCACTAATTTTATCATCTTTGACTTTTGTACTGATAAGAGTTTATGTAGGCACATGGGGATTTGATTTAGGCAAGGTAAGTGGGGCACCAGTTGTGTCACTTAATCTTTTTTTATTTGGTGTTTTACTTGGACTCTATTACATCCATAGAAAAACTTTATGGTTTCCAATTGGTGCAAATTTGAGTTGGAGTTATTTGAGTAAACCGGTATTTAACTTAGGGGATTGGAGAGTGGGAGAACAAATATTTCATCATAATCTTAGTGCAAATGATTTTTACGGATCGATATTACTTACTTTTTTAATTATCACAGGTATTGTGTTCGTACACAAACGATATATTTCTGGTTGAAAAAAATAACGTGGTTTTTAATTTAAAACTAGCCTGTACAATGAATTGGTATAGATAACGATATCCATGTAAATGATAAAAGAAAGGCACTTCAATGATTAACTAAAACTAACGTACAATATTATATCATCTTTTTAATTTTGGTTTTATTTAGAATTTATTTAATAGATTTAAATAGTACTTAATAATATTGTGAGGTAATTATTATGATTATAACAACTACAGAAAACATCCCGAATAGAGAAATCAATGAGATACTTGGAATAGCAAGAGGTAGCACCGTAAGAGCACGAAACTTAGGAAGAGATATTTTTGCTTTATTTAAAAATGTAGTTGGTGGAGAGATTGAAGAATATACAAGATTGCAAGCAGATGCCCGTGAGCAAGCACTAGAAAGAATGATAGCAGATGCGGTTAGATTAGATGCTGATGCTATAATTAACCTAAGATTTTCTACATCATTAATTATGCAAGGTGCTTCTGAGATTTTCGCATATGGCACAGCCGTAAAGTTAGCGTAGATACTAGGTATAGCTGATATGTATGAATTCATTTTTTATGGATTAATTTTATTGTTAATTATTTATTTTGTTATGAGACGAATAACTGTTATAAAATCAGAATCGTTTGAAAAAAGGAAAAATTAGATTCGCTAAATGCAATCCGCTCTTTTACTTATAATAATATAATCTATAAACAGATAATCTCATTACCTTGGAGGTCCCAACATTTTTCAGATGTTTTAATATCATTTTGAAAATTTATTTCTTGTTTCTTATAGCCATTGTCATAAAAATAATTCCATAGACCATCTTTCTTATTATCCTTGAAACTGCCTTGCGAAGAAACAATCTGTTCATCTTCATGCCAATATGTCCAGTATCCATCATTGATACCATTTTTGAAATTCCCTTCCATCAATTTTTGACCGTTTTCATTCCAGTAGGTCCATTTCCCATCTTCTTTATTATTTACGTAGCATCCTTTTTCTTTTTTCTGTCCATTATCATACCAGTATATCCATAATCCAAACTTTTGGTCATTCTTATAATTCCCTTCTGATGACTTATCACTCTCTTGATACCAATAGGTCCATAAACCATATTTTCCCCCATTAAAATAGATACCTTTTTCTTTTTCTTTACCATTCTTGTACCAATAGGTCCAATATCCACTCTTTGTACCATTGTTTCTATACCCTTCTCTCTCTTTTTCTCCTGTATCATACCAATAGGTCCATAAACCTGTTCCTTTATCATTCTTATACTTTCCCTCTTTCTTTTTCTCTCCATTTTTATACCAGAATGTCCATATTCCATCGATTTTCCCGTTTTTCCAAAATCCTTTTTCTTCTTTTTGACCATTTTGATAATATTTTAAATATGGTCCATGGCGAATATTTTTTTCATAATTATATATTATTTTTCTTCCACCATTGTGATGCCATTCGTGATAGTGACCATCTTTCATACCATCAATCACTTTGTATTCTAGAATCTGATTGCCATTAAAGTCAGACAAATCAAAAACGATTCCTTCAAACGGTACATCGTTCCCTTTTAAGAAATATTTTTCTCCTGATTGTATTATATCTTTTACATTTACTTTAGTTTTTGAGAATCCTAAAGAAATAAAAAAAATATAATACATAGACCAGTAGGCTATTTTATTTTGTTTGAATATCATAACACGATAATTTGTAAAAATTTATTTAAGTTTTTCAATTTTATAGTTTTCCAAGAAAAAAAATATTTTTTTGTAAAAACCTAAGTCCTTATAAGAATTTTGTTTATAAAAATTAATAAAAATAAAAACTATTGTTTTAAAAATTCAATATGTCACATAATATTAACAAATATCTATTAGAAATTACCTACCATTAATGAGATTTTTTGTTTGTAGTATGATGGTTTGATTTTGTAATGGTCGTACTTGGGGAATCAAATTATAGACTGCTCAGAAATTACTATCAATTCAACGATTTGTGGATGTACTGATAGTTTAGCGTATAATTATGATGAAGATGCTTCTATCGATGATGGTGTATATTATTATTGCATAATTGATACTAGCGTTTCCAATTCAAAACGTATGCATGGTTCTTTCTGCCTCTGGGATTATGTGTAGATTTAGATATGAAAAAATCTTGGGTAGAGAAAAGAGATATTGATAAAGATTGTCAAGTAAAAATAAATCCAAAAAAGTTTGCGGATATTCCTGCAGGAGTTAAAATGCTTATTCCTACACCCAAAGTATTGGACAAATTTGTGAATAATATTCCTGAAGGTACATTTTTGAATTCAAAACGAATAAGAAAAAAACTTGCAGATGAATATAAGGCAGAGATGACTTGTCCAGTTGTCGTTGGAATCTCTATGAGAATTATTTCTGAAGCTGCATTTGAAGAATATCAAAATCACCAAGATATTAATACGATCACCCCATTTTGGAGAATTGTTGATCCAGACTCAAAATTGGCTGGAAAATTGGCTTGCGGGATTGACTTTATCATTGAAAAACAATTACAGGAAGGGATAGAGTTATAGACCTTATATATTAATCAAAATCAATATCCTTTTTGTTTTTGTTGAATGATTCAATTTCTTTTTCCAGTTTTCTAATTTTTTCGCATTGCAAATTGAGTAATTGTATCATATTCTTATTGCTTATAAAATAATCTGGATTGTTATTGTCTAAAACTTCGTCATTTAGCATTTCCGTTCCTTTCTTTTTTACTAATCCTTCTAATCTAGAAAGAACATCTGCCCTGGGTATAACTTTTCCACTTTCGTATTTATAAATACTTCCAGGAGACAGACTCAGCAAACTACCCAGTTCTGCTTGACTAACATCAAGCTTTCTTCGAAGGTTCTTAAATTTTTTTGATAATTTCATAAGATGATTTGCTCCTTTTATTATAATATTATAAATATAAATATACTAAAAAATAGTAAAAATATAATAAAAAAAATAAATAAATACCAAAAATTAGTATATATTTTAGTATAGTTTAATTTTTTGTGGGCTTAGGTTTTATTTTTGGGTGATGGTTGTTAGATTCAGGTATGGCTAGGTATCTACCACTGTTTTCACTTTTTGTTTTGACATTTTTCGGTTGTAAAACAATTTCTAATCAATTCAATCTTGCTCAACATGATAAAACTAAACAAGTAACAGAAGAGCATCTTTTAGAGGTTAAAAATGGAAAATATTTTCAGATAAATTCAAAAGTTCCATATACAGGTAATATGATTTCGTTTCATGAAAATGAAAATAAAAAAGAAGAAGGATTTATTGAAAATGGGTACAAAAACGGATTATGGATAGAGTGGTATATAGATGGCAAAAAAAATAGCATTAGGAAATATGGGAATGGTATAATTGATCGCAGCTATGTAGATCAAGAGGTGATTGATTTATTTATTAGAAAAAAGTTGAAAGATATGGTTGATAAAGAATCCTTTTTAGAAGGTGCAAAGGACATTATAAAGGATTATATGTTTTTATATAGAGGCGTTTCACGGGGTAAAATGAAATCAATATATTCGATTATTGGACCTCCTAAAGGAAATAAATATTCTGAAAGCCAAAAAGATGAATATGATCAATATCGGAGAACCGTGTTAAAAGATATTCGTAGGTCTAATGGTTTTGGATCGGAGCTTCTGTTAATGAAATCTGCTTTTCATTTGTTAGAAAAGGCTAATCAAAAATCACCCCATAATGCAACTGTCTGGTTTCTAATGGGTGAAGTAAATGATGAAATTTTATTCTTAGATATAAATAAAGATTATAAAGAATTTTTATCTCCAAATTATTCTATAACCAACCATGCATCATCATTCTATGTGAAAGTTTTGGAACTTGATCCATATTTTGATAACAATATTTTTGTATCTGAAGAAGAATTTGGGGAATTTTTCAATCTTGATCATCGTTCTAAAATTATTGCAAAATATGGAACTCTTGCATATGGATATAAACATCAAGGGAAAATGGACTCTATGAAAATTGCTTATGATAGAGGAATCTCAACAGGAGCTTTTCAAGGCCCACTGTTTGACATTGGAAAACATACGCTAGCATCTTGTGACTCAAATGCTATACTATTTACAAATGGTGATAATGATACTTATCCTTTGTGGTATCTCCAGGACTATGAAAATTTCCGAAAAGATGTATGTGTTGTTAATGTGAATTTATTAAATAACCCATGGTATGTGAAGCATGTAAGAGAGAGCCGCTCTAGTGATAATCAATTTATTGTATATAGTGATGACCAGATTGCCCAGCTTTCATCAAATTTACAAAGCTGGGAAACACAAACAGTTAAGATTCCGGTCTTAAATGATCCTGAAAACACAAGCGGTTTTATGGAATGGGAATTAAAACCAACATACGGTAGAGGGTTTCTTAGGTTTCAAGATTTAGTTTTGATGCATATTGTTCAGGTTAATGCATTTAATGGGTGGAAGCGTCCAATCTATTTTGCAAATACTATTGCTAAAAAAAACCGTTTGGGTCTTGAACAATATATGGAATTGGAAGGGATGGTATTTGAACTAAACAGTCATGAAGTCAAACCAATAGATATTGAAAAATTAAAAACTAATTTGATGGGAAAATATTCCTATGAATTTGTTAATCATTCAATCAGCCAGAATATGCCATCCTATCAAAGATTCATTCAAAATTATAGATCTTCATTTTTACAGTTGGCAGTGACTTTTTATATGGACTATAATAAAGAAAATAATAGTAACCCTAGAAATGATAAAAAATTGTCTGATTTGAAAAATTCTATCATTGATATCTTAAATACTATGGAAAATAAAATACCTTCTGAAAAGATTGATTTTATTAATGATGAAATCCATTATCAGGTTGCACGAATTTATGGGGAGCTTAATGAGAAAGCTCAAATGAAAAGTATTTTAGATCAATTAGTTATCCGTGAAAATATTAAACCATTGAACAAAGTTGAATATGCAAAAACTCTTTTTAAAGAATTTGATGATGTGCAGACAGCGGTTAAAGTATTGGAAGATTTAAGATTGGACTTCCTGAAAAAGGAAAAAATCATTAAACAGGAAGAATTGAATAATGCAGCTATAAGTGAAATAGAGTGGCGTGGCTGGCAAAAAGCGTACCCTGACATTATACAATCTCTTATTTTTATTTATAAAGAAAATAACCAATTGAAAGAAGCGGAAGCAATCTTAGCTGAATGGATTCAGCGTTATCCGACAGATGAAAATGCAAAAGGCATTTTAAAAGAAATTCAAGATAAAGGGAAGGATGATTGAACTGGGCATCACTACGACTTTATCTATTTAAAAAGATTGTATTATTGAAATAGATCCGTTAATTCTTAAGGCAACCGGTCCCACATTCGTGGGGTTTTTTGTTTGTGGTATGATGGCTAGATTATAATATGGTTATGTATTTATATATACTTTATTTTCATTCACTTGCCCGTGCTGTTATTAAATGGTAAAGAATTCATTATTAAAAATAATTTATTGTTTATCACATGTTTTTTATTTTTTTTCTAAAAAGTTTTTATCAAAAGAAAGGATAGTCATTCTCTGTTATCATAGAACAAGCCACAGCAATAATTGTTCGGAAAAATATTGGAATGTTACGCCCGAAAGTTTTACCGCACAGATGCAATACCTTAAAGACTCTGGGTTTACCACAATTTACACCTATGAAATTCCCGATATTCTGGAGCAAGGTGTAGGTGATAAAAAATATGTATGTATAACATTTGATGATGGCTATAGCGATAATTATAAACATGCATATAGTGTATTAAAAAAATTTGATTTTAAAGCCAATTTTTACTTATCGACCAGTTATATTGACAGCGGTTACCCTTTTCCATTCCTTTTAAAAAAAGATATTGAAGAATCGTCGTCAAGTATGCCTCTAAAAAAAAACCAATTAAAAAAGATGAGAGATAATAAAATTTCTTTCCAATCTCATGGACATGTTCATCAAAAAAATCCATCAATGGTTAAAGAACACATAAAAAAAGATATAAATGCTTCCTTAGAATTTTTAAGTCAGTTTATTGAGAATGAAAAATCAAAATCAAGCTATGTTGCTCCTTTTGGTGTGTTTGGCATCAATGCAAAAAAAATTAAGACAAGTCTATCAGAACTGGGGATAGAGTTAGCGTTCCTTGGAAATTGGGGTTCCGTAACGTCTGATTGTGATTTATTGGATATGAAAAGGATTCCTATATACGGCCGAGATAGTTTTAATGAGTTTGTACTAAAAACTAAAGGTGCATATGATTGGGTGGGCATGGTGCATAAATTTTATAAAAATAATATGGATAGGATCAGTTGGAGTTAACGGCTAAAAACCACACAGGAGATAATTTCAATGATATCGGGCTATTGAGAAGTGAATTTCAAATGGAAAACACGTCACGACGATCTGGCAATAGTGATTACTACAGTTGGAAAATAAAAAAGAACCCGTTTAAGGAGGGCATATGTAAGGTAGTCCAAATTGAAAACAAAACCGTTAGTATGACGACAATAACACCAAAAAAATTCTTAATGATAAATGAAGAAATGATCTGTGCTGAGATTGGTGACACATTTACAAGTACTGATTATCAACGAAGAGGTCTGTTTACTAGACTTGTTAATTCTGCAAGAGATGAAGCAGAAAAACATGGGATCAATTTTATTTATGGTACGCCCAATACCAATTCACTTCCGGGCTATCAAAAGAAACTGAATTTTGGTATAATACCCAACCTTCAGGTTTATAATTTTGTTTATCCAATAAACATGACCAAAATATTGGATAAAAAGATAAATAATGTTTTTATTTCATCAATATTATCATCCACTATTTCTCCATTTTTTAAAATAAAGAAAATGATTTCTATTCCAGATATTGATAAAAAAATTCAAGTATTTCCATTTACTGAATCAGAAAATTATATTGATGAAATCTGGGAAGAAGAAGGGTCAAAATACGATTGTATTACTATTAGGAACTCAGAATATATCAAATGGAGATATTTAGAAAACCCTGATAATTATAATTTTCTTTTGGCAACAAAACATGAAAAGCCGGTTGGTTATATTGTTCTGAAGGATGGGCTGTGGAATAGTCTCAGGGTTGGATATATCGCTGACATTTTCACTGTGGATGAGGGTGACCAGATTGTATTTAACAGCCTAATAGAATACGCCCGTAAATATTTTATTAATAAGGGTTTTGATATGATTAGTATGTGGATACAAAAAGGTGTCTATACAAACAGGCTCAAGTCCTTTGGATTTAGACAATATAAATCTATACCTGTTATATGTTATAATAATGATTTAGGAGACAGAATTATCTCAAAAAACCTTAGGTGGTATTTTACAATGTCTGATTCTGATAATATTTAATGGCGAATCCTTTTTACAGAATCTCAAAGTCAACTTTAATAGATATACCTCTTGGTATTCCTTTCTTACATTACCATGTTTAATCACTTTCTATTAACCAGGTTTAATATTAAAGGTCTATTCAACAAAAAAGATAAAAATAATATTGATGTATTAACCGATAATTGGTTGAGCCACAGGTTTAATCTATTTGAGACAATATGCCTACCATCAATATCAAATCAAATCAATAAAAATTTTAAATGGTTGGTCTATTTCGATACTAATACAGATTCATTTTTTTTGGATAAAATTGAAAAGATTAGGCTAAAGCATCCATTCTTTTTGCCTTATTTTGTTGAAGATAGTGACCAAATGTTTTCGTCATACAAGCAGGATATAAATAATTTGATGGATAATGAAAACCAATATCTAATCACAACAAGAATTGATAATGATGATTGCCTTAGTAAGTTCACAATAGAGAAAATTCAGAGTTTGTTTGATTGCCAGTCATTTCAGTTTATAAATCTTTATTATGGATATGCCTATAGCGAAACGAAAAAAGTTTTGATTAAAAAAGGCCACTACAATAACCCTTGTGGTACGTCACTCATTGAAAAAAGTAATGAAAATGGTTTTAGCACTGTCTGGTGCGGTCCTCATGGATCACTCGGGACGATGGGTGACATGTTAGACCTATACGACCAAAGATATTGGCTACAAATATTTCATGAAAGGAACCTGATAAACAGATTGAACAGGACCCAAAAAAGATATATGCCAGTTTTTAAATTTGAGAACAGCCTTTTCGGAATTTACAGACTTGAGATTTCTTTCTTTTCTTCTATGATTTATATGGTAAGGTATTTCATATTTATTTTTCAAAGAAGGATAAAGTATCATATAAGAAGATTATTTAATGATTAAATGATTGAATGGAAAAATATCCTCTATATAAAAATTTGAATTATTTTGAAAAGTTTATTTTTAAAACATGCTTTTTTATAAATAATCCTAGCTGGAAGATTTTTAATATTTATTTTTTGAAAAATAAAATATTCATAAATAGAGATTATTTAAAAGAGAGTTCACAATCAGAAAAAAAACAATCCGGACTAGACCTAGATTCTTTAAAAGAAAGGTATAAAACTGCTTTTGGAAATGATTTTTTAGACATTCTAATCGGGAAAAAAATACTTGATTTAGGATGTGGTAGAGGTGACTATGCCTTAATGTTAGCAAAATTTTCAAATTGTACGGTTCATGGGATAGACTTAATCCATAATTTTGAAATGGTTAACAAGTATCGCGAAAAATACAAAATTGATAATCTCACGCTATCGGTGAGTGATATATCTCAGGTGAATGATCAATCATATGATTTGGTGATCTCTCATGACTCTTTTGAACATTTTGAAAAACCAGAATTCATGTTTAGTGAAATGGTCAGAGTCTTAAAACCAGGAGGGAGTCTTTGGATACAATTTGGGCCTTCCTGGTATGGACCTTACGGCAGGCATATGAGTGGGACATTTAGGAAAGACAGACCCTGGCTCCATTTAATTCTACCTGAAAAAACTATTATGAGATGCCATTCGGTTATTAAAAATAGAGGAAGGATGGTTGAAAAATTTAAGGAAAAAAAAGGCGGATTAAATAAAATGGGTTTTTATAGGTTTACCAAAATAGTTAAAAAATTTGGTTTTTCAGTGAACAGTATTCAAACACTTCCTATATCAAAAAAATTAAGGTTTTTAATTTATATTCCCATCATAAAAGAACTATTTATAGCAAGTATCTCTGCTAAGCTGAATAAATAATCATTCACTACTGAAGCCTTATAAAATCATCGCTGATGATTAACAAGAATACTAATCTAAATATTATTTAAATTGTTTTTAGAAATGCAGAATAAGTTTTAAGCGCTAGGAGAACATTTGATTGCTAAAAAATTTATTATATAATCTAACAATTTTCATTTTTCCAAAAAGGTTAGTCAATATTTTAGGCTCTTCAAAAAATTTGAAATTTTTAAGAGACTGGTTCTTTGATAGAAATAAAATATTAAAACCAGATGGATTTATAACCTGGAATAATTATGAATTCTATTTCTATGCACCGCTCCAAATATTAAATAGAGCAAAGAAAAAGGGTATAGAGAATTCATTAACAAGAGCGATTTTGAGTCTGATTAATAATGAATCTGAAGTAATTGATATCGGGTCAAATTATGGTTTTATTACCCTGGTCTGTTCTATGTATGTTAGTAATGAAAATGGGAAAATATATTCTTTTGAGTGTGAAAACGATATTTACAAAAACCTAGAGTCATCGATTAAAAAAAATAATTTTAAAAATATAGAGTTGCACAATGTTATTATTGGTAATAAGAATAGCGATGATATAAGAACCGTTGACAGTTTGATCTTTGATCAATGTAAAAATATTAACTTAATTAAAATTGATACGGATGGTGATGACCTGGACTGTTTAAAAGGATGTGCAAAAATTGTAGAGAAATTTCATCCTGTAGTGGTAATTGAAATAAATAATAATCTTGATGAAATAGTTGACTATTTGATGGCCAAAGAGTACACCCACTTTTATGATCAATTCTTTAAAGAAATAAAAAGTGACACTGCTCATCTTGATCATATTCCGAACTTAATTGCATCCAGAAAAGAATTATATAAATCAAAAGAGGATTTTGTATAAAGTTCTTTTATAAAAAACTATTTATTTAGATGTTATGAGTATAAGCATTACTTATTTTTTAGTTTACTATATATATCCGAGTGTAGACCTGCAAAATTTTTTATATTATAATTTTTATGTACATGATTTGACGCACTCTCACCAATTTTCTTTAATTCTTTTGGATTCATATTTAGGACATTGGTCAGTGTTTTTGTAAAAGCAGTTTCATCTTTTGGTTTTATTAAGAACCCTGTTTCTCCCTCGCTAATTAGCTCAGGTATTCCACCTACATCTGTGGAAATTATGGGTAGACCACAGGCCATTGCTTCTTTTATACTGATTGGCATACTCTCGGTCATTGAAGATTGTACATAAATATCTAAACTATTAAAATATTCTGGAAGTTTTTCTCTTTGGATATCACCTAATAATTTTACGTAGTCTTGCATTTCCAATTCTATAATTAAGGCATCAAGATCTTTAAACATTGGTCCTGATCCACCGATTAATAGAAAAATATTTTTATCTATCTTTTTGTGTACTTTGTGGAATACTCGGATTAGAAATTCATAATCTTTTTGCCAGACTAATCGACCGAGAGTCCCGATAACGGTTCCGTTATAATGATTTTGTTTATCAATATTATTTTGTTTAAAAGGCTCAAGGTTGGTTGTCACAGGTATGATAGGGATGTCTTTCCAATATTTTTTTATTCTATCTTTATACCCATTTAAGTTACTTGTTAGAACAGACTCTGATGTTGCAATAATAAATAGATTTCTTCCTAAATAATATTTTATTAGTAAATAAAAAATTTGTTTATTCACATTTGTAAACTGATTTGAATTATGTATATGCCAGATAAATGGAATTGATAAAAGTTTTGAAACCAGTAACTGTGTATTTAAATAACTTGGGTCTTCACAGACTATAATATCCGGTTTTAATCTTTTAATTGATTTAAATAGTTTAAAGAAGAAAAATATTCTCATAACCTTTCTAATGATTTTCCACAACCTATATGGACGGAGACTATAATCCTTAGGCATAATTGTGCAGAGGTAGCATTCGATTCCATTCTCTTTAAAACTTTGTTTAAGTATGCCATCATCTCTATTCAAACAGAGTAAATCCCGCGAAATAGAAAATTGTCTATCATATTTACTTAAATCAAGTAAATAACTTTGAACCCCGCCAAGTACTGGAGTTCCAATGATGTGTAGAATATTCAATTGGTTATATTTCTTTGTAATCTTTAATTAAGCCATTAATTAATAATATCTGTATAATGAATTGGAAATTATTTTATAAATATTTTGTAACCAACAGATGGAATATTATAAATATGATATTATATAATAACACTTATCGCATCAAATTCAGGTTATTAACTAACCTATAAAAAAAAGATTAATCACTAATTTATAATATACTTTTTACTATTTATTCAAAGGATTTGAGCAAATGAAATATACACTTTTATTTTATATTACAATATCCAGTCTTTGTTTAGCAAATACTCCGCTAAATATAGATATGTACAAACTTGATAATGGTTTGACGGTAATGTTAAATAATGATACCCATGCAAATAGCGTCTACGGAGCAGTAGTTGTAAAAGGAGGAGGTAAGCAAGATCCTACTGATGCAACTGGTATAGCACACTACCTCGAACATATGTTGTTTAAGGGCACTACAGAACTAGGCACCGTAGATTATAACTCAGAAAAAGTATACCTCGATAGTATTGCATCACTCTATGATCGACTTGGTAGTACTGTTGGTGTAGATGAGAGAGTAGTCCTACAGAAAAAAATTAATGATCTAAATATAAAAGCATCAGAATATGCAATCCCAAATGAATTTACTAAAGTGATCGAAGGATTTGGAGGTACTGGTCTTAATGCATTTACCAATAATGATGTAATTGCCTATTTTAATCAATTTCCAAGTCATCAAATGAATAAATGGCTAGACCTAAACAGCCACCGCTTCAAAAATCCCGTTTTCAGATTATTCCAGTCTGAATTGGAAACAGTATATGAAGAAAAGAATAGATCAATGGACAACCCATTTCGAAAACTTATTGAAGAATATTTTGAAAATTTTTGGAAAAACCACCCTTATGGTCAGCAGACAGTACTCGGATCCGTAGAACATTTAAAAAACCCATCTCTCACAAAAATGAAGGAGTATTATGATACGTATTATATCGCAAATAATATGTTTTTACTTTTAGCTGGGAATTTTGACCCTGAAGATATTAAGCCGCAGATAGAAAGTACTTTTGGAACATTAAAATCTGGACCAAATCCTGATTTTGTCAATATTCAAGAGCAGCCATTTAATGGTAGGGAAGTCGTGACAAAAAGAATGACACCGATTCGATTTGGTATTATTGGATTTCGGGTCCCTCCTCCAAGTCATGGTGATAATGAAACTCTTCAAATCATAAAGAATTTATTCAACAATAGATCTTCTACAGGGCTTTTAGATAGGTTAAGTGTAGAGAACAAACTTACAGGATCATCAGCAATAGATGGATTTGGTGGAGCAGATCATGGATCAATGGCCTTTATATTTATACCAAAACTGGTTTTTCAAACGTTCAGAGGTGCTGAGAATGCAGTTTTAGATCAAATAGAAAAGGTAAAAGCAGGAGACTTTAGCGATGAGTTTTTGGAATCAATTAAACTTTCGATGATACAAGATCATGAAACTGGTCTAGAAAATGTATCGAATCGTTTAGGATATGCCCTACAGGTAATTAATTTTGATAAAACATGGGAAGATATTATTAATTATCCAGAGAAAATAGATTCAATCGATAAGGATGAAGTTGTTCGCGTAGCAAATAAATATTTTAAGGATAATTATTTGGTTTATAAATCAAAAATGGGATTCCCTAAAAAGACCAAACTTGAGAAACCTCCTTTCAAGCCCATCAAACCTAAAAATGCTGAAAAAATATCATCGTATGCAGAAAGTCTAGAAAAAGTTCCTGAAGATGTAATCGAATTTGATTTTGTAGATATAGATAAGGATACCTATCATGAAAAGCTTAACGAAAATTTTCATTTTCACCATAATTATAACCATATTAATTCAATTTTTACAATGAGAATAGAATATGGAATTGGAACAAAAGAAAATCCAGCATTGAAATATGCAGCTGAATTTGGAAACATGATTGGGAGTCATGAACTCAACTTTAATCAATTAAAGGAAGAACTACAAAAAATAGGTGCAACAATAAATTTTTTCAGTACCGGTGACTATTTTGGTATAAACATAAAAGGATTTGATAAAAACTTTGAAAAAACAATGAATATGGCAGGAGGATTTTTAAAAACAATGTCGGTAAGAAAAGAAGATCAAAAAAAATTAAAGAAACTTATTCAAAGTAGTACTCTTGAAAGACGATTTGAGGGTCGAGACGCAGCAGCCAAAGGGAACGCTTTGAAAAACTATGCTTTAGTTGGTCAAAATGCTCCGTTATTAAAGAGATCAACAATTTCAGAAGTAAAAAAGATGGATACTGATTTTTTAATGACCCAAATAAAAGATGCAATGAAAATGGAGACTAGTATTTTTTATACTGGGACCCATGATATTTCTTATTTGAAAAAAACAATTAATCAAAATTTTGTTCTTTATGAAAGATTAAAAAAATCAAATTCACCTGTAGTTTATGATCAGCTACTAAAAGATTCCAATGTAATCTATTTTTTCAATGATAAAAAAGCTGTTCAGAGTCAGATTTATCTTTTGATAAAAGGTGCCCCAATGAGTCTTGAAGAACGTTTTACAATAGCAACGTTTAATAAATATTTTGGTGGTAGTATGGCAGGATTAGTATTTCAAGAAATTCGAGAATTTAGATCACTGGCATACTCTGCGCGCGGTACATACCAGCGTCCATTTTATCTTGATGGGACAGGTTATTTTCAAGGGTTTATGGGTACTCAGGCAGATAAAACTACCGATGCGATTAGTGCATATATATCATTGCTTACTGAAATGCCAGAAAAGCCATTTAGAATCGAAGGTATAAAATCTGGATTATTACAATCCTTAAATTCCAAGAAACCTAATTTCCGATCTATAAATCTAACAGTAAGGAATTGGAAAAAAACTGGCTATAAGGATAATCCCAATCCACTATATAAAGATAATTATCAATCAATCGAATTTCAGGATGTGTTGGATTTATACAAAAAGTATATTCAAAATAAACCGATTACGATCACTGTTGTTGGAAATAAAGAAAAAATTGATATGGTAAAACTTTCTGAATTTGGTAAAATAATTGAAGTTAATAAACAGGATATATTTAAT
>CAZPHE010000049.1:7964-15716 GCA_964586315.1 uncultured bacterium | reverse complement strand
ATAATCTCTAAACCAACTCGATAATGAGATGTGCCATCTCCTCCAGAATTCTGCTATGTCTCTGGAAAAATAAGGAAACTTAAAATTCGACATTAATTCAAATCCAAAAAGTTTGGCTGTACCAATTGCTATATCTGAATAACCACTAAAATCACAATAGATTTGAATAGAAAAATAAATTAACCCCAGTAATAAAGTCCCTCCATCTAAAATCTGGTATTTATCAAAACAATAATCCACTCTCCATCCTAATGAATCAGCAATCACCACTTTCTTAAACATACCCCATAGGATAAGCCGTAAACCTTGAACACCTTGTTCATATTTAAAAACCCGTTTTGTTAATATCTGAGGTAGTAGGTTAGATGCTCTTTCAATAGGTCCTGCAACAAGTTGTGGGAAGAAACTCACAAATGATGCAAATGAAATGAAATCTTTGGTAGGTTTAAGTTTCCCATAATAGATATCTAAAGAATAAGACATGGTCTGAAAAGTGTAAAATGATATACCAACAGGGAGAATCACATTTAGGGTCCAGACTGACTGTGGTTGATATCCTAAGGCTATTAATAAGTCTAGCCAGGAATCGATAAAGAAATTGTAATATTTAAAAAAACCAAGTAAGGCTAGATTGAATAAAATACTTACCCAGAGATATGCTTTTTTGATTTTTTTATCATCACTTCTATCTATATTTAGACCTACAAAATAATCAACCACTGTAGATAGAAAAATCAGAGATAAAAAACGCCAGTCCCACCAACCATAAAATACATAACTGGCAAAAAGAATAAGCATGTTTTGAATCTGATATTGTTTATTGAAAATAAACCAATACAGTATGAAAACTGTGGGAAGAAAAAGAAAATACTCTAAAGAATTAAATAACATTAGATCATTATGAAATTAAAACTTTGTAAATATAATTAAAATCTGTTCTCTCACTAATCAAACAGTTCTAATGTTGATTGGAAAGAAATTCAGCCATTTCACCAACATTTTGCCAATTTTGTATTTGCTCCGTGGTGAATTTTATATCAAAACTTTTTTCAATTTCTACTATTAGATAAATATGGTTAAGAGAATCCCATTCAGTAATATTTTCTGCGCTAGAAAATTCATTAATCTCTAATTCAGGATTATCAAAAATATTTTTAAAAATTGACCTTAATCTTTTTATTATTTCTTTTTTATCCAATAAAATTACCCTTCCCTTTTTTTATAAAATACTTTGAAGTTTTTATTTTATCTATTTTAATAGATTCTTTAACATTTGAAAAATTTTTAAAACCAAGGCTTTTATAAAAATTTTTTACCAAACTATTACTTTTTGTAGGTATCCATTCAACCATAAGAAAACTCAATTTATTTCTATCCATATATTCTAAAATATAATCAAATAAAAAATATTCAAGTCCCCTATTAAATACTCTACAACTCATAAGTAAAGTATCTACAAACAATGTTTTTTTATCAATTAGTTTTAAAATAATAACAGCAACTATTCCATTGGAACCGAACTTGTCATTTAGACTAGAGACAATTGTAAAAAAATTTTTGTCTTTAGAAATTTCTAAAATAGTAGTTTCATCATATCTAATTGTACGTGCATTAAATTGATTTGTTCGTTGCATTAATTGATAAACGCGAGATAAATTAAATTGACTTATAATTTCAACTCTAGCTTTCATATTTAATGAAGACAAATAGTCTTGTTGATTAAAGCTAGATAATTTTAACTTTTTTCTTTGATTTTCATCCTGATAATAATTTGCTCTATTTAAATCAGTTTCAGAAAAATTTGACATTTCAAATAAGTTTTCATTGATTAAAAATGATAAATAATTAGCCGGATCTTTTGGCAAATTTGGTACAATAATATCCTTTATCGATGACTTTACCATATCACGCTCTACCGGATTATCATCAATAAAAATGATTGAATCAAATCCAATGTTTAAAACACTTTGAATATATTTTATATTATCAACCTTATTTTTCCAATTGGCTATAAATACTGCAAAATCATTAAGCGATAAAATCATTTCTGGATGTTCCTCAAATGGCAGCTTTGCTAAAGATTCTTCATTTTTAGAACAAACACATAAAATAATTCCTCGATTCATTAATGATTTAAGCCATTTTTGAAAATTAGAAAATGCGTTCCCATTTCCTAGAGATCCAATTACAATATTTCCTAAACCATCATCTCCAATTGTACCACCCCAAAGCGTGTTGTCAAGGTCAAGTATAATACATTTTGCAAATATCCCATTCAATGATTTAATAATTTTTGATAAATGTAAAGCAATTATTTTTGTAAATGGAATTGAAAAATGAAGATCAGAAGCTATTTGCAATCTGTCATCACGAACATTATTATTTTTTAAAGCTAATCGATTGATATCTAATAGAAAAAAGTTACTTTGATGCAATGAAAATTGAATTAATTGGTAATTAAACTGATGTAATTGATAATCAAAAGATTTCGGAACCTTAGAAAAATAATTACCATACACCATATCATTTTCTAAATCATATGTAGGATAAATAATTTTAACATTAGGAATCGCTTTTTTTAAACACAAAACTAATCTTTCAATTCTTTCAATACCATTTGCGAAAAATTTAGTTTTATCACCATTATACTGATTAAAAGAAGTATTAAATGAAATAACAGTTTCATGAATAATTATTAAATCAGGTTCGAAAGAATAAAGATTAGAATTTTCATCAGTTATTTCAGTATCAATTTGATTATAAATCCCTTCGTAAAAGGTAGAATTTTTCAAATATTTTTTTAGTTCAATTACCAAAAATTGAGTTGAATAACTGCCCAATATTGCTATTTTCATAATTGTAACACTTTAATATTTAGTTATGAAATCTTAAAAATTTAAACTCTCATAATAAAATTACATTAATTGAATATCAAAAAATAATTTTTACTATCATATTTCTAATTTTATCACACTAAATATTGATGTCGCATAAAGTAAAGTTATCAAAATAACATACCTGTATTAGGACTTTAACAATCAAAATAAAATTAAGTTTTTAGAAGTCAGCAAATATTATTATTTTTTATCTCAGTACATTAAATTTATTATATTCATAATACATCGGTAGTCTTTACAATTTTTTATGATCAAATTGTTTATAAAAATAATATACTATATTTAATCACGAATATATAAATGAAGATGAATCTATATTTAATCGACGTACCCATTGTTTTAAGCTTCCCATTTTTTCAATGGTTATACTATATACTCCAAAAGATTTTTCTACCGTTCCTCTTACTATAAATAGTGTTTCCCAATAGAGTAAATCGCCACATACTTTAAAAATCTCTGGGAATAAAATACATTCATATATATCAGTCTCATCTTCCAAAGTAAGAAATTCCATAGGCTCAGATTTATGAGTCATAGATTCTTTGCGTGTAATATAAATGCCTATAAGATAGATAGATTGCCCACAATAGTTTGGAATATCTTTAGCATATTGAATCCGGTTACTTAATATAGATCGATACTTAACTAAAGGATGAATAGATACAGGATAGCCAAATGTATCTAGTTCTAAACTGTATTTATCATCTGCTGTTAATTCATTTTTTAGATACGAAGTACAAAATAGCTCATGAGATCCATTTTGTAAATAAAAACTTGCGACTTTATAAGCTATTTCCTGATGGTTTAAACCCAATGCTATAGTCTTAAAACAACCGGCATTAGTTAAAGCTATAGCATCTGCCAGATCTAAATCAACTCGATATAAAAAGTCATTCAAAGAATCAAATAATCCAGCTTTGCGCTCATCCAAAATTAAATATATTGTTTTTTTCTTTAATCTCTTGATACTCATAAATCCCATTTGAATTTTATTTTTTAATCCTTGCCATTCAAAATGACTATTATTGATATCTGGATGTAAAATTTGAATTCCAAACCTACGTGCTTCACTCATATAGGCATACGATGAATAAAAGCCACCTTGATTAGAAATAACAGATGCTAAAAATTCAGCAGGAAAATGAGCTTTGAGATAGGCACACGTAAAAGAAAGCATCGCATAAGATGCTGAATGTGGTTTGCAAAAAGAATATCCTACAAAAGATTTAATCATATCCCACACATCATTAATCATATGTATGGAATAACCACGATGTAGTGCACCACGAGTGAATTTTTTTTTCCATGATAAGATACGATGGTTCATTGAATTTCGACTCATCGTTTTTCTTAGTAATTCTGCCTCCGCATAACCCATCCCGGCTATAGTCATAACTGCCATAGATACCTGTTCTTCATAAACCATAATCCCATAACTTTCCTTTAAAAAATCTAGATCAGGATGAATAAGATCCCATTTTTTACCGTGTATTCTAGATAACATTAAATTGGTATATCGATTGGCTGCCGGACGAATAATCGATGAATAGATTACTACATGTTCGAAATCAACTACACCAGATTTAGCTAAAAGTTGCCGAGTAGCGGGACTCTCTATATAAAAAATACCCATGGTTTTTCCTGATTTTATAAGCTCTCTTGTTTTAAAATCATCTAAAGGTTGAATCTGATGATAGTCCAAATATTGATTTCGAGATGCATCTTCTCCATAAAATATATTTATATGTTTAATGGTATCTCGTACTACAGCTAAACTTCGATTTCCTAGAAGATCAATTTTTAGAAGTCCAGAATCTTCTACTTGATCCTTTTCCCACTCGACAATCTGGACACCTTTTGGTGCCATCAGTACTGGAACATATTTTCTAATTTCATCAGGGACAATAACCACTCCACCCGGATGAACTGAGAGATGACGTAATACACCGATAATCTTTTCACTCTGCTTTAATACTTGCATCAGTTGATCATCTAGATTCATTTTAGAAAAACGAGGATCAGTGTGTACCCACTGCTGTAAATCCTTACGAGAATTATACCACTCCATACGTTTAGTAATACTTTTAATCTCTTCATTAGAAAATCCATATACTTTGCCTACTTCTCGAATCGCAGATCGAGATTTTAAAAAAACTTGATTGGACACAATAGCTGTACGTTGTTTACCATATTTATTAAATACATATTCCAAAATATCACCTCGCTCATCCCATGGAAAATCTACATCAATATCTGGCATATTTTCCCGCTCTGGATGAATAAAACGTTCAAATTTTAAGTTATATCGCAAAGGATCTACTTGCGTAATAAAGAGACAATAACTCACAATTGATGCAGCAGCAGACCCTCTACCAATAGTAGCTTGAGTCTGTCTTACAATATCTTCCACAACAAGAAAATAAGAAGAAAACCCTTTTTGAATAATGATATTCAATTCATATTTAATACGAGATTGTACTAAATCATTAATTGTTCCATAGCGTTTCTTAGCACCTGTATAAACCTTATGCTGCAACTTTTTGTTAGCATGGTAATTCTCTTTAAGAGAAAGTCCCGGGAAAATAGTATTGATAAAAGGCCAATCTGTTTTACAACGGTCTGCCAAATAACGACTGTTATTAATTGCACCTAGACTATTAGGGAAAAGTTGTACCATCTCTTTCTCACTACGAAACCAGTTTTGATCTGACTTGTAATCACAGAGATCTAATTGTTTGATTGTAACATTATTTTTTATAGCACGTAGAATTATATGAGAACTATGATCAGTATAGGATTTAAAATACACATCACCTGTTGCCACAATTTCTAATCTCAATTCTTTTGCTAAATTTTTTGTAGTTAATTCTGATATACCAGGTCTAAGCTCAACAAAAAGATGCGTATCAGGAATAAAATAATGTAATTTTTCCAAAATTGATTTATCGTAAGCTAAAATAAAAAGTCCTGATGAATATTTTTTTAAAATATCGGCAATTTCTTGGTCAGGATTATCATGAATAGTCGAGATGACTCTACAAAGATTTTCATAACCATATTGATTCTCCACTAGTAAGATTACTTCATCTTTATTTGTAATTAAGTTAACTCCTGCAATAGGCTTAATCTCTGCATCACGACAATGTTGAATAAAATGGACAAAACCCCAAATACCATTCACATCTGTCAGTGCCAATGTATCCATGGAGCGAGCTTTAGCTAAACGCATCAAATCCGGCAATGATAAAAGTCCTCGCATCGCAGAATAAATAGAATGCATATTTAAATGAATAAACATCAATTATGATTTAATGCATGCAATACATCAGCAGTCTGGATACTATTAAACCCGTATTTTAAGCGAACTTTCTCTATTGCCTTTGAGATATCCATACCACGATTCTCTTTTGTAATAAACAAGTTTTTCTGATCGACATAAAGGCGGAGTTTCCATGCATCTACTAAAATAACACGTACTTTATTACGCCGTTTATTTGCATTCCTAAATAGTTTCTTACAAGTTATAAATACAGATACATCATCAATATCTGTAATGCTACCAGTACAATAACTCGTATGCCCATCATAATAATGAATCTCTAGCCGAACTGTATCTGCAATTTGTCTGCTTTTCCTAAGTTTAAAAGATAACTGATCTGCTAAGTCTCTGACTACTGCATGAAGTATAGTTTCATCATTTGTATCTTCCGGCAAAATTCTTTGTTCTAAAATATGATTACGAAAAAGAGGAGGTGTAACTGGAGATGGATCATAGCCTTTTGATTCTTCCGATAATGCAAGGGCATAGATTCCAAATAAGATATTAAATTCTTCTGATTGTTTTGCCATAGATTGAATATCACTTATTTGTTTGATTAATAGAAATCTCAGTATGCGTTGAATAGAGTTTGTCTTTGCTGTAGGTAATAATAATGGCTTTAAAGGTGCAAGAAATTGTGCTTCATAGCCATTATCCACCTTATGAATTAAATCTGGAACTACAGAAGTTATAATTCGACTTACTAATTTATTTTCACTAATACCTGTTGTTCCAAAAATATTGACTTGTTCCTGAATACGCTTCATAATGGAATGACCTGTATTTTTCATATTACCGTAGATAGCTCTCATACCACACATATCTAAAAAAAAACCGTTCAAACCATATGGTTCTACAACAGGTGTAAATAAAGATACAATACGATATATATATTGATTAATACGATTATAAAGCAATTGATTATAAGGTAAGAGTTGAGTACCATGGCTCATCTTCCGAACTACTGAGACTTTCATACCACGGCATAGTCCTTCTTCTTTTGCTTCAGAAGACAGAGAGATAATACTACCACTAGGATGATGCGAAGAAATAATAGCAACTGAACGTGTTTTTAAACTTGGATCCATGAGTCGTTCAGTCTGGAGTTCCATATTATTAAGACGTATATAAAAAACGTCTCGATTTATCATAAGAAGTGTGCCTAGTTCAAATAATGCCGAAAGGAATAGAGTAAAACACCATTAATATGAAAATCATCTTGTGGATTAACTTTTATAACTGGAAAGTCTGAATTACGAGGATGAAGTTCCACACCATCAGATTTTTGGATATAATACTTTAAAGTGGCTTCTCCATTAATCAGCGCCACAACAATCTGTCCAGATCGGGCAGTTTGTGTTTTTTTAGCTATAATATAATCCCCATCATAAATCTGTTCATCAATCATCGAATCACCTTTTACCTGTAAAATATAATTATCTGGATGCAATAAGGATGGTGGAACATCAACCATTTCAGGATTCTCTAAAGCTTCGATTGGTTCACCGGCCGCAATAAGTCCCAGCAGCGGCAAAC
>CAZPHE010000049.1:0-7954 GCA_964586315.1 uncultured bacterium | reverse complement strand
TAAAATGAGCGCTCGCTTGCCGTTGGGACCTTTTACACGACATAGATGACCTTGTTCTTCTAGGGTCTTTACATACCAGTTTACTGTCCCTAGTGATTCAAAGCCTAAACTAGACATAATCTCCTCATAAGATGGAGGCTGACTATGTATCAACGTAAATTGTTTAATACAGTCCAGAAATCTTTTCAACTTTGGTGACAGATGTTTATTCACGAGGTAATAGATCTATAATTAATAGATTTTCCATTCCACACAATTGACCGACATGCTTCTTGATTTTCATAGTTATTTAATCTGGAAACTGCACGAATTACAGCCTCTGATACTTTTTCTTTACTTTGTTTTTTTAAAAAATATTTCATTATACAATCCTATTAATAATATAATCGTAAGTTACTCGTAAGTAAATTATAACATCTTTTAGTATTGCGCAAATAAAAAGCCCCTTTAAAGGGGCTTTTTACCAAAATAATTATAAATACTTTATATTATATAGCAGATGATCCGAACCAAATTCCCACAAAAAGTAATATCCCAGTAACACTATGCATTATAATTGTACCCCAATTTGCTGGTTCCAGTAGTCTATTATTATAATATCTATATAATGTTTGTATAGATGTTACTCCAAAATAGGACGCTAATAATGCGATCAAAATGAAAGCTGGAAAGGTACCATTTAATACCAATAGCACTATACTCAAGAATGCACCCACAACTAAAGATACATAGCCCGCTCTGGCTTTCTCAGGTCCAAAAACAACTATTAAAGTATTTTTTCCTGTAGCCTTATCACTATCATGATCAGGAAACTCATTTACATATACTACAGCTGCAATTAATAATCCTAGAGGTATGCCTGCTAAAAATGCTTCAGGTAAAAGTTGACCTGTTTGTACAAGTGTACTCCCTGCTACCATTAGAGGACCAAAGTTGAGGCCTATCAGTAATTCACCCATTCCTTTTCTAGATGAAAAACGAAAAGGAGGAGCCGTATAAAAAAAACCTGACAAAAATCCAATTAATCCTAACCAAAGAACAGGAATACCCGCTTTATATATCAGCGGGATACCCACGATTGCACTAAGTGTAAATGTAATAATAGAAATAGTAAGCATTCCCTTGGGTGATATTAAACCCATTTGAATACCTCTACTGCCACCATTTAAACCTTTATTACTGTAATTGTAGTTCAACTCGTCTGTTCCACTAATGTGATCAAAGTAATCATTAGATGTATTAGTACCTATATGTAAAAGTGAACCTCCTAGTAAAGCCAAGCCAAGCCAAGCCCAACTCACTCCCATAGTCTCATATCCAAGAGTTGTTGCCCAATAATATTTCGCAACTGCAGCTCCTACTAAAATTGGCATAATAGTAGCAGATAAAAATGGTAAACGCATAATAACAACCCATGTGAATATTTTAGTCATAAGATCTATTCTAGGTCTTACCTCATCAGGAGTCTTACCTTTCAGCGGCGTTGTAACGCCACAATAACCAATATGATCTCCATTTTTATCTTTTGTTGGAGTGATTTTGATCCGACAAGGTACCTCACTACCATCTTTATGCAAAAAAGCAGTATTACCTTCCCACTTACCTTTTTTTACAGATTCATCTAGCCATCCAATAACATGCCCAAGAACAACCTGCCCATCACTAAAATCACTTACTCTCATTTTACCAATGACTTCATCTGAACTGTAACCAAACAATTTAGTAGCACCGTCACTGAACGTTTCTACTTTACCATCAAGATCACAAGTGATTACACTTTTAATATTTTCGCTCATTACATACCTTTTATGTGTAAATAATTTATTGAAATTACAAAGCTTATTTAGTTCTTGAAAAACGAAAATCAGATAGGATAAAAAATTGGTCGACTTGGCGCTGCATCTAATCCCCAATTTGGAATTTGTATTTGCAAAAAACCAAATCCATCTTGAATTATATCAGGAATAAATAATAATTCAGAAATTGTTTTCCCTTGTTGAAAAAATCTTTTATGGTTGGCTAATTGTCCACCATCATCAGCCTTATCTATTGAAGGCATATCCACTAATAAATGTTTTACACCTATTTGACTAATATAGTCTATAGCATCATTGGTAAAAAAAGCGGCTGGTTGCTTATCATAGTCCCTATGTTTTTTAGATTGGTCATTGGGAAGAGTACGAATAATAAGTGCTTCCTGTTTATCAGGACATCGTTCCTTCAAACTTTTTTTCGTTATAACCAATTCAGTAGATAGTTTATAGTGATAAGATTCATTGGTATTATATATTGGCTGCGACATAACCGTAACTAGTGAGGCAGAAATTAAACCTAAAGGGCATACATCTATTATTTTTACACCAGAATCATTTATGTGACCAACAGATTCGGTATGTGTTCCTGTGCAATGTATATCTAATGTAACAATAGGAGCATTACAACTCCCACCTTGTTTTACATCTCCAATAAAATTTTCAGAATTTATGATATTAATACTAGGTTGATTTGCATTGAAAAATATTGGATTTTCACCCGAAAACTTATTTGGGATTGAAAGATCAATCCCATTCTGGAGATCTAAAGCATACGTTTTTCCATTATGATTAACTTCAGAAATCAATCCTCGTTCATCCTACTTTAATCAACTTTAAAACTTCTCCATCTTCAGGAAAACGATTTAATGATTTTTTGGAAAAAATCAATTGTCCATCTAATGTTACTTCAAAAACACCCCCTTCACTAGAAATTAGTGTTACATCAATATTTGAAAAAGCTTGTTTTAATTCAGATTCCAGACTGGAAGCTTTAGGTAAGTAATTTCAAACCAAGCAATATTCAATAGAAACTTTCATAAGTATTCTTCTAATCGTGTTTACTAAAAATGTTTAATATGTCTTCAGGATGGTTATTCAAATTAACATCATTAAAGATATGGACTAATATACCTTTTTCATTAATAAGAAAAGTTTTACGCTGTGGAAAAAGAAAATAGCTATTAACACCATAAGCACTACCCATCTTTTTCCCTGAATCAGATAAAAGATTAAAGGGGAGATCATATTTTTCTTTAAATAATTTTAATTGATCCTCAGAATCATAACTAATACCCAATATTGATATGTTAAAATCTTCAAATTTTTTTGATTCATCACGTAACCCGCACGCTTGCTTTATTCAACCTGGTGTAAATGCTTTTGGGAAAAAATAAATGACTAATTTATTACCTATATAATTTTCTAACTGGTGCTTATTCCCGTTTTGATCATTTAAAGAAAAACTAGGTGCATTTTCTCCTACCTTCAAATGTGTTCCAAATAAAGAAATTTTGAACATAATAAAGATTAATGACTTTTTCATTTAAACATTAATAACCAAATCAAAATCTAAAGAGGACTGCCACTTAATAGTATTAAATTTTAAGTAATGAAAAATTACGATATCAAATCTATCGCTAAAGAAGTTATCCAAGTTGAAGCAGATGCTGTTTCTTTAATTCAAGAACGCATTGATGGGCATTTTGAATCTGCTGTAAAGGCAATTTTTGAATGCAAGGGTCGTTTGATTATATCTGGTATGGGAAAATCAGGCTTAATATCTCAAAAAATTGCTTCTACAATGGCATCAACAGGCACACCTGCTCAATTCGTACATCCAGGAGAAGCAATTCATGGTGACTTAGGGATGATTACCGATAAAGATGTAATCCTGATTATAAGTAATAGTGGAGAAACTATGGAATTAATTCAAATTTTACCTGCAATAAAAAAGAAAAATTTAACTGTCATAGGACTTATTGGGAAGAAAAAATCAACACTAGCTCATAAATCTGATATTTTTTTAGATACATCTGTTGAAAAAGAAGCTTGTACTTTAGATCTTGCACCTACTGCAAGTACAACTGCAACTCTAGCTATGGGAGATGCATTAGCTGTTTCATTATTAGAAATTCGAGGATTTAATGAAAAAAATTTTGCAGAACTTCATCCGGGAGGTATGTTGGGAAAACGTCTTCTTCTAACCATAGATCAACTAATTCATACAGGTGATAATATTCCATTTGTATATCACTCGTTAAACATTAAAGATACATTGCTTACTATTTCAGATAAAGGTCTTGGGATGACTGGCGTATTAAATAAAAATGATGAAATGATTGGTATTATTACAGATGGTGATATACGAAGAGGATTAGAAAAACATGGCATTGGAATTTTTGAAAAGACGGCAGAATTTTTAATGTCTAAAAAACCAAAATGGATAATGTCTAACACATTGGCAATTTCTGCGTTAGAACTTATGGAAAAACATTCAATCACTAGTTTATTTGTTTATACAGATCAAAATTTGAAAAAACCCGATGGAATTATACATATCCATGATATTTTAAAAACAGGAATTCAATAGTTTTTTTAAAAACAGATTCTGATATAATCATGAATAAATTTTCAATTTTAATTATTTTACTTTTTATTATAGGATGTGGTAAAAAAAAACCAGCAGTTAATATTTATGATTCCAATGAATATAAAGAACTAACAAAAAAAGAAATTATAGTAGGAGAATCTATTTGGGCCGTCGCATGTTTTAAATGTCATAGATATGGGCAAAATGGAGCGGTAGTACTCGAAAATAAAGAATATTGGGATAAAGCTGCTATGAAAGGAATCGATGAACTTTTTAAAAGTGTATGGGAAGGATATAAAGGCGAAAATGGTGTAATGCCTCCGAAAGGATTTTATAATCTAGGATCTAAAGACGAGATAAGAAAATCAGTATTCTACATTTTTCACCTTGCAAAAAAAGTACAAGTAGCGAATAAAGAAAAAGCCTTAAATAATTAGGAATGATCTAAATAATTTAATGCGATTGATCTTTCAATCTTATCTTCAATCCGCGTAGCAAAGCTTAAAAAATTGTCCACACTCATCTCTTTTAAATATACTGCTCCATGCACAGCTCTTAAATGAGGATTTTCATTCCGATACCAGTAGTCTCTTCCTAACATGAGTTGTAAGTCTCTATGTTGGTCAACCCATATTTTCTGAGATAATTCAGAAAAAGGGCCATCATGTTCATAACTAGGAAAAGAAGCATTTTTCTGGCTTAAATAACAATTCATAAAAGTAGAGTGCATAATTGCCATTGAATTCAGAGTGACCGGAACAATTATATCTGCTTCCGCCAGATCAAAGCGGTACCAGACATTCCGATATCCCCATATCTTCAAATTTGATAAATCAGTTTCTTTATTCCATAGTCGTACTGCTTCCGCTATTGATTGGAGGACTTTATAATGAGTATCTGGTCCACTACCTTCTGGATCCATAGCTAATGAAATAACAGTGGGATTAAACTCTCTTAGTTGATTTAAAATAGGTGTTACATCTCTATTTTTTTGAGGTTGTTCAGTAAAAATATCACCTTTATAAAAACCAAGTCTTAAATGATGTACGTCTTTAACTCTTACTCCGTAGTTTGCCCATACTAACTCTTCTTCAAATTCACGAACCATACCCTTCAGTCTTTGAATCTCAGATGAATTCTTTTCACCATCATAATAATCCGTAAGCTCCATCAGGATAAGTTTTAGTCTTTTTCGCAACTCATCTTTATTTCCAATATTGTAAATTGCTACGATTGACCGGATCAGTCTATGGGATAGACCTCTTGATTGACCATTAGAATCATTGTTAGCTATTTTATCTAAATAATGATATACATCCTTATCCCATTTCAATAGATATCCGCTAGAAAAAAAGTCTGAATAATCCGTCATTTCAATTCTTCCTCGATCAAATAAATCCAAGGCATTTCTAATTATTTCCTCTAGAAACCCATTTGTGACAGATGTAAATCCTGATGTCATATTTGCAAACACGTGCTTATTACTAGGCTCTCGAATTAAATGAATTATGTGAGGCATCATTCCAAGCATAATATCATCATGATGCGGACCAGTATGATAATAGACTTGGTTAGTTTCCATCTTAATACCCATATGCACTTTTTTATTAATACCCTGAATTATTTCAGACACAGTTTGCTCATTAAGTTCCGGAATATTTTTACATATTGAATCTTTAGCTAAATCCTTATGAGAAAGTTTCTTTCCATATATATTTTTTTCTTTTGCAATTTTTAAAAGAGCTCTTTGTTTTTTTTCTATATCCCAAGGATGCTCATGCCAATAATGGTATTCTGTATCCATTAAAGATTTTGAAGTACCATCTGTAATATAAAATCTACTTCCCTCAAGCTTTTGGAGCGCGGTTGCAGGATATTTAACATCTTGCTCACTCTCAAGAGCACTTTTCACAACTTGTGCTTTAGCTTCACCAGCTGCAATAATTATAGCTGTCGCTTCTTTATTATAAGTAATGGTTCCCAAGCCTATTGTTATCACTAATCGATTTCGGCTAATTTCAATACCACCCAAATCTATTGCGGCAGTTGCCTGAGTTTCAAAATTGGTTTCCATTAATCGCATAGTAGAATTATGATCAGAACCTCTCACATTAAAAGCAATATGACCATCAGGACCAATTCCTCCAAGAAAAAATCCAATGCCCCCTAATTGTCTTATTTTTTCTTCATATTTATTGCACCATTGATCAATAAGATAGATTGATTCTTGTTGCTTTTTTTGTTGATCTGTAGATGCATCCGAATAACGTAAACTAAGGTCAATAATGCCATCAGGAAATATATCTTTCCAATTTTGATCTTTATAAAGGGGTATGTCATCAGAATTAATTAATAATGCATTTTTTTCTGACATATTGAAACCTTCTAGATAATATTTTTTTACATAATTTGTAAAACTATTATGCTGGAATGGATTCATAGGATAAAATTCATCTATCTGAATGAAATGAAGCCCTGAAAGATCAGGCTTATTTTCTGATCTAAGTCCACGCTCAGCTCGTATGGAAAGCACTTTATCACGATTCCAATTATTTAGAAGATAATGAGTCCACTTAATAAAATATTCTGGTGTTTTTCCAGTTGGAAGACTTACAATACCTTCAGGATTCTCTATAGCCCATTCTAAAAATCGTAATGAGGTAATCAAACCCAGATCAGGGTAATTTTTAACCTTTATATAGGGTATCTTTGTTTTTTGGAGTTCAAAATTATTTCTATCAACAAAAGAAGTCTCTATTGTAGATAAATTAGTATTCAATTTTTTAACCTTTTTTAATATCAAAGAACATGATTCCATCAAAACGATAAGTATTGGAATCTTTCTTTAAATATGATAATAGATGAACATTCACCGTCTTTTTTTCAACCGATGAAGCATGAATTAGATTTGTTTTATTAATAACATAACCCTCATGTGCAATGACAATACCATTTTTGAAATAATCTTTTTCTACAAATGCTGCACCGCAGATAGAAGGAAGATTGGATAAAATATCATCATTCAATTTTTCAATAGGAATGTAGTCTATTGATTCAACTGATGTCCAGCCTAGATCTAGAAATTGCGATCCATTCTCCTTTTTATTCAATTCAATATTAATAGTTTCACGATCCTTTGGTGATGAGATCTTGGATGTAATATCTACTGTAGTAGGATGGTTTAGTAAACGATCCGATGTGAAATGCCATCTTGATTTATAAGTAGGCACTTTTACCCCAAACTGATTTGGCTTATAATGGATATCAATCATTACTCTCTTTGCCTCTTCCCACGTCTGACTTTCTGCTAAAGCTATAGTAGTCAATACATGTACAGTACAATCTGAAGTGTCAAAACGAATAATTGGATCAGTATCAACTCCTTGCTCTTCACCAAGACAAAATATTCCATATGGTGTACCGACCCTCCATAGATTCAGTGCAATGAGTCGATCATGATAATCAGGATGCATCTTATGAAAACGCGGTAGATAGAGATCTAACTGTTCATTAGATAAGGTCCATGGGTCAGGTAAAGACTCGGTCCACT
>CAZPHE010000048.1:11589-16008 GCA_964586315.1 uncultured bacterium | reverse complement strand
CCCAAAATACACCTACAATAATTAATAATGTGATGAAAAAGACCAAAACACCAAGGAATAAAAAAACATGCGGAGAGTTTTGTATCTTAGAGGAAAGCCTGTTCCAGTCGTTGAAAAGATATCGCATTCTATTCTTTAAACTCAAATTTCAAAAGCGCCGAGAGAACCTTGCCCGCCCATTTATAGATATTATTTTAGGACCTGATTCCTATCGTAGATTGCCAGAGCTTTTAAAAAGAAAAGAATACCAACGAAGTAGTATCGTAGATACTAAATTATCGCGATTTGAAGTTTATGATGGTCTTTACCCAACACGCAATAAAGGTGTAAACGCTTGGATATCAATTATGCGGGGATGTGATAAGTTCTGTACTTTTTGTATTGTTCCCTTTACACGTGGTAGAGAAAGAAGTAGAGATGTTAATAGTATTATAGAAGAAGTAAAACAGTCTGTTGAAGATGGTTACAGCGAAATCACACTTTTGGGACAAAATGTAAATTCATATTATTATAAAGATCAAAATTTTCCACAATTACTTCATTCTATTGCTCAAGTACAAAATCTTAAGAGGATAAGATATACATCTCCTCATCCGCAAGATATTACGGATGAATTACTTGAAACTATGTTAAATCACCAAAACATTTGTAATTACATTCATTTACCTCTTCAAGCTGGCAGTGATAAAATTCTAAAAAGAATGAATCGAACATACAATAAAGAGCATTTTTTAAACTTAACCCAACGTATAAGAGATATATTGCCGAATGTTGGGATTTCTACAGATTTAATAGTTGGTTTTCCAGGTGAAACTGACGATGATTTTAAAGAAACACTTGATGTTATGGAACAGGTAAAATTTGATTCAGCATTTAACTTTAAATATTCTCCTCGACCTGGAACAAAAGCTACAGAATATGATGACCAAATAAATGAAGGTATAAAACAAAAACGTTTAGAAGAAGTTATTAAATTGCAAAAAGAACATACTCTTGAAAGAAACCTTGAACTTGTTGGAACTGTTCAAACTGTATTAGTAGAAAAACAATCAAAAATGTCAGAAAAACATTGGGCAGGTAGAACGGATTCAAATAAATGGATTATTTTTAATAAAAACAAAACTCTAATAAATGATATGGTTTCTGTTTTGGTAAAAGATGCGAAAGGTATTACTCTCCATGGTGAATTAGTAAAAAAAGCAGAAGCTGCATAATGAATTTAATAAAAACATTTATTCTAATTATTCTGATCTTATCCATTATGTTTTTTTTGGAATTAAATGATGCTAAAGTAAATGTGAATTTAGTTTTCACAAAATTTTCGAATGCCCCTGTTAGTATGATTATACTTGGCTCGCTTGGACTTGGCGTTTTGTTTGGGTATTTGTTTGCAGTTTTTTCTATTTTAGCTGCAAAAGCAGATATTCGAAATCTACAAAATAAAAATAAGCGTTTATCTGATGAATTGAATGATCTTCGCAATGTAGCAATCGATGAAGGAATATATGATACTGAGGGTGGAGAATATTAACATTGAATATTTATTATTTGTCTTTATCACTAGCATTAATTTTATGCATTACTATTTTTATTTATTTTTCCCCATTTAAATCACAAAAAAAGTTACACTCAGACACACTTTTTACTGATGCTTTAAATGCTATGGTTCGTGGTGATAAAGGTAAAGCTATACAATTATTAAGACAGGTAGTTAAACAAGATTCTAATCATGTGCAAGCATATCTACAGCTTGGTAATATTATTAGGGATGATAATCCAGAACAAGCAATAAAAATTCATCAATCACTTACTGTTCGACCAAATTTATCAACAGAACTGAGGTTGGATATTCATAAAGCACTGGCGAATGATTATAATAGTATTCTGGAAATTGATAAAGCAAAAGAAGAAGCCAAACAAATTCTTCTTATAGAGAAACGAAATTTATGGGCACTAAAATTTTTGATTGTTCTTTCTGAAGAAAACCAAGATTGGGATCAAGCAGCTAGTTGGACAAAACAAATGCATAGAATAACAGGAAAAAAAAATAGTGATGATGTTGCCCGTTTTGACGTTTATAGAGGTCTAGATTGTTTAAAAAATGGTCAATTAGATGAAGCAAAATCTTTTTTTAATAGAGCAATAAAGTCAGCTCCAGATTTCAGCTTGAGTTATTGCTATCTTGGAGATGTATACGAGCAGACACGTGAACTTGTAAAAGCCGTAGAAAATTGGGAGATTTTTGCTAGTAAGGATTTGGAAAATGGAAATAGAGTTTATGGGAAAATTGAATCTTCATTATTTGATCTTGGTCGCTATAGTGAAGTAGAAAATTTTTATAGAAGAATAATTGAAATTAATTCATCTAATTTTGAAGCGGTGATTAGGTTAGCAAATGTTCTTGAAGAAAAAGGAGAAAGTAGTTCTGCAATGTCTCTTATCGAAAATGCTATTTCATCAGATAATAAAGATGTTCGTGCTGAATTAATAAGATTAAAATTATGTCTTTCAACATCTACACCTATGGAATTGGGTCATCAAATTGATGGTATTATTGAAAAATTATCCTAATATAATAATGCGTATTTTTTTATTTTGCTCAATAATTTTATGTGCTCAGAATGTAGATATGTATTTATCATTAATACATGAAGGTCAAATAGATGGAGTAAAAGAAAATTTGCCAGAACTAGTATCAAAATATCCCAATGACCCAGAAGTATTATATTTAAAAGCATTACTTACAAAAGATGGGATGAAGTCTTTAGAAATATATAATACTATAATTGAAAAATTTCCTGAATCAAAATATGCAGGTGATGCATCTGTTAAAATTGGTGAGTATTTTTATGCCCGTGGACTTTATTCACAGGCTGGTAGCCACTTACGTAATGTACCAAGGAAGTATCCAAGATATCCAGATATTCAGCAAGTATTAGATTTAATGGTTAGTTCATTCCAAGCTATTGGTGAAAATGATTCTGCGAAATATTATTTGGCTATTTATCAAGGTATGTTTCCTTATTTAGATATTGATAAATATGGACTTAATGGAGTTTTAAAAAATACTAGACATACTTTATCTAATGTTAGAATTAAAGAACCAAAACCCTATGTAATTCAGATTGGTGCTTTTGGCAATATTCAAAATGCAAAAAGACTCAAATTACAAGTTAATCAAATCGGATATAAAGTTGAGATTACACCAGTCCAAACCAATGGAAGAGGCTTACAAGCTGTACGAGTTGTACGCTTTAAATCTAAAACTTCTGCTGAAAAAGTTGGTCATGTAATAAAAAAGAAATTGGGTATAGATTTTAGAGTATTATATCGTCCTAAAAATGGTAGTTAATAAACTTAATGGGGATGATTGAGTGGCTGGTGCTCTCCGCGGCCTTCAAAGCCGTTGTCTGTAGTAATACTGCAGAGCTGGGTTCGATTCCCAGGCGTTCCCGCAAATATTTAAAGATTATTTTAATCTTATTTAACAATTGAACAAAATAAGGGAGCTGTTTAAAATAAAAATGAGATTCAATTTTAATGGGAAAAAATAATTACCAAAAAAAATATTTTTCAAGAAATTCAATTTTTGAATTGATATTTTTTATTATCTTTTTTTTAAATATATGCACGTTAATTATTAGCAATTTTACAGGCGATCGTGATGGAAAAATAGAAGTATATAATTTCTCAGAATATTTATTCGCAATATCCATCATTACAGTTTTTTTATTGTTACCTATTTACAGTTTTAGAACCAAGAACACACGACCTATTTTTTGGTTAGTGAATGTTAATTTTTATATTTTTTTATTATTCTTGCTTATAACTGATTTGGCATTCAGATTAATGGAGTCAATTAGTAGTGAACAAAAGGTTTTAAATGATAGAGAATTTAGATTGTCAAAGCCAGAACCATATTTATCCAGCGATTATTTTTCAAAAGAGTTTATTATTGAAGGATATAAAAAAAATAATAACATTACTTTTTTTAAAAATGAAAAAAGAAATATTATTGTACCAAATGATTATACTAGTAGTAATTGGTACAATGTAAAAAATAATTTAAGAGTAACAACAGATATTCCAAATGCTTATAGCCAAAATATTTATGTGTTTGGTGGTTCTACTATTTGGTCTGCTGAAGTACCAGATAGTCTAACAATTTGTTCTATTTTGCAACGCAAGATTAATAATGCAGAGTTTAAAGCACGGGTTTATAATGCTGGTGTACCAGCTGCTACTGTAAGGCAGCAGAAAGACAAGTTAGAGGAGTATTTTAAAATTGTTGAAGATGATCTTGTAGTTTTTTATGATGGTATCAATGATATATCGACTGGAGTTTATCTTGGAGTGGAAGCAATGTCAGGTTTTGTGCCTGGTTTTAATGCTCCACCCACTTTTCTTGTTAGACAAATA
>CAZPHE010000048.1:0-11556 GCA_964586315.1 uncultured bacterium | reverse complement strand
GCAACTGTTCGCTATTTTTATAAGAAATTAAATTCCAATCATAAACTAAAGAAAAATCGAATAGACCCAACAAGTAAATTTTATTGTGAAATTATAGAATCTGTTAATGATTATGTTCATTCAAGGAATGGTGATTTTTACCACTTTTTTCAACCTAGTCTTTTTACAAAGGGAAAACTAAATAATTATGAAAAAGAACAATTAATAAAAAGAGAAGAATTTTTTAGACCTGGGTTAGAGCTTGCTCATAGAATGACAGTCCCATATATGGAAGATTGCCTCAAAAATTTTAGTTTTTCAACCAATTTAAAAGCATGTCTTGATAAAATGGAAAATTCTCCATATCTTGATTCTTCACATGTAAATGAAATTGCAAATGAGATAATTGCATCTCATATATTTAATAAAATTAAAATCAGTCTTATGATCGATATTTAAAACCAATTATTTCTAATAGTTTAATTAAATAATTTTAGGATGTATATATTAGGAATATCAGCATATTATCATGATTCAGCAGCATGTATTTTAAAAGATGGTCAGATAATTTCTGCTGCTCAAGAGGAGCGTTTTACTCGGAAAAAACACGATCAAAACTTTCCTATCAATGCAATTAGATATTGTATAAAAGAGGCAAATATTTCAGCTTCCTTGATTGAAATAGTTGCATTTTATGATAAGCCATTTCTTAAATTTGAACGAATCTTAGAGACCTATCTTACTTATGCTCCTAAAGGTATTAATTCTTTTTTAAAAGCGATGCCTTTATGGATTAAAAAGAAACTGTGGATCAAGACACTGATTCAAGATGAATTGGGTTATGAAGGTAAAATTATCTTTCCTGAGCATCACGCTTCCCACGCTGCTTCTGCATTTTTTTCTTCACCATTCCAAGAAGCTGCTTTTTTAACAATGGACGGCGTAGGAGAATGGGCTACAGCTAGCTATGGCATTGGGAAAGGAAATAATATAGAGGTTTTAGCAGATATAAAATTTCCTCATTCTTTAGGACTTCTTTATTCAGCATTTACTTATTATACTGGTTTTCGTGTTAATTCGGGAGAATATAAAGTAATGGGTCTTGCACCTTATGGTGAGCCTAAGTATAAGGATTTAATTTATGAAAATCTAATAGATGTTAAAAGCGATGGCTCCTTTATAATGGATATGAGTTTTTTTGATTATAATGTTGGTTTAACTATGACGAATAAAAAATTTAATATATTATTTGGAGCACCTCCTAGAAAACCTGAATCAAAACTTACTCAGAAAGAAATGGACTTAGCTCGCTCAGTGCAAGAAGTGACAGAGGAAATTGTAATTAAAATGGCCAAGCATGTTCAGAAAATAACTGGGATGAAATATCTTTGTTTAGCTGGTGGTGTAGCCTTGAATTGTGTTGCGAATGGGAAATTACTTCGTTCAAAAATCTTTGATGATTTATACATTCAACCCGCAGCTGGGGATGCTGGAGGGGCTCTGGGCTGTGCACAAATTGCATGGTATCAATATTTAGGTAATGAAAGAAAAGCCAATGAGAAAATAGATTATATGAAAGGTGCCTATCTTGGACCAAAATACACTAATGATGAGATAAAAGAATATTTAGATGAAAAGGGATGTATTTATCAAAAATTAAATAATGTTGAATTACCAGAAAAAGTAGCTGATTTAGTAGCAGAGCAAAAAGTTATAGGATGGTTTCAAGGGCGAATGGAATTTGGACCAAGAGCACTAGGTAGTCGTACAATTATCGGAGATGCCAGGTCGATTGAAACACAAAAAACAATTAACCTGAAAATAAAATATAGAGAGAGTTTTCGTCCATTTGCACCTTCAGTGATAGAAGAAAATATAACCGAATATTTTGATATAGACCGGCCAAGTCCATATATGCTATTGGTTGCGGATGTTAAGAAAAATAAACAATTACCAATGACAAAAGAAGAGGAATCGTATTTTGGTTTAAAGAAACTGAATATTGCAAGGTCTTCCGTACCTGCAATTACACATGTAGATTATTCTGCAAGGATTCAATCAGTAAATAAGAGAACAAATCCTCGCTACCATGAAATGATTTCGATATTTAATGAAAAATATGGTTGCCCAGTAATTGTAAATACTTCTTTTAATGTAAGAGGAGAACCAATTGTATGTACTCCTGAAGATGCTTACCTTTGTTTTATGAGGACTGAAATGGATTTTTTAGTATTAAATAATTATTTGTTAGATAAATCCGTCCAAAATCCTTTAGAGAATGATATAGATTGGATAAATGCATTTGAGCTAGATTAAAAATGATTGAAGAAATAAAAAAAATATTAGCAAATAAAAAGGAATTAAAAAGTTTCGGGATAATCATTGGAATAATATTGCTAGGAATTGGAGTACTTTTATTCATTAATGAAAAAGAATTCTATAAAATTTTCATTTTTATTGGTATTGCATTTATTGGGTTTGGAATAATAGTTCCAATAGTATTAAAGCCATTTTATTTTATTTGGATGGTATTTTCTGTAATCCTTGGTTGGGTTATGACAAGAGTAATTTTAAGTCTAATATTTTATTTCATAATTACTCCAATAGGACTAGTATCAAGGATTGTTTCTAAAGATTTTTTGGGATTAAAGATAAAAAACCAAGATTCCTACTGGAATCATAGAGATCGTGATATTGAATTAAACCAAAATTATGAAAAACAATTCTAATCTAATTTCAAAAGGGTTATTAATATGTCTAAATTTTCAATTTTAGTAGAGTTTTGGGAATTTTTAAAAGTTCGAAAAAAATTTTGGTTAGCACCTATAGTATTTTTTTTACTTCTTTTTGGAACTTTGATTGTCTTAACAGAAGGAACGGCAGTCGCTCCATTTATTTATGCATTATTTTAGTTAATTAAAGATATATAATTGAAGGTCTAAAGTATAGTATATGTTCAATTTTTGAATAAAACTTCATATTAAAAATTCAGATTATTAAGTTTTTCACCTTGGAAAAGTATTCAAATGATTATGACCATCTTCATCGAAATATATTTTAGAAAATGATTCAACCAGAACTAATCCTGTTTCTACATAATCTAGATTAATCGTTTGCTTACATTTCATTGCATTAACTAAAAGCTTCTGTAATAAGGTTACTTTTTCAATATACTCTATGTTACCTTCTTTTATCCTCTGTGTCAAAAAATATTCAGATACAATTTTCTGAATATTCTCAGCATGGTGATCTTTCGAAACTATCCAGCGATTTAGCTGATTATTTGATTGTGGATCTGCAAGTTTTGAAAGAGAATTAATTTGAATCATTGCTTTTCTTATTGTTTCAAAATCTTCTTTAATTTCGATAATCCGTGATGCATCATTATATATACCACATGGTACCTGACAATGAGCTAAGATAAGATTTTGAAAAAATATTAAAATTATAATTAATTGCGCAAAAAAGTATTGCATTATAGCTCCTTCATTTTAGTTCATGGATTTTTAATATTATTAATTTTTTGATATTTATTGCTATATGGAAGGTAATATAACTTACAATAGTTATTTCTTGCTTTATTTCTAATACGGTCATTAATATTGACTAAGTCATTTAAGACTAACAAAAGCGGAGTTCCAAATGTGTCAAGTAAAACCCTGACTCACATGGTATCATACTATCCAGTGCGACATATTTATAACATTAAAATGCTATAAGAAAAATGAAAATTTTCAAAAGTATCATTATTATACTTCTAACAAGTACACTCTTTGCCCTACATGGAAAAATTGTATTTTACGATGGAACCTATGTTATGGGCAAGGTTACAAAAGTTGATGAATCTACTGTGTATATTATACCAATTGGTCTAGATACTCCTGAAGGAGTATTGGTTGGAAATATTGATTCATTAAATATGGAAAATGGTATGATCCCTGTTTTGAATAGTGCAGTGAAATATTTTTATGATAAAGGCGAATTTATAGCTAATAATGATGATTGGATGGATGAGTATGATGAGTCTACTTTGTCTTATAATGAATACCCAGAAATCCTTGACGAATATATAGTTGAAGAAAATCAAAAAGAACATTGGAAATATTACAATTTATCGTTATCGGGAGGTATACCTTTACTTGCAGCTGAATCTCTTCATGAATTAGATACTTCGGGTGTTAAATTAGGTTTTGAAATGAGTCCTAATATAGGTTTGACTTTTCAAACACCATATTTACAATTTGGTCCTGTTGATTATTCTGCAGGTTTAAATTTAATGAATTTTAGTTTTAAGTCTTCTTCTCAGGGTTTCATTCAGGCATTGCAAATGGCTGGTTTTATTAGTTTTGATTTAAAGCCAATTCTATTTTTCCTTCCAAAAAGATTACATTTTACTGTTGAAGGTGGGCCAACATATAATATTGCTTATGATATGGATCAAAGTGCAGATAAATATCCTAATATTGATTTTCCAAACGGTGATCAGACAGCATTGGCAGATGAAAAATATAATGGAATTGGATTAAATATGGGATTAACGGGCCAATATTGGTTATCTAACTTACCAATTGCATTTAAATTTTTCTTTAATGGCTATGTTATTCCACAAGCTCCTCCATTTACAAATGTGCGTACATTTTTTGGAAGTAGTGGTATCTCAATGATAATTGTATTAAAAAGATATCACAGAAATAATACACCCAAATAAATCTATTTTAATATTTTTAAAAATGATCTTTTTATTTTTATCGACACAGAATGTTGGATAGCATCTATTTTAATTATTAAGCGATCATTGCCATCAATTCTTGTGACTTCACCAGTAATGCCTTTCAGTGGGCCTTCCTTAACTTTAACTAGATCACCTTTTATAAAATAATCAGTTATTTTAGGGGTATATCCTCCATTTAGCATGATTTTTATAGATTTAATACTAAGATCATCTACTACTGCAATCTCATTACCAAATTTTATAATTTTTACCAATCCTGGAGTTTGTACAACAAAAATAATATTATTTAATTCCGTTTTAATAAATAAATAGGATTTAAACAATGGGTAATCCACCCATTGTTTGCGGTCACTCCAGTTCCTACGTTTTTTTATTAAAGGAAGGTAAACCTCCAAGCCTTTTTTACGTAATTCATTTTCAACACTTTTTTCATGCCGTGGTTTTGTATATGCAACTATCCATTTTCTAAAAGCATCATCTTTCATAATCCATAATTTAAGTTATTTTTAACTTTTAAATTACTATGAAATATTGACGAAAATATTTATATTGGTTGATAATAAATATTAATTAGGTTGATAAATAGAGTTTTATGTAATGCGTTCTTCAGAACAAATAAAAAAATTTATTCTTGACAATCTTTCTTTCCACAAGAAGGATATAATCCAAGAATCAATAAATCGCTTTGGAATATCGAGACAGGCTATTCACAAGCATATGAAAAGATTAATAGATGATAAGAAGGTTGTTGCTCACGGTACAACAAAAGGTCGATATTATGAGCTGAATCCATCAGTGAATTACACTAAAAAGTTTGAAATAAATAAAAATTTCTCAATAGAAAAAACGGTCAAAAAATATATATTACCCCAAATTAATATTTTACCTAAAAACGTTTTTGGTATTTTTGAATTTTCAATTGGTGCGCTATTAAATAATATTTGCGATCATTCCAAGGCAAAGAGTATTTTTTTCAAATTATATATTAACCATAGAGAAGCACATTTTGTCTTAAGTGATAATGGTTTAGGCATTTTTAAAAATATACGCTCGGGCTTGAAGCTTCCTAATACTCGTTTGGCAGCTTTAGAATTGGCTAAAGGAAATGTGACCACAGATCCATCCAATCACTCTGGTGATGAATTAAATGCGATTATACATCTTTTTGATAAAGTTACTATTGATTCATCTGGTAAGTCCCTAAAATTTTTTAATGATAATCATGAATGGTTACTTCAGCATTCAACTCAACAACAGGGAACTAGAATACATCTCCAAATTGATTCATTATCAAAAAGAACTTGTGCAGATATTTTTGACTATATTTTTAAAGAAAAATGTTCAAAAATTTGCATTCCTTTAAATCTTTTAGAAGTTGCAGATTATAAGATTGTGAATTCACGCTCACAAGCAAAAAGCGTTCTTCGAAATATTCAAAATTATAAAACAGTCGAATTTGATTTCAAAAAAATTGACCTTATTGGTCCGGCCTTTGCAGATGAACTTGTACGTGAAACAAAACAAAAGAATCAATTTGCTGATATTGAGTGGATTAATACAAATCATACTGTTGATCTACTTATGTCTAGGGCGTTAGATCGTCAATCATAAAATAAGATAGTTTTATAAATTTGTGCCAAGCTTTGTTCAATGTGACTTAGTAGGCGGAGCACCATAAAAAATGATAGATTTCCATAACCATATACTCCCTAATGTAGATGATGGCTCTAAATCTTTAGAGATGTCTCTTTCAATGTTAAGATATGCTTCTAAACAAGGTATAACAGATGTTGTAAATACTGTACACTATCAACATCCAAAAGTTGAAGATGCAGATATAACATATAATAGGATTAAAAAAGAAATTAATATATTGCAATCGGAATTAAATAGGATAGATATTCCAATTAATATTCATATAGGCTCTGAAGTCTTTTTTTTACCAAATCTGATGGAAATAAAAGATGAACCTCTTACAACAATTGGGAATGGAAAATATATGTTAGTAGAATTCCAACCTCATATTATACCTAGTACTCACAAACAAATATTTTTTGATTTAAAAATGTGTGGCATTACCCCTGTGATTGCTCATCCAGAGCGTTATAAACCAGTACAGAAAGACATCAGTATAGTTTATAATTGGTTAAATACTGGTTGTTTAATTCAGGTAGATGCAGGGAGCGTGATTGGGAATTTAGGCAAATCTGCTAGAATAACAGCTGAACAAATTATAAAAAAAAAATGGTGTCAAATTTTGGGCTCGGATGCACATGATAATCTCAAAAGAAATTTTGTTTTAAAAGAAGCATTCCTAATTACCAAGAAGTGGATTGGTAAAGATGCTATGTCACTTGTTTTAGATAATCCAAAATCCTTATTATATGGAGAACCGATAGTCGTGGAATTAGATGAAAATTACACTGAAATTCGACCATCTTTTTGGAAAAATTTTTAACTAATAAAAAATTGAGTAGAATATGAAATTAAATATTCTGATACTATTAATATCTTCATCCATACTTAATGGTCAAGATCAATTAAGTGGTAGTGGAAAGGATTCATTTGCTGATTATCAACTTTCTAGTGAAAAATATATTACAAGCAATGATGGTCGGATTTTTATGAAAATAAATATTTGGGGTGAAGTTGGGAGTCCTGGAAGCCATATGGTATATGACGGAATCGATTTTGCATCTTTATTATCTATTGTTGGTGGTCCTGTTGATGGGGCTAATCTAAAAAATGTGCGCTTGTATAGAGAGGGTAAAGATGAAGAAGGAAAATTAGTTTATACGATTAATCTTGATGAGTTTATTAAAACTGGAGATCGATCGAACTTTATAAAAATTAATCCTAATGATACAATTATAATTCCACAAAAATTTATTTATAAATTATTAAATCAGGTCAATACTGTTAATTTACTATTTAATTTTTTTAGTATTTATCTTCAACTATATACCATTTTATCAGGTTAATGGATAATTTTCAAGAGACACAAATTAATAATAAAAATTATATTAGTGATTCACCAGAATTAACATTAGGTGATTACTTAATAATTATTCGAATCCATTTAAGGAAAATTATCTTTTTATCTATTCTAGGACTTTTATATGGGATGTATTACACTTACACGATTTCACCCAATTATAAGGCTACAGCTACCGTTAGGATACGTGAGAAACCTGGAGCAAATATGATTATGGATTTAACTGGTAATCGTAATCAGAATAGAATGACTAATGTAATTCAATTAATCCGTTCAAGAGCACTTGCGAAAGAAGTTATTAAATATTTTTGGAACACGGATCGAAGAAATAATATGCACTTATTTGGCACAAGGATGTTTTATCCAAAAGGTGAAAGATTTAGAAAAATATTTAGAGAAATTATCACTCTAGGTCTATACGATCCAACATCAGATATACCACCAAAATTCGATCAGCCATATAATGAATTTATTGGAGATAAGTTTTCAGGGAATGTAATCAGAGGTATGAATGTTAATAATAGAAGGAATACAAATATTATAGAAATTACTTTCAATAGTATTAATGCTGATGAGGCAAAAAGAATAGCAAATATTATTGCAAGGACATATGTTCGTATGGATAAAGAATGGAGCAGTGAAAATGCATTAAAATCAGTAAACTTTTTAGACTCACTTGTTATTATTCAAGAGAAAAATATTGAAGTGGCTGATCAAAAAAAACGTGATTTTATGTTACAAAATAATATGTTTAGTCTTGAAAGTGACGTTACTTCCATTGTCAATCAGTTAAATGGTTTTGAAACTGAATTATACAATATTAATTCAGAAATAAATATTCGAAAGGAAAAAATTGAAATCTTAGAATCTAAGTTGACACAAAAAGAAAAATCACTTGCTGGACAATTGATGAATACTATAAATATGCAACTAACTTCATTAAGATTAGAAATTGGTAAGGTAGAGGCACAGATTGTACAAAACAGTAATATTTATGGTAATGAACATGGTCTAGTCATTGAATTAAATGAAAAATTAAATGCTTTGAAAAAAGAATTAGATAATAAAGTTAATATATTAATTGCTCAGGGTATTACAGTCCAAGATCCATTGCAAGATAGACAAATTATCATTACAGAACTCTTAAACTTAGACTCTGAAATTATAGGTTTAGAGTTAAGAAGATCAGAAACTCAAAAAATGTTAAAATTATTCAACAAAAAGTTAAATAACCTTCCCGATAAACAAATGGACCTTGCAAGATTAAATCGAGACACAGAAATATTAAATCAGAATTATGGATATTTAAGGCAGAAATTAGAAGAGGCAAGAATGAATTTAGTTATTCAAGTAGGGGATGCTCAATTTCTTGATTCCGCAAAAAGACCTTATCATCCATCAAGTCCTAACCATAGAAATAACATAATTGCGGGTTTTGGAATCGGATTTATATTAAGTATCATTCTAGCATTCTTAATTGAGTTTTTAGATAGTACATTAAAAACGATTGATGAAATAGAAAAATATGGCCTTACTGTATTAGGAATAATTCCATCAATTGGTCCTACAATTGCATCTACCCGCAGTAAGTTTTTCTTTTGGAAATCTAGTAATGTTAGGAATAAAGGACTACAAAGAAGACTAATAACTAGAGAGGATCCAAAGTCACCAGTTGCAGAGGCATATCGAAGTTTAAGGACAAATATGCTTTATTCATCTACTGGAAATGTTAAATCTATACTGGTATCCAGTGCAGGTCCAGGAGAAGGGAAAACAACCACAGTTGCTAATTTAGCTATTACTTATGCAAATCTAGGCAAGAGAACATTATTAGTAGATACTGATCTTCGAAGACCAGTTGTGCATAAAGTCTTTAATCTGGATCGTGAACCAGGAGTCACAAATTTTATATCGGGGCAGACAGATGATTATCATTCGTTAATCAAGAAAACGGAGATAGAAAACTTAAATGTAATAACTTCAGGATTAATTCCACCTAATCCATCCGAAATACTTGGCTCAGAAAATATGCTTAGACTGGTAAAAACTCTTGAAGAAAATTGGGATATTGTATTGTTTGATAGTCCTCCATTGGTTGCGGTAACGGATGCTAATATGATATCTAAAGAAATTGATAGAATAGTATTAGTTATTAAAGTTGGGCAGACAGATAAAAAAGCTTTTCATCATACTATTTCAAATTTAAAAAATATTGATGCTCCTGTTGGAGGTATTATTATGAATGCTGTTACAAACAAAAGTAGCTATGGGTCATATTATTATTACTATTACCATCAATATTATCACTACTATGGAAGTGATAAAGAATAGATTCATCTTATTCTATTTTATTAACCATAGAAACCATTTATATAAAAATTAACTAAAGAAAATTAATTATAATGTATAGTAGTACGGAAAAAATTAGTAATAATAATATAGTACAAAGAACAAACATGCTAATCTCATGGGTCTTAACCGAAAGGCAATTATGTGATCTTGAATTAATTATGAATGGAACTTTTTCACCTTTAAGTGGCTTCATGACTCTCAATGCTTATGAATCTGTTCTTGAAAATATGAGACTACCAAATGGATCGCTGTGGCCAATTCCTATTACTTTAGATGTAAATACTGAATTTGTAAAAGATATTAAGAAAGGTCAGGAAATTGTTTTAAGAGATCAGGAAGGATTTGCTTTAGCAATCTTGAAAATCAGTGATATATGGCGTCCTGATTTCCAAAAGGAAGCAGAATTGGTTTACGGCACCTATGATATTAAACACCCTGGAGTAGATTACTTAATTAATGTTTCTAATGACGTATATATAGGAGGAAATATTGAGAGTATCGCTTACCCACACCACTACGATTATATATCCCTTAGAAATACTCCGGAGCAATTAAAAACTCTTTTTAAAACCTTAAATTGGGATAAAGTCATTGCCTTTCAAACAAGAAATCCTTTGCATAAGGCACATATCGAATTAACGAAAAAAGCAATGGCAGAATTGAATGCATCCTTGCTTATACATCCTGTTGTGGGTATGACAAAACCTGGTGATGTAGACCACCACACACGAGTAAGATGTTATAAATATATATTAAATAAATATCCAAAAGATTCTACTATATTAAGTTTGTTACCACTTGCTATGAGAATGGCTGGACCTAAAGAAGCAATTTGGCATGCATTAATCAGAAAAAATTATGGTTGTACTCATTTAATTATTGGCAGGGATCATGCTGGTCCTGGGAATGACAATAATGGACATCCATTCTATGGCCCTTATGATGCTCAGAAACTGTTGATGGAGTATCAAGATGAAATAGGGATAGAAATGGTTCCATTTAAATTTATGGTCTATATACCCTCAGATGATTGCTATAAACCGATCAATGATGTTAATAAAGGAATTGAACATCGTACTATTTCTGGTACAGAATTACGCCAATTATTAGATAATGGAAAAGGGATTCCTGAATGGTTTACCTACCCAGATGTTGCTAACGAATTAGAAAAATCTTATCCACCTCTTTCCAAGCGTGGATTAACCATTTTCTTCACTGGCTTATCAGGATCAGGTAAATCAACTCTTGCTAATGGATTATTGGTTAAACTTCTTGAAGAAGGTAGTCGTCCTGTAACTTTGCTTGATGGTGATATTGTTCGAACAAATCTTTCTAGTGAGTTAGGATTTTCGAAAGAGCATCGTTCATTAAATGTACAAAGAATTGGCTATGTAGCAAGTGAAATTACGAAAAACAGAGGGATTGCAATATGTGCTCCAATAGCTCCATATGAATTTGATAGAAATGTCAATAGACAATTGATATCAAAAGTTGGAGG
>CAZPHE010000047.1:0-16555 GCA_964586315.1 uncultured bacterium | reverse complement strand
GCGATTAAAGAGACTCAGATACAAACTAAATTTTATCAAGCATCGACAAGTGAGCTATATGGGAAGGTCCAGGAAAAACCTCAGACAGAAAAAACACCATTTTATCCACGGTCTCCTTATGGAGTTGCTAAACTGTATGGTTTTTGGATTATTGTAAATTATAGAGAAGCATATAATTTATTTGCCTGTAATGGAATTTTATTTAATCATGAATCTCCCAGAAGAGGAGAAACTTTTGTAACTCGAAAAATAACACGAGCTGCATGTAAGATTAAAGAAGGTTTAGAAGAAAGCTTGTCATTGGGGAATTTGAATGCAAAGAGAGACTGGGGTTTTGCGCCAGAATATTGTGAAGGTATGTGGAGAATGTTACAGCAAGATATACCTGATGATTATATCCTCGCCACAGGTGAAACAAATACTGTTAGGAAATTTGTTGAATTAACATTTAATGAATTAGGTATTAAAATTGACTGGCAAGGTAAAGGTGATAAAGAGGTTGGTATAAATGTAGAGACCGGGAAAATTATAGTTAAAGTAGATCCTAAATATTACCGACCAACAGATATTGATATGCTTGTAGGAGATGCATCTAAGGCAAGGAAAAAACTAAATTGGAAACCAAAAACCAATCTGGAAGATTTAGTTAAAATTATGGTTAAGTCAGATTGGCAGAAAATTAGGCGCAGAGGTTATTAATGGAAAAAACTGCTAGAATATATGTTGCTGGGCATACGGGAATGGTAGGTTCTGCAATTGTAAGATTCCTTAAGCAATATGGTTATAGAAATATTATCAAAAAAACACATAGAGAATTGGATTTAACAAATCAAAAAAAAACAGAAGGTTTTTTTAAAAAAGAAAAACCAGAATATGTATTTTTGGCCGCTGCAAAGGTAGGTGGAATTCTAGCAAATAATAATTTTAAAGGTGAGTTTATATATGAAAATTTGATGATACAAAATAATATTATTCATTTTTCATTTGAAACGGGGGTCAAAAAGTTATTATTTCTTGGATCGGCATGCATTTATCCTCGGTTAGCAAAGCAACCTATTGTAGAGCAGGAGTTGCTAACGAGTTCTCTTGAAAGTACAAATGATTCTTACGCTATCGCAAAGATAGCGGGAATAAAATTATGTCAAAGTTATTATAAGCAATATGGAAAAAATTTTATTTCTGTTATGCCAAATAATTTATATGGTCAAAATGATAATTTTGATCCAGAAACATCTCATGTAATTCCGGGATTGGTCCAAAAAATTCACAAAGCAAAAATATGTGGGAAAAAGGATGTGGAAATTTGGGGAAGTGGTAATCCACTTAGAGAATTTTTGCATGTAGATGATTTAGCTACTGCTGTTATTTTTGTTATGAATAACCTTGATGCAAAAGAATTATATGCTATGGGTATTTCGCATATTAATGTTGGTTCAGGTGACGAATTGAGTATTAAAAATTTAGCAGTTTTAATTAAGGAAATAATTGGATTTGATGGTCTTCTTATTTTTAATAAAAATAAGCCAGATGGAACTCCAAGAAAACTCTTAAATACATCTATATTGAATGGGATGGGATGGAAATCAAAAATTCCTTTGAATAAAGGGCTAAAAGATTTATACGAGTGGTATAAAAGGAATAATTGAAAAAAATTTCGATGGTAGTAAAATTGGTAGTTTTTAATAAACACAATAAAAACAGTCATTTAAAGCAAAAAAAAATTATTATAAATTATTAATTAATCAAAAAATATATTATATTAGAATGGTAGTTAAAATAGAAAATTGCATTAAATCTAAATTTAATCAAGATAAAATAAATTGAAACTTCTTATAACAGGAGGTGCCGGCTATATAGGGTCACATGTAGTTTTAGCTGCATTGGAACAGGGTTATAAAGTCACTATTTTTGATGATTTATCAACAGGTCTTAAAGAAAATATTAATGATAATACTAATTTTATTTTTGGGTCTACCTTTTCAAAAGTAGATTTAAACAAACTTTTTAAAAATGATAAATTTGATGCTGTAGTCCATCTAGCTGGCAGCAAAGCTTCTGGTGATTCCATGGTCAATCCTTCTACCTATGCTGAGAATAATATAATCGGTGCTATTAACCTTATTAACGCATGTTTGGAATTTGGTGTAAAAATTTTTATTTTTTCTTCTTCTGCAGCAGTTTATGGTAAACCAAAATTTACTCCTATTGATGAGAAACATTCTTTAAATCCCTCTAATTATTATGGATATACCAAACTTTGTATTGAAAATAATCTTAGCTGGTTCAGCAAATTAAAAAATATGAGATACGCCTCTTTAAGATATTTCAATGCTGCAGGATATGATATTAAAAAAAGGATAAATGGTTTAGAGGTACATTCTCATAATTTAATTCCCAAAATAATGGAAGTTGCTCTTGGTAAGAAAAAAAAGGTAAATATTTATGGAAAAGATTATAATACAAAAGATGGAACAGGAATTAGAGATTATGTTCATGTTAGTGATTTAGCAAGTGGGCATATTGATTCCATTAATTATATCATTAAAAATGATAAAAACCTTACAATTAATTTAGGCACTCGGAGAGGATATTCAGTTTTAGAAATAATTAATAAAACTATACAAATTAGTGAACAAAATATTCAATACCGGTTTCAAAATCGAAGAGCAGGGGATTCTGGTATTATTATATCTAATCCAAGTTTGGCGAAAAATCTAATTAATTGGGATCCAAAATTTTCAGATTTAGATACAATAATTCAATCTACATGGGATGCCTATAGAAAAAAATATTATCTTTATTAATAAATCGAATCATTTTTATAGATTCTAATGATAAATTGATTATTAATGTTATTTTTAGAGAATTAGTATATTTTGAAATTTAATCAAGAAAAAATAAAAATTACTATTATTGGACTTGGATATGTGGGACTTCCTTTAGCAGTTGAGTTTAATAAAAAATATCCAGTTATAGGATTTGATTTGGATAAAAAACGTGTAGAGGAATTAAATAGTGGATTTGATAAAACTCATGAAATTTCAAAAGAAGAACTATTAAAATTTAAAGGTCTTCAATTTATATCTGACTCTAAGCTAATTGAAGATAGTAATATTTATATAATTACCGTCCCTACTCCAGTAGATAAAAATAATACTCCGAATCTTAATTCCTTGATTTCCGCATCGTCAATTGTTGGAGGATATCTTCAAATAGATGATATTGTAATTTATGAATCAACAGTTTTCCCAGGATGCACAGAAGAAATTTGTGTTCCTATTTTAGAAAAAAACTCAGGTTTAAAGTATAATCAAGAATTTTTTTGTGGATATAGTCCAGAAAGGATTAATCCAGGTGATAAAGAACACAAGCTTTCATCTGTTATAAAAATAACTTCTGGATCAAATAATGAATCAGCAAATTTTGTCAATTTACTTTACGATAGTATAATTTCTGCTGGTACTTATCAAGCATCATCTATAAAAATTGCTGAGGCAGCCAAAGTGATAGAAAATACTCAGCGGGACGTTAATATTGCGCTTATTAATGAATTGGCGTTGATTTTCAATAAATTAGATCTAGATACTAAGGAAGTACTAAATGCTGCTAAAACTAAATGGAATTTTCTTCCATTCCTACCTGGATTAGTCGGTGGGCATTGTATAGGAGTAGATCCATATTATTTAACACATAAAGCTTTAGAAGTAGGTTATCATCCTGAGATTATACTTGCAGGCAGAAGGATTAATGATAATATGGGATATTTTATAGCAGATAATACAATTTCAGAATTAGCGAAACTCGGAATAAGTCCCGTCAAGGCAAAAGTTGCGATTTTAGGTTTAACATTTAAGGAAAACTGTCCTGATCTTCGTAATACTAAAGTGATTACAATTATTAATAAACTGAAACAATATGATTGTCAAATAATAGTTTCAGATTATTGGGCAGATTATGATGAAGCTAAAAAGAAATTTGATTTAGATTTAAAAAATATTGAAGAGATAAAGAATCAGGATGCTATTATAGTTGCAGTTAATCATGATCGTTATGTTGATTTAAAAAGTAAAGACCTGAAAATGATGTTGAAACAAAGTGGTGGATTAATTATTGATGTGAAATCTCTATATCATAAGGATCAATTTTTAAACAAAAATATAAGATATTGGAGATTATGAAAATTTTTCATGCAAATATTAAAAGAATAAAGTTTGCCTAATCACAGGCAATATAATAATGAGTAAGATATTAGTAACAGGTAGTTCTGGTTTTATCGGTATGCATTTATGTTTCAAATTATTAGACAGTGGTTATCAGCTACTTGGAATAGATAATATGAATGATTATTATGATGTGAATTTAAAAGAGGCTCGATTATTTGAATTATTGAAAAATAAGAATTTTAAGTTTGAAAAAGCTGATATATGTGATTTATCCACCATAGAATCTATTTTTAGAAAATTCAAACCCCAAAAAGTAATTAACCTTGCAGCCCAGGCAGGAGTACGATATAGTTTGATCAATCCTCAGTCATATATATATTCAAATATTATGGGATTTATGAATATACTAGAGGTATGCAAAAAACATAAGGTTCAGGGTTTGATATATGCTTCTAGTTCATCAGTTTATGGCAAAAATAAAATTATGCCTTTTAGTGTTAAAGATGTCATAGATAAACCAATCTCAATTTATGGTGCATCAAAAATTTCAAATGAACTGATGGCTCATGCTTATAGTCATCTTTATGGTATTCATACTACTGGTCTTCGTTTTTTTACTGTATATGGACCTTGGGGAAGGCCCGATATGGCAATGTATATATTTACGAGGAAGATTATGAGAGGTGAGAAAATCACCGTTTTTAACCATGGAAAAATGAAAAGAGATTTCACATATATTGATGATATTATTAATGGGATTATGGCGAGTATTGAAAAAAATTATAAACGCGAAATCTTCAATTTAGGTAATAATCGCAGTGAAGATCTAATGGACATAATTTCAATTATTGAAAATTACTTAGGAAAAAAAGCAAATATTGTTTTAACGGATATACAGCCAGGTGATGTAAAGAAAACATTCGCAGATATTGAATATTCTAAAAAATATCTTAATTATATACCAAAGACTACAATTTTTAATGGTGTACCAAAATTTATCGATTGGTATCTAAACTATATGGATAAATCCTAATACTTAAATTTCTTATTATTTTAATAAAATTTAATTCAATATAAAATTAATCTTATAAGAACTTTATTTTAAAACTTGAAGGTAGTGAATGGTAGTTAAAATAAATTCAATTATCATAAATTACCAATTTTCTAAGTTTTTAAAAAATTTTTTCGTTTTTTTTTAAAATAATTATTAGAATTATATTATTTTAACGGATGAAAATTTAAAACAACTACTATTTAGTTTTAGACAATAATCTATAATTTTTTAAAAGCAATAATTAAGTATAATATTTTGGTAGTAATAATGGTAGTTGTATTTTATTTGTTTTATTGTAAATTAAATCTATATGGAATTTAAAATTAAAATGATATGAAGAAAAAAATGATTTATTATATTGTATGAGTAGTATTTATCGAAAGGGAAGAGATGGATATTATTATTATCAGTCATATATAATTAATCCAGTCACGGGAAAGAAAGATAAAAGAATTTTTCATGCACTTAGGACAAAGAACCATTCTGAAGCCCTAGTAAAACAAAAAGAATTAGATTTGAAGTATAATGAGAAAAAATCTTATAAAAGACGATTTTTTAAAAAATATATTTACGTTTATTTGTCATTTATAATATTGTTGTTATTGCTATATATAAAATTCTTGAATACTAACCAAAAAATTTCAAACAAAAAAATTGTAGAATTAGAAAATATTATATATACCGAAAATAAAATCGAAAAAATGGAAACCACACAAAAAACTAAAAAATATGACCACGATTCATTAAAAATTATAAAACCTATGAAAATAGCAAAAAATCAGGAAAAACAAATTCAAATTAAAGAAAAAATCACTATTCCTAAGTATAATATTGAAAGGATCGAAATAGTTTCAGAATCATTTAATCAAGGTAAAATATATTTAACTGTAGATGGGAATAATGGGGAAAAAAATCTTTTATTGCTTTGTCAAAATATTGCAAAAATTCATACTGAATTCTCAAATATTGTAATCTGTTTGTATTCTAATAATAAATATGGGAAAGACTTAGCTAAAGGCAAGGATACTGGTCTTAGCTCTGATATAAAAAAGCAAAACTGGCTTGCAATGTATTCATTTAATTCAGTAGAAGGTGAATACTTTGATTCTAACCCTGGTGGTTATTTAGGTGCATATTAATAAATAAAAGGGATGAAATGAAAAATTATAAAATTTGGAATATTCTTCTAATCATTAGTTGTATAATGTCCCAAACTCCAGAGCAAATTAAAAAAGCAAAAGAAATTATAAAACAGACAGGAATGACAGAATCTCAAGCCCGATCCATGGCAAAAGCACAAGGTTATTCTGATAAACAAATAGATGCCGCCATAGAAAAGGAATTAGGTAAAAGCAAACGTCTTGATGAACCAATAAAAGATGAATCCAAAAAAAGTGGGATACCTGACCTAGGTGTAACTAATAATATGTCTAACCAAAAAACTCCAGAAATTGAAACAAAAAATATTGTTGAAGAAGAAATGGAAATTTTGGATGATGATGAGGAGGTTAATGAGATTAATGAATCAAAACAACAAAAGCCATCTCCAACATTTCCACATTTTGGGTATGATATTTTTAGAGGCGATCCTAGTCTATTTCAGGCAACATCCGTAGGAGCCGTTGACCCAGAGTATTTAATTGGTCCCGGCGATGAAATTATTGTTATGTTATGGGGTGAAACACAATTTAGGCAAGTTCTTACTGTTGATAGGGAAGGGTTTATATTTATTCCAGAAGTCGGTCAGGTTTTTGTGAATGGTCTGAATCTTAATTTATTAGAATCCAAATTATTTCGTGTTTTATCCCAAGCTTACGCCAGCCTTAATCCTCAGAATCGAAAAGCAACCACATTTTTGGATGTTAGCTTGGGAAATCTCCGCCCATTGCGAATTCAAGTATTAGGAGAAGTAAACCAACCAGGAGCTTATACGGTTAGCCCATCTGCAACTTTATTTTCTGCTCTGTATTATTTTAATGGTCCAACAATTTTAGGATCCTTGAGAGATATACAACTTATAAGAAATGATAAACATATCACTTCAATAGACTTTTACGATTACCTCCTTACTGGTAAGAGGCCAAATGATGAAAAATTGCAATTAGATGATGTTATTTTTATACCTAAACGAATGAAAACCGTATCTATTTCTGGTGAAATACAAAGTCCAGGAGTTTATGAACTAAAATCAATCGAGACATTAAAAGATCTAATAGAAATATCTGGGAAATTAAAAATTACTGCCTATTTGGATCGTATTCAGATTGATCGCATCATACCTTTTGAAAGGCGTTTAGAGTTAGGAATAGATCGCATGTTTGTAGATGTAAATCTGCGTTCATTATTAGAATCCGATGAAAAGTTTGAATTATTTGATGGTGATGCAGTAAATATTTTTTCTATTTTAGATATACGGTCAAATGTAGTTGAAATTTCTGGGTCTGTTACTCGACCAGGTAAATATGATCTAGGTGATTCATTAACTTTGTTAGATTTAATTAATAAGGCAGATGGAATTTTAGGTAGTGCCTACCTTGATCGTATTGATGTAGTCCGTGTTAAACCAGATGATAATGAAGAATTAATCAAACTTAATCTTGAAAAAGTATTGAATGGAGAAACAGAAAGTAATATAAAACTGAAAGGTTTAGATAAAATTAGAGTTTATGGAATTGAAGATTTGGTTTCTAAATCTTATGTTTCAATTGAAGGTTTTGTTAAGCGTCCAGGAGAGTTCTTATTGCAAGAAAATATGACTTTATATGACTTAATTTTTATGGGTGGTGGAATTATAGATGAAAAAAATATAAAAGATACATATTTAGAGCGAGCGGAGTTAATACGCCAATCAGTGAGTAGTTTTAACAAAAAAATTATCCCTTTCAACTTAGGTTTGGTTTTAGAAGGAAAAGGTGAAGCATTATTGCCTTTAAAAGGTGGTGATGCTGTTCGTATTTATAGTATAAGTGAAATAAAAGGACAAACTCGCTATGTCAATTTAAGTGGTCATGTTAAAAGGGAAGGGTCATATGAATTATACAATAATATGACCGTATTTGATTTACTTTTCAAGGCAGGTGGGTTTGATGATCTAGCATTCCAATCTACTACATATTTAGATCGCGCTGATTTAATACGCTATGGTCCAAAATATATTAACAAATTTATTATTCCATTTAATCTTGATAGTGTTTTAAGTAATAAATCAAGCAAGCAAAACTTTAAGTTATTTAATGGTGATGAAATTCGAATATACTCTAGTGATATTTTTGAAAGACCTACATTTATTACTATTTCTGGATCAATAAATAATCCAGGCACCTATCAATTAAAGAATGAAATGACAATAAAAGATATAATATTCGAATCTGGTGGTGTATCTGATAACGTTTATAAATATAAAATTGAGATTGCACGGATTGATCCAAATATAGTAAATGATGATGCTTATGCAGAAACTATTAACCTTGATATGCTTAATGATTATTCTATTTCAAACATAGATTATAAACTTGGAAATAACTCTTCTAAAATAGAAATAAAACGTGATGAGTTTAAGTTAAGACCCTATGATCATATAATGGTGAGACCTGATCCTCATTTTCATATGCAACGTATGGTTAATCTTTCTGGCGCAGTGTATTATCCTGGGGATTATGTCATCAAACAATCAAAAGAAACAGTATCGGATTTAATGAAACGTGCTGAGGGCTTGAGGCCAAATGCATATCCAATTGCTTCTACTTTAACTCGCAAAGGTCAAATGATTCAAATTGACATGGAACAAATCTTAAAAAAACCTTATACAAAATTTGATATTACTCTTCAAGATGGAGATCTAATATTCGTAGCAACTCAACCTACTATAACACAGATATTGGGAGAGGTAAGTGTTCCTGGCTTTTATAAATATGTTCAAGGTCAAAGAGTGAATGACTATATCAAAACTGCAGGTGGGTTTACACAAAATGCAGAGAAAAAAGATATTTGGATCCGATATCCCAATGGTAAGTCTCAACAATATAATCGCTGGTTTAGCAATCCAAAGGTACTTGATGGTTCAATTATTACTATTGGTTTGAAAAAAGAGGAAGAACCCTTTGATAAAACAGAGTTTACTAAGGAAATAGCATCTATTATGGCAGATTTTGCTCAAGTTGTAATGTTAATAGCAGCAGTCAATCAATCTAATTAACTTAGATAAATTCTGATCTTAAAACCATTTAATTCTATTTTTTGTGCATTTTAAGATCAATTATTGCTCAATTAATGTCTAGGTTTTTTTATAGTTTATGTATATTATTAAGCATATTAAAAAAGAGTAAAAATTCTACTCATTAATTAAATTATGCTTGAATCACTTATTACATCAAAAACCAGATTGAAATTATTAACCAAGTTTTTTATGAATCCTGGGACAAAGGCATATTTGCGAGAATTAGCAAAAGAGTTTAATGAGTCTACAAATAGTATTCGATTAGAATTAAATAGGTTAAAAGAAGCAAATCTGCTAACCTCAAATAGTTCTGGAAGAACTATTTTATATTCTGCAAATACTGAGCATACGTTGTTTAACGAAATCCATAGTTTAATTGAAAAATATATGGGCGTTGATAAGATTATTGATATATTAGTTAAAAAGATAGGTTTTGTTAAATCTGCTTATTTAATTGGTGATTATGCTAAAGGGATAGATTCAGGTTTAATCGATATTATTTTACTTGGTAAAATAAATGAACCAGAGTTGGATAGAATTGCAAAACAGAGAAGTCAAGAAATTTCCAGAAAAATTAGAACTCTCACTTTGACTGAAATTGAATTAAGGACTCTTTGGAATCAGCTTGATATGGATAATGCTCTATTATTATGGGGTGAGGTTATTTCTTACGACGCTTTAATTGATTTAAAGTAATCGTTAATTTAAATATTTTTTTTAATTCACTTAGTCAAAAAATTGGGACTAACCAGGCGGAGCAATGAGTAATATAATTTTATTAACTAAACTATAAACTAGAAATAAACATTACAAAGATGCAAAAATCGCAGTCGGTCCACCAAAAGCTCAATCAGTCTGATGAAAACTATTTTCAAAGCAAAATGTCATTTTTCGATATAATCATACTTTTAAGTCGCCAAATTAAATTAATCTTAATTACTCCAACATTATTTTGTATATGTGCTATTATATATGCTCTTTTTTTTACTGCTCCCTATTTTACTGCTACTTCCAAACTAATGACCTCGTCTTCTTCGAGTGGAGGGTTTTCCCAAGCAGTTGGGTTAGCCGAACAATTTGGAATTGTAATCCCTAACAATCAATCTACGCCTAATTGGGGTGCTGCAGATATAATAAAAAGTCGCACCTTAGCAAGAGCAATGTTAAAACGTAAATTTGATACTAAAGAATTTGGTTCAGGAAAATCTTTTTTACAGATTTTAACCTATGGAAATAATGAACCCGAGTTTAATAAAGACACACTTGAGATTAAAGCTGTAGATAAGTTAGTGAAAATGATAAATCTTTCTGAGGATAGAAAATCGGGACTTTATACTATAACATTAAATGCTTCTGAACCGCAATTAGCAGCTGATATTATTACAGTCCTGATTGAAGAATTAGATAAACATCAAAAAGAGTATAATAAGGCATTAAAAAGTAAAGCCCGCCAGTTTATTGAAGAACGTATTCATGCTGTAGGGAAAGAACTAGTTCAAGCTGAGGAAACACTAAAAGATTTTACGGCTAGCAATCGGCGTATTGAAAATTCTCCATTATTGCTATTAGAGCAGCAACGTTTAGGAAGAGAAGTATCAGTTCTTACCAATGTTTATACAATGTTAAAACAACAATTAGAAACGACTAAAATTGAAGAAGTTAAAGAATCAGAATATGTTATTGTTTTGGATCCGCCAGAAGCGCCTATAGAAAAAAGTGGCCCGAAAAGAAAAAAAATGGTCATTTTGGCTGGTCTTCTAGGCATTGGATTAAGTATTTTTATTGCAATACTAGTCGAATTTGTCCAAGCAAATAAAAAGTGGATTAACCAACTTAAAAATATTTTTATTGATAATTTATTTAGTTAATTATTTATTTGTAGAGATCAAATTTGAATAAAATAATAGTTACTGGTGGTGCTGGGTTTATAGGTAGTCACCTTGTTGATGAATTGATTAAATTAGGTAATAATGTAACAGTATTAGATAATTTAAGTACCGGTAGAATAGAGAATCTTGAACATATCTCAGATGCTATTCAGTTTATTAAATGTGATATTTCAAAAGCTGGTGATTGGAAAAATTATTTCAAAGGTGTAGACAAAGTTTTTCATCTTGCAGCTTTAGCTGATATAGTACCTTCTATTGAAAATCCAAATCATTATTTTCACTCTAATGTCAATGGTACGTTCAATGTTTTAGAAGCATGTAGAGAGTTTAAAATAAAAAAGATTATTTATTCTGCATCTTCATCATGTTATGGTATTCCAGATGCGTATCCTACAAAAGAAACAGCAAAAATCCAGCCCCAATATCCTTATGCTTTGACGAAATACCTTGGTGAAGAACTTATTATGCATTGGGCTCAGGTTTACAATATTCCTGCGATATCATTAAGATTTTTTAATGTATATGGTCCTAGGTCAAGGACTTCTGGTACATATGGAGCTGTTTTTGGTGTATTTTTAGCCCAGAAGTTGGCTAATAAACCTTTTACCGTGGTAGGAGATGGTACCCAAACCCGTGATTTCACTTATGTTTCTGATATTGTTAATGCTATCATTGTAGCTTCAAAAAGTAATATAAGTGGTGAAATTATTAATATTGGCTCTGATAATACTTATAGTGTAAATCAACTGGTTGATCTCCTTGGTGGTGATGTAGAGTTTATACCAAAACGGCCAGGTGAGCCTGATTGTACATGGGCTGATATTTCTAAAGCAAAACAGTTATTAGGATGGAAACCAAAAATAAGTCTGCAAGAAGGAATAGATGTTTTGTTAGATAATATTAGCTATTGGAAAAATGCACCAGTATGGGATAAAAAATCTATTTCTAAAGCGACTGAAAAATGGTTTGAATATTTAGGCGATTAGATGAATGAAAAAATAAAAAGCTTAGATGAACTAAAAGATATAATATCTAGTCTAAAAGATAATGGTCAAAAAATTATTCACTGCCATGGTGTATTTGATTTGCTTCATATTGGTCACATAAAGCATTTTGAAGAAGCAAAGAGATTTGGAGATTATTTAATTGTAACAATTACCCCAGATGAATTTGTAAATAAAGGCCCTAATCGACCTGCTTTTTCCACAAATTTACGTTTAGAAGTTTTAGCGGCACTGGAATCAATAACTTATGTGGCGGTAAATAAATGGCCCAATGCTGTTGAGACAATCAAATTATTAAAGCCTGATATCTATTGTAAAGGTCCAGATTATAAAAATCATTTTGATGATTTAACAGGTAAAATTGATGATGAAACTAAGGCTGTAAGCTCAATAGGTGGCAAAATTAAGTACACAGAAGATATAACATTTAGTTCAAGTAGCTTACTTAACAAATTTTCTGATATCTATAATGAATCTCAAAAATCTTTTATTAATTCGATGCTAAATGGTAGAAGTTTCGAACAGATTAAGATAGAAATTGATAATTTGAAAAACTTGAAAGTACTTGTAATTGGAGAAACAATAGTTGATCAATATGTTTTCTGCGAGGCTTTGGGTAAATCTGGCAAAGAACCAGTATTGGCCCTAAGAGATTTATCTATGGAAGAGTATGCTGGAGGAGCAGCAGCAATTGCTAGGCATCTTTCAGATTTTTGTGGAGAGATTTCTTTCTTAAGTATGATTGGTGAAAATAAAGAGCATGAAGATTTTATATTAAATAATCTTCCAAAAAATATAAAACACTACTTCATAAATAAAACAGGTTCTCCAACAATACAAAAGAAACGCTATCTAGATTATATTTCAAAAAGCAAGATTTTAGGTATTTATTCACTTGATGATTCTCAGTTTAATGACAAAGATCAAACCCAATTCCATTCCTTTCTTGATGAACTTATTCCTAAACATGATTTAGTCATTATTTCAGATTATGGCCACGGGTTTATATCAAAAAACACAGCTAAAAAGCTTTCAAAAAAGAAACCTTTTATTTCTTTAAATGCTCAGGTAAATGCAGCAAATATTGGTTACCATACTATGAATAATTATAATAATATTGCATGCACCATAATCAATGAAACTGAATTACGACATGAATTACGTGATCGAGAAGCACCATTGAAAACTCTTATGAAAAAACTGGCCAGCAATTTAAAAACAGAAAATTTAATTGTAACGCAGGGTAATAGTGGTGCAACATTGTACTCCAAGATTGATGATGATTATTACCATTGCCCAGCATTTGCTTCAAAGGTTGTAGATAAGATCGGTGCAGGTGATGCTATGCTGGCAATTATCTCTTGTGCATTGAAAATGGGTTTAGATAAAAATTTATCATTGTTCATGGGTTCCCTAGCTGCAGCTCAGGCTGTGGAAAGTATTGGGAATAGTAAGCCTGTTAATAAAATACAATTGCTAAGGACTTTTAAGCATGCAATCAAATAAAATTAATTCTAAAGAGTTTTTAAATTTATATTTAAATGATTTTTCAGATTTAGTTCGTCCAGATAAAGAAACCATAGATAATCTATTGGCAATAAGAGACCTCATAAATGATGTGCATTCAAAAAATCAAAAAATACTAATTTTTGGCAATGGTGGAAGTGCTGCCATGGCAAGTCATTTTAGTGTTGACTTAACAAAAAATGGTGGTATAAGATGTGTTAATTTTAATGAAGCAGATCTGATTACATGCTTTGCAAATGATTTTGGATTTGAACATTGGGTAGAAAAAGCTATAGACTTTTATGGAAACGATGGTGATTTATTGATTTTAATTTCATCTAGTGGTAGTTCTCAAAATATGGTAAATGCAGTTGAAGCAGCACGGAAAGGTGATTTTAAAGGTATAGTCACATTATCGGGATTTGATAAAAATAATCCTTTACGTCAATTAGGGGATATTAATCTCTGGGTTGATAGCAAAGCATATAATTTTATAGAGAACCTGCATCAAATTTGGCTCTTATCAATTGTAGATTTAATTATTGGCAACAGAGAATATTCTGCTTAAAGAGAAAGTATATGACTATAAATGATAAGTGTCTCTAATTAGTGCTTCTCTAAGAATGTTTTTAAAATATTAAAATGAATAAATATTAAAGATTAATTTGGTATGGGTGATATTTATATACATACTGGACTTAATAGATGTTTTACCCAATTCTTCCGATCGCATGTTTTTCCAAATTTACCTGAAACAATTAAATACATTAAAGATGAAGACCAATTATCAATTATCATTCATAAACTAATAAATCAAGAAACTAAACTTACCAATGAAAATAGAGAGATGATAAAAGACTTAATTAATAAAAGGCTGGTGGGTCATCATGATTTATTAATAGCTGCATCACATGGTTCATTTGCTTCAGTATCATGGAATACCCTACACCATAAAGAAGAATTTTTGATTAAAACAAAAATACTAAAAGATATTATACCTAATGCAAAAATTCTTTTTATTATTAAAGATCAAATAGATTTTATTTTATCGCATTGGAAATGTGCTTTTCAACAAAGAAATATTATGGATATTAGCAACTTTGTTGTCACTAAAGATGAAGCAATTTCTTATGATTGCTCTAATCGAACTAAATTTAAAACTGCACCATATTTAAGCTATAGACCTTGGTTATATCCATATGGATTAGATTTCAATGATTATGTACTTAAATATTATGAATATTTTGGTAAGGAGAACTGTTGCATTATTCATTTTAATGAATTAAAAAATAATCGAGTTGCAGGATTATCAAAAATTTTAGACTTTTTCACTGGATCATCAGATTCAATATTTTTGGAAAAAATGATATATTCGAGTGAAAATACAGATACTTTAAGTATGAATAGGACTGCATCTGAAGGTGGATTAAGATTAATGAGATTAGCGGATAGAATTATAAAATACCTAGGTATAGATTTACCTTATGATGGTCCTTACTATAAAATAAAGCCAAAAAATTATCTTATACAAAAAATATTTAATAGAATTAATTGGTTGACAATAAGGTCAGTTCTACAAACACGGAATAATTTTGTAGTTAAGATTGCTGATTTATTATCAAAAAACAATAATCGCAGGTCAAAATTACTAGAAAAATTTCCTGATTTAGATACTTACTATAAGGTCTTAAATAATAACTAAATACATAATATGAAAAATATTTTTATTACAGGAGGTGCTGGATATGTTGGTGCCGTACTTGTACCTTATTTACTTAGAAAAAATTATAATATCACAGTCTTGGATCTTATGATTTATGGTGAAAAAGTTTTACCTAAGCATCCTAATTTGAAATCCATAAAGGGTGATATCAGAGATCAGGCTCTATTAAAAAAACTTATTCCAGGAAATGACATAGTAATTCATCTTGCTTGTATATCAAATGACCCTAGTTTTGAACTGAATCCTGATTTAGGTAAATCGATCAATCTAGATGCATTTCGACCTTTAGTTGAAATATCTAAAACTTCAGGTGTGAAACGTTTTATTTATGCTTCTTCATCTAGTGTTTATGGTATAAAGGAAGAACTTGATGTACATGAAGATATCCCATTAGATCCTCTTACTGATTATTCACGTTTTAAAGCTGATTGTGAGAAAATTCTTTCAGATTATCAAGCAAATAATTTCACTACAGTTACTATTCGTCCTGCTACAGTATGCGGGTTTTCACCTAGGCAGCGGTTGGATGTAGTAGTAAATATTTTATCTAACTTAGCTTATCATAAACGGGAGATTTCCATTTTTGGAGGAGACCAGCTTCGCCCTAATATACACATTGCAGATATGGCGGCAGCGTATTTAGTTCTGATTACGGCTCCTAAAGAGAAGATTGCTGGTAAAATATTTAATGCAGGTTATGAAAATCAGCCAGTACGGCAGCTAGCAGAAACTGTAAAAGAAGTAATTGGAGACGACGTCAAATTAGTAACGACACCAACTGATGATAATAGGTCTTATCATATTTCATCTAAAAAGATTAAGCAAGAACTTGGTTTTGTGCCCACTCATACTATAAAAGAAGCGGTTCAAGATTTGTGTGTTGCTTTTGATAAGGGCTTATTACCTAATTCATTAGATGATGAATTGTATTTTAATATTAAGCGTATGCAAAATATAAAACTGGATTAATTATTAAAGTTCGTTATTCATACTTACCGCA
>CAZPHE010000046.1:0-16708 GCA_964586315.1 uncultured bacterium | reverse complement strand
ATTCAAATCCATAAATATGAAAATCTTCATGAGGATTAAATGGTACATAATGTTGGCGAATGTGAGAACTCTGACCCCATGTAATTGTATTCATATCAACAACATGATCATAACGTCCTAATAATTCTATATCAATTTCATTCCAGGGACTAGTAGTACAGCAACTATCGTTATAGGTAAAAAAAGAGGATACTAACCCATCTCCTTGTGCAGGTATATACCGCGTCTCAAATTTACCATAAAGTACAGGTTCAAGAGTCCTCAATTCGCTTCCACGATAATTTTGTGCTTCCAAAAAAATTGTTAAAGAAAGAAAATATAAGAAATAGTATTTCATTTAATACGTTTTTTTATTATTCCAATTTTGATCCATAATCAAGTCTATCATTTGTGGTAATAATAGGAAATGATGGGACCACTACTGGGTAAGGAACACCTTTTTGTGTCACCATCATATCTGTTGAAGTTAAGTTTAATTCTTCTAGTGCTTTTGTGTTAATTTGTATTTTGTTTGAATAAACTTGCTGTAATGAATCAATAATTGGATTGTAATAATCAAGTATCTGCTGCATCGCAACTGGCTCCGGAAAGGATAACTGGATGTGCCGCTTACTTGCGTATGCATCATACCATTGGTTTTCATTTTCCACAACTCTCCAATCATTATCCAGTCCTAAATCATAACATCGATTTGTAATCTCTACATCTCTTAGTAAATCCGCAATTGCAAATTTAAGCTGGACTCTAAACTCTCCCCGGCTCATTTTCCTTTTTCGAAAAACTAAAGGATGAAATTTTAATAACTTATTGAATGATGATACACTCCAATTCTTATTACGATAATTGAATAATATACCCGCTTGGTCAAGATCTTGTGAAGGTTCAAAATAATTTAATTCTTCTGGTAGATTATTATTCCAAATTGCTTTATTCATCGCTTCCTTCTGTTCAATTTCATCTTTTAGATAATAGTCTACGGCAATGGATGCATACGCATTAAAAACATCTTGGTTTAATTTCATTTGATGTCCGGACATTAATTCTTTTACATAATTTTCATATAATTCTTTTGCACTGATTTCAGTAAGCCTTTCCTTCGTATCTAACCAACGAAGTTCTTGCTCACTCTCCGTTATTACGGGTTGATCTATCCATTCTGAAACTTCCAAGATTAGATAACTGTTATTTTCCGTTTGAAATGGACCCAACAATTGTCCCTTTTTTAAATTACTATTAAATAATTTATCATGAATTTCTCTAGGCTCTCTATCAAACCAATTAATAAAACGAACTGGGATAGCTCCATCCCAGAGGCTAGCATAGATGGAATCTAAGGACACTCCTTCTCGGTGAATCCTTTGTATTTTTTGAAACATCTTTAGATCAGGCAAGTTTAAATAATTCACTTTAATTGTCCGTCCTGCAGATTTATAATTTTTTTCGATTATGTTTTCTTTTATATTAATGGTACTATAAAACTTTTTATGATAAAACACCTGCCTCATTGCCTGCTCTTTCCTACCTTTCAAAAAGGCTTGAAAATTTGGGCTATTCAATTGATCCTCTTTTTTATTTTCTATTTCCAAAGCAAGTAGCTTTTCTGCAATAAGAGAATTCAATACAATTTTTTTATGTATATAATTAGAATTTCGACAATAATCAGGTCTTATAGAATACTCTGCTCTCCTTATAAAATCTTGGATTGTAATAGTCTTCTCTCCAACTCGAGCAAGTATATGCTCATCCAGTATATACTGCTGATCAGAACAATTATTTAGTAAAAAAGCAATAAGAACGATACAGAATCGAACCCAAATCATAAAAAATTAAAATGAAATACCAATCGTATAAACATGAACATCACCAAGAATCCCTATTGCTTTGAAAGCATAATCAACTGAAATAGATCGATTCCCAAGGTAGAACATTTCAATTCCCAATCCACCAGTAGCACCATATTGTGTATCATTCATATACAGTGCTTTCAAACCACCTCTAATACTAAAAATACCAAAACCTGGAATAATATTATCCAATGAAGCACCAATATTTATTGATTCAGAATTGTTATTTGGGTGTAAAGCATCCACAGCAATAGTCAGTTTAGTAAAGCTATTAACAATCGGTTTTACCGCAACCCCTATCCTGAAAATAAGTGGGAGCTCCCATTCAGATGGATTGAATTGACCAGCAACATCACCATAATTACCTTCTTCATATTCTGATATATCAATAGGCTGGTATATATCAATTCCATCGAATTTCATCCTTGTTCCATAATTACTAATACTCATACCAATATTCAATCCATCTTTTTCCTGTCCTGTAAATGAGAAAAATTCTGTATTGACTAATACACCCAGATCAAGTGCAAAAGAGCTAGCAGAACTGTGCCAAATATTTGAACGGATATATTTCAAAGATGATCCAAATGAAAACCAAGAAACTATCTTGCGAGAAAAAGTAAAAGACGCTGCCATATCCGATGCTGTGAATTGTTCTCCAGTCCCTTCCTGATACTCTAAAGTAGTAACATCCATTTCACCATAATTCATCTGCGTGATACCAAAACCAATATTCCCTACCCCAGGAATCACAACAGCTCCGCCAGTAAAGAGCATGTTAATATCCACTAGCCAGGGATGAAGCATAAAAGATGCGGAAGGTGTCTCTAAATTTGCCAAACCAGCAGGATTCCAATAAATCGAAGATATATTATCGGTTACAGCAACGAATGCTTCGCCCATAGCATTACCATCACTACCTACACCAATCTCAAGAAAATTAGCCGCTGTTGTACCATAACGATTGATCATTTGACCTTCAATTGGAAAAACAATTATTATACTCAGGGTTAATAAAACTTTGATGTCCCAGATCATTTTATTACTGCGAATTTTCCAAGTTTTGAATCACCTGTAATATCTGAGACGATATGATATATATACATACCTGCAGCAATTTCTAAACTTTCTCTGGTTAGCATATCCCAATGAACAATTCCACGTTCTGGTTCATTTTGAACGATAATTTCATCTACTAAAACACCACTGATTGTAAAAATTTTAATGGTACATTCTGCAGGAATATGGGTAAATAACAATCTTCTTCTCTGGTTGAGATAAGGGTTGGTAACTGCTTCTTCCATCATGTTTGTCATCACATATGGATTCGGTACTACCTTGATAGATTTCATGGTATGGGATAAAGCTTGTTCGTTTACACCCTGAGTTTCATTAACTGTAAATTTTATGGTATCAGTCTCATAAAAAGGTCTGTTCCAGTCCAATTCATATACATCCCCAGGCTGGGGAAATGTTGATTCTGTTGTCAACAAAAAGTCCACTACAAATGCAGTACCCCGCCAACGATTATTCCCTGTTGCACCAACCATTATTCTATCTTCAAAAAGATCAATAGTATCATTATCATTGACATCATGAACAACCATATCCATGATCTCATAATTTCCAGTTGAATCTACAAAAGATGTATTCTGAACATAAAAACTAAGCGCGGGTTGTGTTATTTTTGCAGATCCAATCGATGAACCATTTTCATCACGGACTGTACCAGCAGTAGAAATCCCAACAAAGGCTGAATCCTCATCAGTAAATATAATCTGATATTTCCATGGCATTTTTATACCTTCAACCGTAGAAGGGACTACTCTAATAATACCATCCCCATTAAGCCAACCAGATTTTTCATAACTAAACTCTGGAATTTCAAGATAATGATCAATTTTAACCTGTAATCCTTCAAATATATCTGTTGATATAGACCCTTCTGGGTTGAGAGTCCAATAATTTGGAGCATTATCAAATTCTCGCTTTATAAGATTTGTGCCAATATATTTACTTGAGTTTTCTGTATAGACTAAATAACTACTATCTGTCACATCATAAATTAGAATTTCATCTGTAACATACTGGATTCCATGATCATAAAAACCAATAACTGAAAGTGTGTCTATTCCAAAAGTCACAGCATATTGATGACCTTCTTTTAAACTACCTTGGGCTCTTATATACGGTGTTACAGTCCCAGAACCTAGTAACTCATTCTCTTCAATAACTACCGTAGGTGGTATATAACCAGCTGCTCTTTGATGGGGAATCACAATAGCAACATTTTTACCTATAGAACGAATATTTTCATATTCGTCTAATTCAATAACAGCATTATTCTCTGATGGAGAAATCCCTGGGCCAATATCAGGTGCTCCGTAATCGTAGGCAACAATAGCATAGTAATATGTCCGTCCATTTTGAACTGTATTATCTACAAAAATATGGTTAATTCCAGTGTTGGCACCTAGATTATACCCAGTACCATTAACCAAACCAAAATCTGTGAATCCACTACACTGATGAACCATTCCATTGGTTGAATTAGGATTATGAGGACTCTCATTAAGCATGTCGCATTGATAAATAGGTTTTCTAAACATAGGAGTACCATAACCATCAGTGATAATTTCAGGATCAGCCATATATTTATCTGTTGAACGGTAAACTTTATACCCTTCAAAGTCATTAATATTTCCTACGAAAGGATCTCGGGTTCTGGTATCTGCTAAATCATCCCACGTTAAGATTACTTCACCATCACCTGCTGTTGCAGTTAAAGTGGGCATTTCTGGGGGCTGTGCAAACCGATAATCTTTTTCATAAATAACCTGAACAATACGCTTTAATTCATAAAGCGCGGGTGCAGTATGAGCATCAGAATTCAAACCAGCGAGAGGGTCATATGAATGGAGTTCTGACATAGATACACGTTCAACTCGACCCTGAAATAACGGGAAAGGCCCAGAAGCGAAAACTTCAACCAGATTAGAAATATTTCCTTCAAACTCTTCCAGAGTGTCACCCCCTATAATATCCCACATGACCTGATCATTTTTAAACCACTCCGTTTCATTAGATGCCGCATGGCTAGGTATAGGGAACATGCGAAAAGAGGTCAAACCAACCATATCTGATTCAGAAACATCAGTTGTATTAAAATTTGGTTCACAACCAACACCTTCCAGAAAATCTGGTTTATGATTGCATTCGGACCCATCTTCATCAGGTCCAGTATAGTTAATTTCACCTGGACCTACTCCATCTATTCCAATATCATCACCAAAAAATTCTGACAACTGATATATCCCATCGTTATTTAAATCTTCCCCATCTTCCCAGTCTTGGTCTTCATCTGCATCCCAATGATCTCTTAAATCTTCAAGCTCTAGTTTGTAATATTCAAGAAAGGCATTAACATCAGTTATACCTTCTGTCGGACCAATGATTGCAGTTGGTTCATTATCTCTTTTTTCATCGATTAAGCCATCTAAGTCATTATCTAATAAATCATAAGCTAAACCAGGACTTTCTAAATATGCAAAACCCATTATACCCGTTGGTAAACCGCCAAAACCAATCCCATTTATATCCCAAGAGTAAGACATGTCAATCTCTATATCAAAAAAACCTATATCATCATCACTATCATTTCCTATACCATTATCGACCCAATAACCAAAAGCAACATCTCGAAGATCATAATCAGAAATATTTGCTATGGAATATTCCCAAAAAACTGCATCTCTGGCCTGTGGATTATTCCATTGGAAACCCCTTACACTAACTCTTAAACCTAGCCCACCCCAAGGCTCTCCCAGTTGTTTTGTTACATCTGGCTTTAAATCACCAATGTATTTACCAGGCCTTGGATAGTATTTAACATTATCTTCTGCACCAAGATATTCTAGATCTTGAGCATCATTGACCACATAATAGCATTCCTGATCAGCATAGGTTACACCGCGACCAAATCTTCCATTCCACTCGCCTTGCCATTTTGTTTCTAAACCAGTGGATGGCCAACCATTTAGAGGCCAGGAACTCTCTAAATTGGATACTGCTGGATATTCACCAGATTCATTAAAATATCCAAAAACAGGATAAAAACCCCACTCAACAGTGCCTGTCGGATCTAAATCCATTTCTTCCCTATAACTGGTTTGTAGAAAATAAAGGGTATGTTTATCTTGGGTGTAGATATCAATTGGATCTGTAAGAGGTATAGTATCAACATTTGTTGATACACCGTCATCCTGAATATATACTTTTGCTCCAACTAATAGCCCAATACCATCTAACATCTTTAGACCATCGTTATTATTTGGCCACTTTGAAGCATTCGTGGCTGGCCAGTCCGATAATTCTGTCGTATTCTTAAAATATATTAGAACCCTATTACCAGTCATATATCCTTCTCTTTCGGCACTCGGATCACCAGCCGGGTCCTCAGGTCCTTGATATTCTTTACCCTGACTAAAAGCAGAAGAGGCAATTAAATTAAAAAGTAGGAAGTAGGAAAATGATCTATTCATTAAAAATTAATACCTAAGGCAATTTTAATAGATCTTGGTGCAGAGTACATAGATGGGTTTTCAATCCGATCCTTATAATCATTAAAATCACTTCTATGGGCTGCTTTGTCAGTATCTTTTATAACTGCAGTATATGCTCTTCCAGTCTGGCTATTTACCCATTCTTCATTCAAACGGTCAAATATATTATAAATATTTATATCTAGATTAGCATTGAGCCCTCCGGCAATATTAAACCTAAAATAAAAAGCACCATCGACAGAATATTTTTCAGGTCGGTAATCATTATTTGGATAGAGATTTATCCTTGATAACACGCTCTCACTCTGAGGAGAAAAAGTGTAAGGAGATCCGGAATTATAGTAAGCAGTAATAGTCCCACCATACTTTTCCTGTAAATACATTAATGAACCATTTAGTGTATGACGCTGATCCCAACTCATGGGGATAAATCTATTTACCGGATCTTGATTGTTCCCTGCACGATCAAATGTTTGCCCAGGAGAATCAGCATTACCCCGAGTATATTGAAGGGTGTAATTCACGATTCCTTTTATTGATCCAAATTCTAAATCTAACTGTACCTCTAAACCACGGGCATTACCATAATCCTTATTAGAATAGAGGCCATATTTAACCTGGTTATAAGTCGATATGGTTTTTGTGGTCAGTAGGTTATAGATATCTCTGTAGTAAAGCGCAACATCAAGACTAACCATTCGATTTAGCTCCTGCCAAAGACCTATTTCATATGTAATTGTTTTTTCAGGTTCTAGCTCAGTATTACCCATCCGAGTTACATAATTATTGGGAGCTACAAGAAAGCTGTAGTTCTGATACATTGCATACATTGGAGGCATCTGGAAAAAATGTCCATAACTAAAATGTAAAACCGCTTGATTACCTAATTGATATGCAAAACCTACCCTAGGACTTATTTGCTCTATTTTTGGAGCAGAATTATAAATACTCATCATTGAGTCTGGAAGAATAAGCTGGTTAGCAGGATTCCTTCTGTCTGAAGGATAGACACTATTTGGATCAAATAGGTCATACCGAGCCCCCAAATTAATTACCATATTATCAAATTCCATCTTATCTTGGAGATAAAATGCATATTCATAAGGTGCAACCTCATAAACATCCGCATATGTGGAAGACGTATCCTCAAATATTTCTGGAACATAGATTGAATCATTACCTGTGTTATGATATAGGTTTCTTATCTCGTACCACTTATTATCAAGATTATGCCCAAAATAGTGTACCCCAGTTTTTATGCTATGACTATGATTTACCTGCCAAGTTGCATCTAATTTAAAGGTTTGATCGATCATTTTTCTTGTTGTGTGACTCTTGGACTGACCACCTGTTAAAAATCCTGGACCATAGCTATCATAATACCGATCATGAACATAATTTGAATCTGTTGGATTTGCATAAACATAATTACCATAATCATTATCTACTATTGAGAATTTCATTTCATAAAATAAATTTTGAGAAATCATATGGTTTAATTGAAATGCTGAATAGCTGGTTATTTTATAAGATCCTGAACGACCATCTGGATTATATTTAAACGCATGATCATATCCAAACCAACTATCATCACTATAAGAAGAAAGGATTGAAAATCGTATTCCATCTATAACTTTAAAACTAAGTTTTAAAAGAGCTGATAAATTCTCTGAAGTATTCATTGGAACGTAGTTTCTATCACCTGTTTTTTCAGAATACCATAGGGTTGAATCGTCAGAATAAAAATTTGAATAATCATCTACATTAAATAGTCTATATCCATTTAGATGTCCATTATGTTTCTGATATCTGATATTCGTAAAAAACGTAATCTTGTCACCAATAATAGGCCCACCAAAATTCAACTTAATATCTTGACTATTATTTAGATCAGGCCAAGTTAATTTCCCATTTTCGAAATGTAGATCACGAAAATTTGATAGACCTATAAAAATAGAATCATTACTTGTTTCAAAAGCAGACGATCCATACGATACAAATCCTTCATAAGTAGGGCCACCATCTTTTGTCACCACGTTTACCACGCCACTCATAGCACGACCATATTCCGCATTAAAAGTGCCTGTAATAACTTCAAGATCCTGAACCGCTTCAGGCTGGATATCTACGGTTGCGCTTGTACCTCCAAAAGTTTCATCTACCTGAACACCATCAATCATATAAGTAACTTCTGTATTTCTACCACCTCGGAAATGACCATTAACAACTCCGGCCTGCATATTAACCACAGAACCTACATTTTCTACTGGCAATGCATTGATCTCATCTCCTGAAATATTTTTTATTGTACCAGTTTGATCTTTTTTCTGAGCTAACCTAGCAACTTCTACTGTAACGATTTCTCCTTCTAAAACTGTTTCATCCATCTCAATTTTTAAAGATAGTGTTCGATTTACAGAAACATTAACAGCTTCCATTTTTATAGATTTATAACCAATCATATCAACCTTTAATGTATATTTACCAGGTGGAATATTGATTAATGTAAATCGACCTTCAGTATTAGAAGCTGTGCCATAGGAAGTCTTTTCAAGATAGATATTTGCACCAGGAAGAGAAGACGAATTTTTTTTATCTTTAATAGTCCCGGATATTTTTCCAGTAGTTTGGGATATTACCATAGATAAAAATAAACTCAATAAAAGGGTACGAATCATCTTTCAAGAATAAGTTAACTGCTTAGAATAATTTAAAATATACCATAATCTGTTTAATAGAATAGATATAAAAAAGAAAAGCAGGAACTATATCATGCCTTTCTTTCCTAAATAAAAATCCAATGCAATTATTTAACTAAAATCATTTTCTGTGTCATAGATTTATCCCCAGTATCCAATCGATAAAAATATACACCCGAAGCTACTGTAGCAGCATTCCATTGAACTGAATGATTACCAGCGATACGTTTTCCATCCACTAAAGTATGAATCATTTGACCCGCGAGATTATAGACTCTTAGCGAAACCGACTGGTCTTTTGGCAAAGAAAATTTAATGCTTGTAACAGGATTAAATGGATTAGGATAATTAGGATAAAGGGCAAAATCATTTCCTATAATATTGTTATCATCGTCTACTCCGGCAATGGTAGACTGATCTCCGATCCAAGTATATGCCCACTCTCTTGGATTATTCCACTGTTGATCATTAGCTAAGTGAGAGAATCCTAAATTTCCTTCCCATGCACCATTATCATTATCATGAAAGTAAATATCCAGCGGTATCCTCATACCATTTTCAGGATAGAATCTTTCATCTTCGCCAAAAAGAGCAAGTGTATCTAAGGAAATTTTGCCTTCAGTAACATAATCTGGGTTGAATCCTTCAAAGTAAAAATGAGCATCATCAGGTGAACCTATACTAGTACCACCAGGATTGTCAAGATGTAAAGTGGTTTCATTTGCATAAACAATATAGTCTGGCTCTTCTCCTCTCATGAGTGATACATGTTTTGGCCCTCTCCAATCATACAGACCAAAAAATAACTGTAAGGCATCCTGATCCCACCAGTCACCATCACCAAAATAATATGAATCATCTATAACATCAGCTGCGAAATAGAGAAATTCATCATCTATAGCAAGATAAACAGTAGCATTTAAGTCATCTTCATTATCAACCGTGTTCCAAACGTGGCCAGTGGTTGGATTAATTTCAAAAGGCATAATCCCAGAATCCAACCACTCTGATATATCTCCATCAGCTGCGAAATTTGACGGGACATCTAATGATATTGTTGGAATACCCATAGCAGTATTTGTAAGGGAACTTGAAGATAGCCCGAGCTCACTTTCATTGCCCGCAGCATCCACACAGACTACAGCATAATAGTATGAAACAGATGCATCAACTAGTGGGTTGTAAAGATAATGTGTTGCTGCTTGTGCGCCTTCTAAAACATTAGAAGCAACAAGTTCAACACCTGAATCATCAATATCGCTTATTTCGCTTTGGCTTGCGTATACATTATAAAGTTCATCACTTTCACCGGTAACATCATTCCAGGTTACAAGATTAAAATAAGCAGCAGGAACACCTCCAACATTCTCCGGAGAATCAGGTGCAATCACATCAAAATCCGGGTTTCCTGTCCACATATCATCAAAGTGGAATGTCCTGCCTGATGCACCATTCCCTTCAGAAAGGACCTGGAAAACTGTAACAGCACTGGTATCAAAAGTAGTAGAACCATCAAAATAAACAAAATCAGCTAAAGAAAATTTATAATGATTCCAACCACCTGCAGCTTCGGGTGTAAAATTTAGTCCAACTTTATCAACACCATCTTCAAACTGAAGTCTTAATGTAGGAGCATCTGCCTCAGAGTGCATCCAAAACATAATGGAGTCACTTCCCCATTCATTTCCAGATGAAAAATCAACTGCTGGAGTCATATTAAAACCTCCTCCTGACCATTGTTCTTCCTGTATATATGTTAGAGCATTGGTTTCTTCATTATATCCACCCCCTTCTGTGACATACATCTGAGCTCCTCCCCAACTGAATGGCGATCCCCAGGCAGAAGGAGTGCTCATACCATTAAATATGATTAAATCAACACCTTGATAACCGGTTAAAGTCAAATTATCAAGTATAACTGTGCCATGGACTTCATCGCCTTCTCCACCACCACTAACAGAAAACTCAAGGTGAAAACCACCTATCGCATCTGTATCCAATTCTCCATCATCTGTGTCACCTGCCCAACCTGTTAAGTTAAAACCTGCACCATCCCAAGAGTCATTTCGAACCAGTGGTAGTGTAATTGTCTGCCACCCTGGTTCATTATCCAAGATATAGTGGAATGAATAATAATATTCACCTAAATCGGAGTAACCTTCAGGAACGCCAGAATAGTCACTAAGGTTTAATCTTAAATGAATCCGATTCGCTTCAGAAGCAGGAACGGAATTATAATATGAAAAAGAAAGACTGTCATATGAAGACCAGTCCCAGACATGACCATCTCTAGGTCGCATCTCAAAAATAGAAAAAATATCTTTATTCGTTAAATTATCATTTGCAATACTATTCGTTGTTGACTCTGCCGGAACCATTTTGTAGGTCCAATAACCAGAACCTATATTAACCATTACAGTTAGAGCATTTCCATCATAAGAATAGACTTCATAGGTAATAGACTCTGGTGCGTCTTCTGGAGCAGAGCATTCACCACCATTAAACGCTTTGGGTATTCCTAAAAATGCTCCAACTCCATTGAGCGTTATTGTTCCAGCATCTTCACTGTAATCCCATGTCGCAGCATTGGAACCATCATGAGGATAGACAGGTGTTCCACAACCATCTGAATCCACACCCTGCCAGGTTTCAACCCAAGTCTCTTCACCCAAAACATTGTTGAAAGACCCATCAGAATTAAAAACATATTCATCATCAAAGAAACAGGCTCGTACAGTTACATCCTCTGTCGAATTTTGCCACCACGTACCATCATCTATGCCTGGACCAACTTTTAAGGCACCAACTTCTGGAGCAATCACCCAGGATGTACCTTCCAATTCTAATGCCTCAACAACTGTTGTGTCATCACCACCACCATCATCCTGTGGAGCGGAATAATGAAAAATTTTTGCATAGCCTCCCCAGCTTTCACTATTATGTGCGCCATAATCAAGCTGCATCGCTCCTTCTCCCTCAATAACAGGATCTGTGATATAACTAACGTTTATAAAACTTAAGGTGCTGTCAGCGCTTGCTGATATCTCATACCCCCAATATGTAGTGTCAGGAAGTACATCAAAGTTGTTGATTACCTGACCTGATAGTAAACCAGATAGCGTGTAAATCAAAAGAATTGAGAACCATTTTTTCATGATTATTGCTCCTTATAATATTCTGGGTGAGGTTATGTTCATTTCAAAATAATAGCTAACCCAAATTAAATTAACAATTCAACAGTTAAAAATAATCCATAATTGCAAAATAATGCAATCATTTTTCATTATTTTTCATTTTATTGAAAAAAATTTGCAAAACCTGTTTTTTTTAATACCTTGTTTCAGTATTTTCTGATAATAATTAAATAAAACAAACTTGCGAACAACATTAAAACAAGTAGCTGAGGATACTGGACTCTCCATTGCTACAGTATCTAGAGCCCTCCGGCGAAATCGAAGACGATACACTTCGAATGAAGAAAAAATATATGCCTCTGCTAGAAAACTCGGATATCCATTTATTGGCAACTTACTAGAAGATGAGCAATTGACTATTGCCCTAGTTAGTGAAGTGCATCAGGGCGAGTTCTATTCTTCATTGTTTAACGGATTTTATAATTCAAGTAAAAGTTCTGAATCTGAAATCGTATTTGTTAATCTTGCAAAATATAGTGATGATCCTGTACAGCACATAATAAATTTGAGCAAAAAGTATAGCGGGATATGTCTCTTTTTACCAAACCTTGAAAAAGTTGATTATAAAAGAATCCGAGATGGAGTTGGGAAATACCCGATTATTTCTCTGACCCCAATGAAAAACCCCACAATAGATACTGTCTCTTTTGATTCCTACAGTGGTGGATATATGATTGCCAAACACTTTGAAGAACAGGAGTATAAAAACTTTGGTATTATATCAGGACCTAATGATGCAGTAGATGCTGTTTTTAGAAAAAATGGGTTCATAGATCACATTAATGAAAAAAGAGATCTTGATCTAGTCTGGCAATTTGATGGAGATTTTAGCAGTGATTCCGGAAGGAAAGCCTTTGTCGATTTTAAAAACCGAAAACTAAAAAATATTGCGATTTTTGGTTCTAATGATCATACCTGTTTTGGCTTTATGAAGGCTGCAATTGAGTCAGGTTTTAAAATCCCGAATGACTTTATTATTGCAGGATATGATAACCTATCCTTCTGTGATACATTCACACCTGAGCTAACCTCGGTCGCCACAAACTTTGATGTACTTGGTAAAAGGGCAATTCGAACTATTGAAAATATGGTCCATGACAATAATGAAATTATAAGGCAATTTTCGATGGTACCCGTAGAAATAATCATTAGAACAAGTACTCAAATTCTATAAAAATACAGGCACCCATTTGAACCAATCTTTCATCATAACTACCCTATTATTTTGCATATTGATCGCAACTAACTCATGTAAAAACAATAACTGGAACCTAGTGTGGCAAGATGAATTTGATAATGCTAAAATAGATCTATCACAGTGGACTTTTGATATTGGAACAGGCGCCCCTTCATTTAAAGATTATGGGGTTAGTTCTCCATATTTTGCACCTGAAAATTTCCCAAATGATAATTTCTCAGTTCGCTGGGAAGGAAAAATAAAAATTGATTATACCTCTAAATACACCTTTTACACAATTTCAGACGATGGCGTAAGACTTATCATTAATGATGAAATAATAATTGATAAATGGATACCTCAACCAGCTACGGAAATAAAAGGCACGATCAATCTAAAAAAAAACAACACCTATCCAATTGTAATCGAATATTTTGAAGAAAGTGGCGGTGAAGCAATGATACTGGGCTGGGAAAATGAAAAATTTTCTAAACGCCTTGTTCCCAACTCACATCTAGCCACTCCAGATGGTCAGAGAGGACTGCGAGGTACTTATTACAAAAATAAAAACCTACAAGAATCAGAAGATAATCCTGCAATCGTAAGAATTGATCAAGAGATTAATTGGGTTACTGGTGGAGGCTGGGGGAACAATGAATCTCAGTATTATACCGATAGACCAGAAAATGTCCGTGTTGAAAATGGAAAGTTGATTATTGAAGCTAGAAATGAAATGTACCAAGGATCAAAATATACAAGTGCAAGAATAAAAACAAAAAATAGCTGGAAGTATGGCAGGTTTGAAATTCGAGCAAAATTACCATCTGGTCGAGGAACCTGGAGTGCTCTTTGGGCTCTCCCCACCGATTGGGAATATGGTAGTTGGCCACTCAGTGGAGAGATCGATATTATGGAGCATGTAGGCTATGAGGAAGATGTTATTGTCACAAGCCTTCATAATGCTGCTCTATTTGCCGGTAAAATTGGCGGGAGTGACCAGCACGGCTTTGTCAGAACTCAAAATGCTTGTAAAGAATTCAATAACTATATCCTCGAATGGGATGAAAAAGAAATCCTGATAAAAGTCAATGATATTATTTCACTTCGGTATCCTAAAAATGATAAAAACTGGGCAAAGTGGCCTTTTGATAAACGATTTCATTTAATCTTTAACATTGCAGTTGGTGGAAATTGGGGCGGTGAAAAAGGTATAGATGATTATGCATTCCCATCGCAAATGGAAATCGATCACATAAGAGTCTTTTCAAAAAAAAATCATATCAAAAAGACCTAAATGAATCAAAAAGCTACATATTTATTTATTTTCCTTGGATCACTTTTCTTTTCATCTTGTGAAAAAGAAATATCGCGAGATCAGAAAGGATTAATAATCTATCAGGAGCAATTTATTTCGTGGGTTAGAAATTTTGAACCTTTAAACCCAGCCTCGGTACCAAGGTGGCCTACCAGAGGGGGTATTTACGAACCCTTATATATCTATAACCCTATAAAAGCAGAATGGATACCTTGGCTCGCAACAAAGTATAAATGGCAAAATAACAATAAACAATTATTATTTACAATAAGATCTGGTGTAAAGTGGTCAGATGGGACACCTTTTAATGCTTACGACGTAGCATATACCTTTAATTTGACAAAAGAATATCCTGCTCTTGACACTCGTAATTCATGGGAGTATCTAAAAAGTGTTAAGGCATTGTCAGACACTCTGATTGAGGTTGTTTTCAATCGCGTCTTTGTACCAGGTTTTGATGCTGTAGCAGGTACATATATTGTACCGAAACATATTTGGAGTGAATTAGAAGATCCTCTGAAGTTTAGCAATCCAAACCCCATTGGAACAGGTCCTTACACTGAAATATTACGCTTCGACAGTCAAATATGGGAACTAGGCAAAAATCATAATTATTGGCAAACTGGAAGGCCTAATGTGGAAAAGTTGATCTTTCCCGCCTTTTCAAGTAATGAACAAGTAACACTCGCTCTTCTCAGTGGTAAACTGGATTGGTCTGGAGCTTTCATTCCAGCTATAGATCGAATATTTGTTGAAAAGGATCCTGACCATCATCACTATTGGTTTCCAAATACAGGATATTCCACATTTTTACACACCAACACGAAAAATCCTATTCTAGAAAATGCAAACGTTCGAAAAGCAATAAGTTATGCAATAGATCGTGAACAGGTAGTAAAAATTGGGATGTACAGCTATACAAAACCCGCTCACGTAACCAGCCTTTCAGGACCAATGGCAAAATGGCACTCGCCTGAAATAAAAAACAAAGAAAATTGGACCACTTATGATACTAAAACAGCAAATAAACTTTTAGATGATGCTGGATTTACATGGAAAAATAAAACTCAGCGTACTGATAAAAACGGGCTCCCTTTAGAATTTGATATCATTGTGGTTTCAGGTTGGAGCGATTGGATTCGATCTGCACAAGTTGTAAGCCAGAACCTAAAAAAAGTTGGTATTAAAACAACCGTACGAACCTATGATTTTGGTGCCTGGATAAATCGAATGCAACTAGGTGACTTTGAAATGTCGATAGGCTGGGCAGAGAAAGGGGCAAATCCATATAATTTTTTCAAGGGAATGATGTTCTCTGAATATGTAAAACCTATTGGAGAAATTGCTGATGTGAATTGGCATAGGTTTGGTTTGCCTGATGCAGATATGCTAATTAAAGAACTTGAAAAAACATCCGACCCAAAAAAGGTAAAACACATTATACACCAACTCCAACATCTATTTATTGAACATGCTCCAGGAATTCCACTATTTGCAGAGCCTGCGTGGGGTGAGTGTAATACAAAATTTTTCACCAATTTTCCAAGCAAAGAAAACCCCTATGGACCACTATCAAATAATGAGCAGCCTAGTTTTGTTTTCACACTATTAAATGTTGAAAAAAATGAATAAATCTATTCAATATCTCTTACGGCGACTTGGCTTCTATTTTATTGCCGCATTTGCGGCCCTAACACTAAACTTTATTATCCCGCGGTTGATGCCAGGAGACCCGGCATCTATTATTTTTGCGAGATTTAGAGGAAAATTAAAGCCAGAAGCAATAGAAGCAATGAGGCAGAGCTTTGGGTTGACCAATGATCCAATATTGGTGCAGTACTGGTCTTACATAAAAGGTATATTAAGTGGAAACTTGGGAACCTCGATAGCCTATTTCCCTGAACCTGTTTCAGAAAT
>CAZPHE010000045.1:11714-16788 GCA_964586315.1 uncultured bacterium | reverse complement strand
TCGAATTTGATTGATAAAAATTACCGTAGTATTTGATCTGTTAACTGTACCAGTTAATTTTCTTAATGCCTGAGACATAAGTCTGGCCTGTAATCCAACATGCGAATCACCCATATCCCCTTCTAATTCCGCACGAGGAACTAATGCAGCAACAGAATCAATAACAATAACATCGAGTGCTCCACTACGAACCAGAGTTTCACAAATTTCTAATGCTTGCTCACCTGTATCAGGTTGTGATATAAGTAATTCTTCGGTATTCACACCTAATCTTTTAGAATAATCTGGATCTACAGCATGTTCTGCATCAATAAATGCTGCAAATCCACCTTTCTTTTGAGCCTCTGCAACAATATGCAAGGCTAAAGTTGTTTTTCCCGAAGATTCTGGACCATAAATTTCAATAATTCTTCCTCTTGGTACCCCACCAATACCCAAAGCTACATCAAGTGATAAACACCCTGTAGAAATTGAATTTTCGATGGTTGGTGTATTATCTTCACCTAAACGCATGATTGATCCTTTGCCGAACTGTCGATCAATCTGTGTTATTGCCAACTCAATGGCCTTAGTTTTTTTTGTATCCGTTGACATTATAACTCCTTAAAGTGATTCTCCAAGTGGAAATGATTTCAATAAACTATAAACTGTTCCATTTGTTAACAATTCACTACATAAAAATTGCACACGATCAATCGGGAAATCAATTGGATCATAGGTTGAATCTAAAAATAACTTCACATCAGGCGTATTCTTTTGGGGGTATTTAATTCTTGCAAGCGTTATATGAGGAAAATAATCCTGTTTTTCTTTTGGAAATCCTAATTTTTCCAGTTGCAATTCAATTTTTGAAACCAAATCATTTAGAGGATTAATATTACCTTCCACCCCCATCCATAATGTACGTGGCCTCTCAGGAACTGGAAAGCATCCTGTGTTTTTTATAACTAATGAAAATGGTTGTTGGTCAATCGTTATGATATTTATTGTTTCTATTATATTACCAATAATTGATTCAGGAGTATGGCCTAAAAATTTTAAAGTTAGATGCAGGTTATTACTTTTTACCCAATTGATTTTTGATTTTGATTTTTCAAAAGTTGAATAAAGCATATTTTTTTTTGACATCACCTCATTTGGTATTGGAATAGCTAAAAATGTTCTAATTAATTTTTCATTCATTTTTTAATTCTAGTCTTAAATAATTTAAAGCACTCTGGCTAGTACTTATCTTATTTGTAATCCTATTTGAACCAAAGTTAAATTTCTTTACTTTGGTTGTTTTATCATTTGCTAATCCAACATATACTAATCCAACGGGTTTTTCACTAGTACCACCATCTGGACCTGCTATTCCTGTAACTGATAAACCAAAATTCACTAAATATAATTTCTTTATTTTTTCTGCCATTTCCCTTGCTGTTTGTTTACTGACTGCACCAAAAGTATTAATAATATTTTCATCAACGCCTAGTATTTTTATTTTGGCTTCATTGCTATAAACAATGATACCTCCTTTAAATATTAAAGAACTACCAGATGTATTTGTAACCCTGTCTCCTATTAAACCCCCAGTACAAGACTCAGCAATCGCAATACTATTCTTTTTTCTTTTTAAATTATTAACAACAACTTCCTCTATATCCACTTCACCTTCACTATAAATATCTGTACCAATTATTTTATATAATTCATCTGCAAGAGAATTAATTTGATTTAAATCCTTACTGGAGATTTTAATATCTACACCATATAGGGATGGATAATAACCAATATTACATGCATAATCCCTTGAAATCGGTTGTTTAATTTTTTCTAGAAGGATTGATTCTGCGATGCCAGTTGTACGCAAAGTTCTAACTAAAACAGGATTTATTATAGATTTTTTAATTTCAGGAATGACTGAATTTTCCATCATTTTTTTCATTTCTATTGGGACACCAGGTAGCGCAATTAAAACTGAATTATTAATAATAAATCTATAACCTCTAGCAGAACCTAATGGATTCTGAATAATGTCCCCATTCTCTGGAATTATTGCCTGATTTTTATTTAATTCTGGTATATTTTTTCCAAATTTCATAAATCTATTCGAAAGAGTAATCCAATATTCATTGTCAAAAATTGATTTTGTACCCACAAAATCAAAAAGTACTTTCCTTGTAATATCATCATCAGTTGGACCAAGCCCACCTGTTATTATAATATAGTTAGGATTTCCATCCACCAGCTGATTTAAAGCAAAATTAATGTCTTCTAAACAATCTCGTACTGTCATTTGCAACTGTATAGAACAGCCAATTTTGACTAATCTATTTCCCATCCATGTTGCGTTGGTATTTATTGTATCACCACTCAAGATCTCATTGCCTATAGATAGAATGGCAATATTCATTAATTCATATACATTAGACTTTGGACTATTAAACAAGTAATAATGCCTGCAACAACATCATCCATCATTACTCCAATAGAATTTTTCATATTATCCATGATTTGGATTGGACCTGGTTTTAAAATATCAAAGAGACGAAAAAATAAAAAAGCAAGTATTCCCCATTTCAATTCATGAGGTACTAAATAAAGCCCAATCCACATACCTACCCATTCATCAATAACTATTTCTTTAGGATCTTTATTTTTGGAGTTTTGAATTAAAATTTCTACCACAGCTACGCCTAAAAAAAATAGTGCTCCAGTTATAAGTAAAAATAATGGATCTATCATTAACGGCTTAATTAAATACCAAGTAAGTAATGCCGCCAAACTACCCCAAGTTCCAGGAGCTATAGGTAATTTCCCTGTATAAAAACATGTTCCAATAAATTCTGCAATTTTAAACATTAAGTTATTCCCTTTTTAAAAAATCATAGATGATTTTACGATTTGCATAAATATACGTTATACCAGTGAATACTGTAAAAAAAGTAGCAAAAAATGTAAGATTATAAACCAATCTATATTCTTTTATAATTTCTAATATTGGCACAGCCCACGCTAGAGAGATACCTTTTAACCCCAATACCGAGAGAATAAACATAATTATTAACATCTGAGTTGATGTTTTAAGTTTTGCAATCAATGAAGTGACCATAGATACACCTTTTTGCTCCATAGCCATTCTTAAACCAGTAACAAATAAATCCCTAAAAATGATTAGACCAACCATCCAAAATTCAATTATATCTAAAAGCGCGAATGAAATGAAAGCCGAAGATACAAGAATTTTATCAGCTAAAGGATCAAGAAATTTACCTTCGGCAGTAACTTGATTATATTTCCGTGCATAATATCCATCATATGCATCCGTAATACTAGCTAATATAAATATACAGAGTGCCATTAAATGACCCAATTTATGGGAAGAAAATAAACAAAGGATAAAAATTGGTGTGAGTAGTATCCTAAAAAAAGTTAAAAGATTAGGTATGTTTAGACTGATGTTCTACCCTCCATAGCTCGTATAAGAGTCGCCTCATCAACATATTCAAGATCGCCACCCACAGGAATACCCCTTGCCAGTCTAGAAACTTTAACCTTTTTTTCTATTAAAATTTTTGCTAAAAATAAAGCTGTGGTCTCTCCTTCTACACTTGGATTAGTTGCTAAAATAATCTCCATCCCAGATCTTAATCTTTTCATAAGACTTTTCACATTCAAATCATCAGGTCCAATACCATCTAATGGAGATAGTGCTCCACCCAAAATATGATATTTACCTTTATATGTATTTGTTTTTTCAAAGACAAATACATCATATGGACTTTCAACCACGCAAAGAAGATTATCATCTCTTTTTCCATCATTGCAAATATTACAAGGATCATATTCTGTTATTCCATGACATTGTGTACAGTTTTTTATTTTAAATTTTATTTTTTTAAGGGCTTCAGAGAGTTGTAAGACCATATCTTTTTTAGAGTTCAAAATAAAAAATGTCAGCCTTTGTGCAGTTTTATTACCTATCCCAGGTAACCTTGAAAATTCATTAATTAAATATTTTACACTTTCAGGGAAAGATTGCATTTACATACCTGGAATTTTTAAACCGCCCATCATTCCACCTGTTACATTATTCATTTTTTCCTGAGAATCATTTTGAGCTTTAGATAATGCTTTATTTATAGCCGAAACAATTAAATCTTCTAACATTTCCCGATCTTCTTTCATGGCTTCCTTGGATATATTCAATGTTAATATTTCTTGCTTTCCATTCACTTTAACTGAAATTAAGCCACCACCTGATTCAGCTTCTATAATTAACTGTGATAATTCATTTTGAGCTTCTTCAATCTTCTTTTGTACTTCTTGAGCTTGTTTCAACAATTTAGACATATTACCCTTAAACATTATTACTCCTATCGTATTATTTCACCATCGAATAAATCGACAACTTTATTAAACACATTATCATCTGTTTTTGTTTCTGTATTATTTTCTGAATCATCCTTTTCGTTAGAAATTTTATTATTAACAGTACTCTTATTAAAAATTGATTTAATCGAAAAATGAAAAAGAGATGAAAGTTCTTTTTCTACAAACTTTTTTCCATCCTGAACCATTTTTTCATTATAACCCTGTTCAACTTTGGATTCAAAAATAATATCATTGTTTTCTAATGTTATTGGGAAATAATCTTCCATAATTGCGCCTATCGATGGACGATTGAGATTTATTTTTTCTATCACAGATGACCACACTGATTGAATAGTTTCTATATTAAATTTCAGATCTGATTGAGTTTGTTCAGATATTGATGAATTCTTTCTAATATTAGCATTTTCTACATTATTGTCATTATTTTTTACAGACAATGACTCTTTTTTTGGGTCTTTTAAAAAATTATTTTCATTTTTTAATGTATTATTATTGGTATCATTATTGGCAATATTATAATGCATTAATGGTCTAAGTTTTGATAATAATTTATCTATTTTCAGAACTTGATCCATCTCCAAAAGTTTTAAAGATGTCATTTCTAATAAAATATGTGGATCATCTGAACTACGGATTGGATCTATAATATCTGTAAAAACTTGACTGATATAGAGTAAATCTTTCTTTTCCCAATCGG
>CAZPHE010000045.1:0-11704 GCA_964586315.1 uncultured bacterium | reverse complement strand
ATATTGCTTTATTAATTTCATTGTCGGTACATGCGACAAAGGGGCCGTATCGTGATATAGGCTCATTAAGAGTTCTTCCCGCTAAGATAAGATAAGAACCTTGTTGAGATCTAGAATTTAGGTGAATTGTATCGGAACTTTGATCAAAATACAGTTGTATTGTCTCCTGATTTAAATCAAAAAACAAATCTTTATTCTTAAATCCGGCATAAATCAAATTACGAATATGTTCTTGAATTCCGACTAGTATTTCACTTGCTGGAATACCAGTTTTATTAAAATGAGATAATACTAAAATCATTCCATTATAATCTTTATTTTTTATACAATCCGTAAATTGGAAAAACAGTTCATTCTCAATAACCCCTATGGCTTTTATAACATTATTATAATTAAAATTATCACTACAAAATGCAATAGTTTGATCTAACATGGATAACGCATCCCTCATACTACCACGAGCTTTTTTTGCTATGGCATTGATTGCATTTTGATCAAATTTAAGTTCCTCAGATTCCATAATATATTTTAGCCGTTGTGCAATAACATTTAAAGATATATTGTTAAAATCAAATCTTTGACATCTTGAAATAATTGTGGCAGGAACTTTATGGATATCTGTAGTAGCAAATATAAATTTCCCATGTTCAGGAGGTTCTTCTAAAGTTCTAAGAAGAGCATTAAAAGCCTGATTTGTAAGCATATGTACTTCATCTATAATTATTACTTTAAATGTAGCATTCATAGGAGCAAACTTAATCTGTTCCCTCAAATTACGAATCTCATCTATACCTCGATTAGACGCACCATCTATTTCCAAAACATCTATTGACCTACTTTCAGCTATTTCTCTAGATATTATAGAATTAGGATCAAAATTAACTGATGGTTTTTTGTTAGCATTCAGAGCCATTGCAAGAATTCTTGCGGTCGTAGTTTTTCCAACACCTCTTGGTCCAGTAAATAAATATGCCTGAGCAATACGATCTTGTTTGATGGCATTAGTTAATGTTTGTGTAACATGAACTTGACCAACAATATCATTGAAGGATTGAGGACGCCATTTAAGTGATAATACTTTGTATGTCATTATTATAAGGGCCGTGCACTAATGTTTGACTATCTTTCTACTAGGTCGAAAAGAAGCAACCAGCTCAGTTTAGAATTATTCTTACACATGATTAAATAAATTTACCGCTGCTCCTTTCCAGTCCTGACGGGTTCAATTTTTTAAACATTGCATGAGTTCTAAACGTCTTAACCGCTTAGTCCTTACTAACAAGTCGCCAATAGCCTAGCATTAGCATCAACCCTGCTGTAGCGGATTGCAGGTTACAGGGCACCGCTAATTCCCCATCTAGCACGACCATATATTTTTTTAAAAATTTCAACATTAATTTACAGTTTTTGTATGAAAGTATTTTAATAGAAAAATAAATTTTTATTATTTTAATCCGTAAAATCTTAATAAATAACAACAATTTTAATTTCTGAGATTTCAAACCAATCCCAAAAATTAGATTGATCCAATTTTAATACACCATCTTTAAAATTAAATCTAAGACGCTTTCTATAAAGAGATTCAGTAAACCATTCCGAGTTATCTCTTTTGTAATATATAGCTACAAAAGGTGGACTATCTTCTTTTAATTCTGGTATAAGTAAAGTACATATTGCTTCATTAAATTCACCTTCCGATGTAATAAAATCTAATTTAGTGAAACTATATACCCTTTTTTTTAAAGGGGTGTATTCTTCAATATTTTTTGAGAATTCCTGCCCTTTAAGGCTAGCTGAAATAATGTATGTTGTTAAAATTAAAAATATTGATCGGCTTTTCACCCACAAATTTGTATTTACTTTTTCTTTCGCCCAAAGAATCCTTTTTTCTTAGGTTCTTCTTCTTTTTTATTTTTAGTTGCTGCAGAGTCTCCATTCTCACCTAATTTTCCCGCAGCTTCAAGTTTTCTTTCCCACTCACTCATTTCACTATCATCACCACCGGGTGCTGTCTCATCAAGATTACCAGAACTGGTAACATCATCTTCGACATCAACAGTTGCATCGGGATTATTCCATATTTCTTTTAATTTTTCATGTCGCTTTTCTGCATTATCTTTCAGTTTTTCCATCATTTCACTTACTTCTTCATGAAAATCTGCTACAGTCTGTTCCAGGCGTTTTATTAATTCTTCCTGGAGAGGGCCACCAAAACCATCACCTACTTGCTCCATAAGATTTCCAAACTGATCCATGAGATATTGTTTTTGCGGATCAACACCCTGATTAGTATCCTCGACTACTTGTTCAATATTTTCAGCTTCGGAAGCTTCTTTTTTAGGCATAATTCCTCCAGTAATTATTTATAGTTTTGATCTTCATACTCAGCTTCTGATAAAATAATCGTCTCTGATGAAGTCAACAATGTACTTATAGCATCAAACACTTCGCTACTAAAAATAAGACCTCCAACAATTCCAATGAATTGTCTATAGACTTCTATATCTTTTCTTGGAATTCCGTAATCATTATAAATTACAGGACGCTGAGAATTGTAATATTGGGCGATACCCAATCCTGTGAAACCTGTTATCACATACATATAATTTCTAAATTTTTCATATTTCCCCAAAACTAACCTGTAGGAAATTCTATCTAAATCCAATAGATTAATTTTTTCAATTGTTATTGGTGTTTGAATATGTAATAAATTTTCTTCAACTTTGAATAAAGTTCCTTTAAGCTTTTTATTTCCAGAGTGTTTAAGCACCACATACTGTGGCTTAGGAATTTCATTTACAATTTTTTCAGCTCTTAAAAAATCCATTCCAGCATACATAGAAATTTTAGCTTCATTTGTAAATAATGGTTGTTGATTAACATATAACTGTAATTCAATAAATTTTTGATGATTGATATATCTCCTTACTCTAGTTTTTTTATTTTTGATATTTTTCAATAATAATATACGATATTGATCATCATTAACTTTATTTATTTGCGCATTAATAAAGCCTTTCTCATATGGAAAAATTCTATAGAATCGATTTTCATGAATATCAATTTCTGTGCCAACATTGTCACTTAAAATCACTATCTCAGTCTGTGAAAATAAATAAGTATGTTTACTTATTATAAAAAAAAGAATAATAAAAATATTTTTCATTAAAAACTAAAAGATGTTTCTATTGTTGTTTGCTGTATTGGTTCTAAATCTCCAGTACCATCATCTCTATAAAATTGCCGGAAATCCCAAATCAAACTGACACCTTTGCTAAGTTCATATCCTACGCGATAGCCCATAATTGTATTTTCAGTAGGATTTCCAAAATCAAAAGGATTATTATCATTATTACGCTGATAATATGCCATTGCTGAACTAATTTTTGGTATGTTTTCAGTATTTAAAGTAAGATAAGATGTGAAACTTTTTAATTCTGTAGTATCAGCTTTCATATTTGCATAAGATGCTGAAAAACTAATTAGATTAAAGAGATCCAAGCCTGCGGAACCAAATAATCCACTAGAATTAACATCATCATTATAATTTTGGAATACTGCCATATCTTTTGTTTGCACAACAGTCTGTCCATCAATAGTAGATGTTAATACTCTATTTAAATCATAGGCTTGATCAAAGAATTGAGGTATATATGAACCACCAATAATACGGTACTCTAATGACAGATTTAAAATTTGAAATATAGTAGACCGAATGCCAGGTATTGTTATACCTGACCCCATCCTTTCAGTACGTACAAAACTAGTATCATAATTAATCACTCCAGGAAAGTTTAACTTATTATATTCTGCATAGACGTTTAATAAAATAGTTTTAGTATTTAATACTGGATAGCCTATATCAAATGATAATCCAGTGACGGTTGCTTTATTTTTTTTCAAACTAAAAGGTGTTGCTTTTAATATGATTGATGTATCGATACTTGGATCATAATCAAATAGATTATCACCATCAGCATCAATATCCCACATAGAAGAATCTAAACCATAATGTGGATCAGGGATACCATCTCCATCTGTATCATTCCACATATTTGTGCTATCTGGAAAATCATCAAATATATCTGGATAACTATCATTGTCTTTATCTTTTAATCCGGAAAACATATTTCCATCAGCTATATAATTGATCCCAATGGATAATGGAAATTCATCGGAAACAGTATAATTTAATCTTAAACCAGTGACTGTTCCTCCTCTAGAATAATCTTTAATGTTAGATAAGAACAGTTCACCGCCAACAGGGCCAATATTAAAGCCCGAATTAACACCAACACGGCGAATTGTAGGAAATTCCATCATATTAGAATAATTATTCATTAGCCCTCCATAACCTAGTGTCATTCCTTCAATAGATCCATATTTAATCCAAACAGGATCAGTTTTTTGACCATATTTTATATAAAGAATTTTATCCAATAATAAGCCTGGGTCATTTTCAATATCCCATTCATCATAGCGTATATTCCCTTCATTATCTATATAAAGAATTAAATCTAAACCCACTCCTACATTACCTATATTTATTTCTGGTCTAAGAGCAATTTGATTATATAATAACCCGTCAACGGTTGCAGAGCCTATGCCTAGTCCCATTGAAAATGGTTTAGGAGGTGGTCCAGGATCAGGCTTTTTTAAATCATCTGCTTGTTCATTCTCTTGTTTCGAATCATCAACTGATTCTTCTTTCATTAATTCATTCTTTTTTGGTGATTCATTTGTATCCTTAGATTGAACTGCAGAGTTTTGTTTTTCAGGAATTATTTCTACATTTTGTGTTTGAGTTTCCATCTCTTGTGGATTATCAATTATTCCATTTACATCAGATTCTAGTAATTCCTCTATCTCTGGGTCAGCTGGATAATCTTTAGGAGATGCAACTGCCTGAACCAAATCTCCTGTTGCATTACTGAAAGCCTTTTGACCTGGACCAACATTAACAGTCTGTCCACTAATCATATTTAATACTTCAAAACTACCTTCCTTACAAATAAACTGCTCTACCCCAGTTTGACTTATAATGGCTGCAAACTCTGTGCCTTTAACACTAGCAACAGAAACAGGTGTCTGTATTCTAAATGATTTTGAACGTCTTTCTTTTTTTATGTTATTTAAGATAGTTCCATGTTCTAAATCAATTGTTCGTGTATTTTGAGAATCCATAAAACTAAATTTTGAATTCTCCTTAATTTTAATAACAGACCGATCATCAATATAAATAACTGCAGCAAAACCTGTTCCACCTACTTTAATTTGATCTCCATTTAAAATTGCTACTCCAGCTTTTGCTGATTCAGAAAAAGTATTCATACCCAATCTTTTTAAAAATACTTGGCCTTCTGCTTTAACAAGGCGTGCTATCACATTAGCCCTAAGGGATGATGAAATAATCAAGATATATATAAAAAAAGAAATAATTCGATACATAATTATTCTATCCAATTTAACTAAATTACCTTTTAATTGAATTATAAACCAACGCTTCTATGGAGCAAAATTGCATATTTAATGAATTTTCTAACCCAATTTCACATGTCCTACTAGAAGACACTCCTGTTTTACTTCTTTGATCATTAACTGAACGAAGCACGGCATTTTTCGTAAGTTCTGGAAAACGAAAACCACGGTCACCTGCAGTACCACAGCAAAAGTCTTCAATCGGTAACTCAATATTTGAATGAAATTCTGATACTAGATCTATTAATTCTTCACTGATACCCATTTTTTGAATTGAACAAACACTATGAACAAATAATGATTCATCATTCTTATTAAATTCCAATTTATTTTTAATTTTATTTAAAAAAGAAATTGAATCAATAATTTTAAGATTAGAAATATTATCATCCTCTAATAAATATTGTGTGCATGGTGACATATCAACAATTATAGGAATATCATTGTTTTCATTTGTTAATTCAATCATTGTTTGAATTAGTCTACTACGCAGTATTTTTCCTGTATTAACATATCCTCTTGAACTAAATGCCATGCCACAGCATTGTTTATTAATTGTTTCAAGAGTACATAGCTTTTTTCCTACTAAAAAAGCAATATTAATTAATGACTCAGATGCACTCTTTCCACTAATATCACCAGCAAGCACTCTATTCACACAGGATGAGAAATGAAAATAATCAGGCTTTTGAAGATTATTAAATAATATTTTATCAGCTACTTTTAAACCACTTCTAGGCCAAATAGGAGCGACTCCATTCGTAACTTTATTTAGATAAATAGTGATTTTTCTAAGAAATGTATTGCCTGTGAGTTTTTGAAAATTTAACAATGATCTAATTCCAAATCTGATTAGTGATAATATTACATTAAAATAGTGACTCGATAATCTTACGAACCAAGGGTCTATCATTTTATCATAACGCAAATCTTTTACCATTGAACCAGTATTAATATTTACTGGACATTGTATTGAACATAAACCATCTGTTGCACAGGTTTCATTTACAAAATATTCTAATTGTTTTTTATCATTAGTTGATAATTTTAAATTATTAGTCTCACGCATGATACCTATTCTTTGTCTTGGTGTAAGTGTAAGTCCCCTACTTGGGCACACTTTTTCGCAAAATCCACATTCAACACAAGAATCCACTTCTTGATGAACTTTTGGCATAGGCTTCAAATTTTTCATATGTAATTTCTGATCACGTGTAAGCAAAACATCTGGATTCATAATATGTTCAGGATCTACAAGTCCCTTTATTTTCCACATTAAATCAAATATTTCTCCACCCCATTCTGCTTTAACAAAGGATGCCATATTTCTCCCTGTTCCGTGTTCAGCTTTTAATGATCCGTTAAAGGTTTTAATAGTCATCGTAGATAGATGATTCATCATTTTCTCAAAATTGTTCACACCAGTTTTATCATCTAAATCAATGGAAGTTTGAAAGTGAATATTCCCATCCTTTGCATGACCATATATCACACCATCATTAAAATCGCAAATTGAAAAAATATTCTTTAATTCTCGAATAGCTGGTGCCAAGTCTATTGAATTAACAGCAATATCTTCAGTAATTACACTTGTACCCGTTTTTCTTAATGATCCTAGTGTAGGATACAAACCTTTACGAATTTTCCAGATTGTTTCCCGACTTTCATTATCTTTTACAATCTGTAATGATAAAATAGCTTTATTTTTTTCCGAAAATTTTTGGGATTCTTCTATCATACGAAAAATTTCATCATCAGAATTATTTTGAAATTCGACAAGTAAACCCGTATTGTCATCATTGATTGATGAAGGATTATAGGGAGGGTTATCATAATATTTTGCAGTTCTAAGTGATTGATCATCTAAAAACTCAATTGCAGAAGCACCCAACTGTTTGAAATGATTTACCGCATCACCTGCACTTTCAGGCGAATTGAATAATAATAATCCAGTAGCTTTATGATCATAATTTGGTATTGTTTTCAAGGTTACATCTGAAATAAAAGCAAGGGTACCTTCCGCACCAACAAGAAGATGAGAAAAAATATCGAGTGGCTCTACAAAATCCAAAAATGAGTTCATTGAATAACCAATAGTATTTTTAATTTTATATTTATCGCGAATTTTATTTAATAGCCATTGTTTACTGATAATCTTTTTACGTATCTCCAAAAGTCCATTTGCCAATTCAGGCTCAGATGATACAAAATGTCTATTATGATTTTTCATTGAAGTTGAATATTTATTACCATTTGGTAAAATAAATGAAATATCTTGGAGAGTATGGTAAGAATTAAACTGAGTACCACATACCATACCTGAAGAGTTATTTGAAATAATACCACCAATGCAGGCAGCATTGATAGATGCAGGATCAGGTCCTATTCTCCGAGAATATCGTTCTAAAATTTTATTTGCAAAAGCAGCATTTACGCCAGGCTGCATTTTTATTGCATGCCCATCATCTTTTACAGCAATAGTTTTCCATTCATGTAACACTTCTGCTATAATACCATTCGATACTGACTGTCCAGATAGAGAGGTACCTCCAGATCTAAAGGTTATTGGAGTCTTTGTTGTCCTTGCATATTTCAGTAATTGCTTTACATCATTTTCATGTTGAGGTCGAGCAACAAATTTGGGGACTAGGCGATATAGGCTTGCATCTCTAGCATATGCTAATCTGGTTATTAAATCATTTTGTATTTTTTGATTATTTAAAAAATTATGAATTTGATTCATTTAAATGGACGACATTTACTTTTTATAATATCTGGTACAACTATGGATTTATTCATTTTATAACTATACGCTACAAGTGTAAATAATGCTGAGCACAATAAATTATTATCTTCCTTATTAAATACAGCTGAAACAAAATCAAAACTTTTATTTCCAACTCTGCATATTCGGTGTCCAACGTCAAGCTTAGAAGGATGAGTAGTTTGACTTAAATAATGGACTGTCATGGATGCTAGAATAGTACTGACATCCATATCTTTTCTAATGCCAGTATAGCCTAATTTAATATAAACATCTACACGTGCAGATTCCATATAAGCCAAATAGGTTGCATGATTAATATGGTTTAATGAATCCATATCACGCCAACGAGTATCCATCATAGTCCAATAATCAAAATCTGATCGATGTAAATTAAGTAAGTCCATATCACTAAAATTAATCAAGAGTTCTATCAAAAGTTTAAACTTAAAAATATATTTATGTGTAGATTTTCAAATATGATTCGATTCTTTTTATATATTTCTCTCTTCTCTACTTCATTAATGGCACAGCCTGATGAAGGAATAGAATTTAAATTAAACACTTTGTCTGGTGTAATTACGGATAGTATAACTTCTGAAAATCTAATGGATGTAAATATTGATATTTTCACAGGGAATAAAGTATTAAAACATTCTTTATTATCAGATGATAATGGTTATTTCATTAAAGACAATATAGGTTATCTATGGAAACCAAAGATTCGGCTAAAATTACATAATTTTAAAACAAAAGTTCTTAGACTAGATCCCAAATTACTTGATAACGAAAATAATATTTCGATTAATATAGAAATGATACCCTTACCCACCAACGATAGAGTCTTAGATCTTGAAAGAAGTACTCTTTCCAAAAGAGCAGAAATATTTTTTATTAAGGGGAATGTTTTCTATAATAGATTAAATGCTATAAAAGCAAAACAAATTATCATTAATTCTGTTGAGGCTATTGAAACAAAATCAAAATACCTTGAAATGAAAATCAATGGCATTATGTATGATATTTCAAAATGTTATGTTCCACAAGAAGGAAAATATGAAAATCTTTCTTATATTTTAAAAAGTCTTCTAGATGAACCAATTTTTGAAAATAGTGGATATCCAATTTATTTACCAGAAAATCTATTAGAACCATCTGTTATATTTGGTTCTATTATTGATAAGGATAAAAATAGCCCGATTACAGGTGTAGAAATAATACTTACACAATCCTTAATTGATAACGTCTCTAACTCGGATCATGATAGCTTAGAAATTATTTCTATGTCTAGTTTTTTTAATATTAATGATGATAATAATAAAAATATTCCAATCGGTAAAACCCAATATGATACTTATAAACGGAGAGTTTCTGACCAGAATGGACAATTTGCTTTTACAGTGGATAAACCTGCTATATATCAGTTAAAGATTAAACCTCATTCTCATTACCATAAGGTTACTTTTGGTACTACTAATATAATTGTAAAATACGGTCGTGGAGGTTGGTATCAATCTGATTTTTATTTAGAACCTTGAAAAAAGGGATCTTATTATTTTTTATACCTTTTTTATTAAATTCAATAATTATGTCACAGATTGAAACTGCAACCCTTGGTGGAGGTTGTTTTTGGTGCATAGAAGCTGTATTCCAACGGGTTGATGGGGTTTTAAATGTAAAGCCTGGTTATGCAGGAGGCCATACTAACAATCCAACTTATAAGGAAATTTGTACCGGTAAAACCGGACATGCAGAAGTTGCACAAATTCAATTTGATATTGAATTAATCTCTTTTGATCAAATATTAAATATATTTTGGCAGTCACATGATCCCACAACCTTAAATCGCCAAGGGAATGATATTGGGACGCAATATAGGTCAGTAATCTTTTTTCATAATGATCTACAACTGTCTATTGCTAAACATTCTAAAATCGCAGCAAATAAATCTGAATATTGGGAAAATCCTATTGTGACCGAAATTGTAAAATTAAATAATTATTATGATGCAGAAGATTATCACCACAATTATTATAATGAGAACCCTGGTCAACCATATTGTATATTTGTAATCAAACCAAAGCTTGATAAGCTAGAAAAATTTGGGATAATCGAATAGGTCTTATTTCATAAGAACCATTTTCTTTGTTTTAATAAAATCTCTAACCTGCATTTCATAAAAGTATATACCTGAAGAAACTGCTCTACCAATTTCATTGGTCCCACTCCATACAATTGTCTTTCTTCCTGATGTTTGCTCACCTTGAAACAAATTTTTAACAATTCTACCATTTAAATCATAGATATTTACAATCACATGACCTTTGATTGGTAGTGAATATGAGATTTTAGTTGAAGAGTTGAAAGGATTTGGAAAATTATTCCCTAAAATAAAATTATCAGGATTATTTCCATTAATTAAAGACAATTCAGAGAGAGATACTTCAAAATATCCATTACGATGATTATTCGATCTATAACTATTCCAAGAATATTGATCTATCATTGAATTATCGAGATCTAAAACATTTAATTTATTTTGGGTTGAAAAAATAATTTCAAAATCACCATCTAAATCTAGATCACCAGCAGTTGGTGTGTGAAATATACTATCCTGAGTTATATAGGGAAAATTTTCATATATACTACCATCATGATTAATCAAAAAAATATTTCCCTTGATGGTTGCTACCATGATTTCTAAATGATTATCACCATCAAAATTATTGATGATTGGTTCTCCCACAGAATTATCATCTAATTGATAGGGCCAACCTTCAATTTCAGATCCAATTAATGGATCATATGCATGAATTAATTGGTCAGAGCTTGTAAAGATGAGTTCTAAATTTCCATTTCGATCTAAATCGGCAATAGAAATTGAACTCACGATACCTTGTAGATCATTTAAATGAGAATAAATAGTACCATTATGATTAAGTATATAAATACCATTATTTTCACTACTGATTAATATTTCAATTCCGATTTCATTATTTATATCTACAAGACTAGGGGCACCATTTGGTTCCGAATAAATATTAAATGGAAATCCGTCTAATATTTCTCCAAATATATCCACAACATATATATTGCCTCCTTGTGTTGCTATTACAATTTCACCATATCCATCTGCATTCAAATCTGCAGCTGCTGGACCAACATTAATTATTTCAGATATAATAAAAGGAAACCCATATAAAATTTCTCCATTATTATCAATAACTGATACTGTTGATATTGAATCATTAACAGATATAAATATTGTTTCAAGTAGACCATTATTATCAAGATCATATAATACAGGAAATTCTATAACCTTTTCATTTTGCGAATAGGTAAAATATTCTGTACCATCTTTATTTAAAGCAAATATAGTACCATCCTCGGTTCCAAAAATTAATTCTTTATCGCCATCAGAATCTAAATCCCCAGTTGAAGATGTAGTTGTAATCTTACTGT
>CAZPHE010000044.1:0-16843 GCA_964586315.1 uncultured bacterium | reverse complement strand
CAAATAATAATGTTGCAACTTTTATTAAAGAGCTAATTCTAACCTTACCAGAAGGAGAAAATTTAAATTTTAAAGCTGGAGGATATATACAAATTGATATTCCTGAATATCATAATCTTAGATTTAATGGATTCGATGTTGAGAAAGAGTATCATCCAGACTGGGATCAATATAAAATTTGGGATTTAGTTGCAAATAATGATGAACCTGTATTTAGAGCATATTCAATGGCAAACCACCCAGCAGAGGGTAATCGTGTGATGCTCAATGTTAGAATTGCAACACCACCCCCACCTCTATGGGATGAAGCACCGCCTGGTTTAGCATCATCATATATTTTCAATCTAAAACCTGATGATAAAGTAACAATATCAGGTCCTTTTGGTGAATTCTTTATTAAAGATACAGTAAGGGAAATGGTTTATATTGGTGGTGGTGCAGGAATGGCCCCAATGAGATCTCATTTGTTTCATCTTTTCCATACACTAAAGACAGGGCGTAAAGTATCTTTTTGGTATGGTGCCCGATCAGTAAGAGAAATGTTTTATGATGATCATTTTAAAAAAATTGAAGAGCAATTTCCAAATTTTACTTATAAAGTTGCTCTATCAGAACCAATGACAGAAGATAAGTGGGAAGGATCAACCGGTTTTATTCATCAAGTCTTGCATGATGAATATTTAAAGGATCATGAAGATCCAACTGAAGTAGAATATTATATGTGTGGTCCACCGCCTATGATTAATGCTTGCGATAATATGTTAGATAGTCTAGGGGTAGAAAGAGATATGATTGCTTATGATAGCTTTGGCTAAATATTTAATAAAAAATAAATTATTTAAAGCCCAACCTTTGTTGGGCTTTTTATTATTATTTACAGGATGTGATAAAGACTCATCAGTTATTCATTATCAAGGCGAAACAATGGGCACGACTTATTCAATAAAAATAATCCATGACAATAATAAAATTATTAATTCATCATTAAAAATTAAAATTGATTCGCTCTTAGCAAAGATCAATAAACAAATGTCAACTTGGGATCCTAACAGTGAAGTATCAAGTTTTAATAAATGGAATTCTCTTGAACCTTACAAAATTTCAAAATCTGTAATGAATGTTGTAAAAAATTCAATGATTATTTCTGAAAAAACTGATGGATTATTTGATATTACAGTTTTTGATTTAATGTCATTGTGGGGCTTTGGACCTCATCCAAAAACTGGTCCGCCTAAATACGAAGAAATTAATATGATTCTAAGCTTCACTGGTTATAAAAAAGTAAGATCAGAAAATGGTAGATTAATTAAAACAAACCCAAATTTAAAAATAGATCTGAATGCAATTGCTAAAGGTTATGGCGTTGACGAAGTTTTTAAGTTTTTAAGAACCAATGGTCATAATAATATTTTTGTAGAAATAGGTGGTGAAGTAAGATGTTCAGGGAATAATAAAAATAATCAGGATTGGTCTATTGGTCTTGAGAATCCTACTGGTTATGATATTAATCAGAAAAAATTTTCAGCGATATTGCACCCAAAACATTATGGAATTGCTACATCAGGAAATTATCGAAATATTGTAGATATGGATGGTGAGATATTAGGTCATACAATTAATCCAAAAACAGGTTATCCAATCCAAACTGATGTTTTGTCAGTTACTGTACTTGCACCTTCAACAATGTTAGCGGATGGATGGGCAACAGCTTTGATGGTGATGGATTATGCAAGTGGTTCCAAATTAGTGGATGAAAACTCAGAGATTATGGCAATATGGATACTTGGTAATGGAAAAGATAAAAGAAGTATCGCTTTATCTGATGGAGTGGATATAATGAATCCCATTTATAATATTAAAAAATAGTAGATTAGTTTTAATTATTATCACATTTTTTGGGATCATTTCCACAAATTGTGCAAACAGTATCAGCATTCAAGCCTCCGCAAGAACCTGATAGTGGTCTTCTATTTAATATAACTCCGATTGACATTCCTGTAATTGCTATAGTCAAAATGGCAATTGTAAGTATTATTTCCATGCAGAAAATTAGCTAAAAATTCTAGGTACATTCATTTATTTATATATACGATGTTGTTTCCATTTTTAAGTTGAAAGTATGTAATTTTAAGATTGATAAACAAAAAGAGTAGATATGAAAAATTTTAGTATATTTTTAATTATAAATTTGTTTTTCTCAATTCTATTTGCGGCTGAAGGAGGACATGGTTTAGTACCTCATTTAAGTGGCGAACATTTAGCTATATTTTGGGTTTTGCCATTTGTTGGTATATTATTATCAATTGCTGTATTTCCACTTCTAGCAGAACATTTTTGGCACCATCATTTTGGTAAAATATCATTATTTTGGGCTCTATTACTTATTATCCCATTTACTTTTACACACGGTGTTCAGATAACTATATATGAATTATTACATGTAGGTCTTTTGGAATATATACCATTCATAATTCTTCTATTAGCTCTATTTACAATTTCAGGAGGTGTACAGCTAAAAGGTTCATTGGTTGGAACTCCAATTCTTAATACTGTTATTATTTTTATTGGAACATTATTAGCGAGTTGGATGGGGACTACAGGTGCTGCAATGCTTTTAATTCGTCCGTTAATTCGTGCTAATCAATTTAGAAAAAACAAGGTACATATCATCGTATTTTTTATTTTTCTTGTAGCAAATATAGGTGGGTCATTAACACCACTTGGTGACCCACCACTTTTTCTAGGATTTCTAAAAGGTGTTGATTTCTTCTGGACTACATCTGCTATGTTTCTGCCAATGTTATTTATGGTAGTCAGTTTAATTATCATTTTTTTTGGCATAGATACTTATTACTATAATAAAGAAATAAATGGAGAGAAAAAGGATGTAAATGAAAGTATAAAAGAAAGAATTGATGATAATCAAGATAAAAAACTAGGTTTAGAAGGATCTTTCAATCTTATATTACTTGCAGGTGTAGTTGGAGGAGTATTGCTATCTGGTTTTTGGAAGCCACACATTTATATAAACATATATCATGTCCACGTAGAATTACAAAATCTTGTTCGTGATATTCTACTTCTTATACTTACCTATACAAGTTGGACAATGACTCCAAAATCAATTAGAGAAGCAAATGAATACACGTGGTTCCCTATTGTAGAAGTTGGGAAACTTTTTGCAGGTATATTTGTTACTATTATCCCTGCGATTGCCATATTAAAAGCAGGTACAAATGGTGCTTTGTCATCCGTTGTATCCTCTGTTTCGAATGAATATGGGGAACCAATTAATTATATGTATTTTTGGTTAACTGGGATTCTTTCAAGCTTTTTAGATAATGCACCAACATACCTTGTTTTCTTTAATACCGCTGGTGGTAATCCGTCAGTATTAATGGGAGATATGTACAACACTTTGTTAGCCATTTCGGCAGGAGCAGTCTTTATGGGAGCTAACTCATATATTGGTAATGCACCAAATTTTATGGTTAAATCGATTGCTGAATCATCAAATATTGAAATGCCAAGTTTCTTTGGTTATATCATAAAATGGTCACTTCCAATCTTAGTACCACTATTTATTTTAGTGACTTGGATTTTCTTCTAATGAGGATTACGAAGGTAACCACCAAAACAGGTGATTCAGGTGACACTGGTCTTGGTAATGGTGAGCGAGTTTCAAAAAATAGCATAAGAGTCCATGCAATGGGATCTGTAGATAAGCTAAATTCAGTAATTGGTTGGACTCGTATATTAGCTAAAAATAATAAAGATGACTGTTTAGGAAAAATTCAACAAGATTTGTTTAATTTGGGAGGAGAGCTAGCAATACCTGATGTAGAGATGAAATTATTAGATGAATCACGTTTACACTGGTTAGATGAAAAAATAGAAACATTGAATAAAAAATTACCTCCCCTCAATGAATTTATACTTCCTGGAGGTACTGAAATTTCATCAAGGCTCCATATCTCAAGGGCAGAATGTAGAGAAACTGAAAGATCTTTGATTGCACTTAGTGAACAAGAATATGTATCTAATTTACATAAACAATATTTAAATCGTTTATCAGATTTCTTATTTGTTATGGCAAGAATTGAAAAAATGGAAGAAGGTAGTCATGAAGAATCATGGGAGTATAAATGAATTATAATAACATACCCATTAATTGGGAAAAAGTTCATGATGTTATCCAAAAATCGGATAGAATTATGCTCACTACCCATGAAAATCCAGATGGAGATGGTTTAGGGTCAGAATGTGGTATTTTCTATCATTTAAAAGAGGTTGGCAAAGACGTCCGTATTGTTAATTATTCAGATTTACCTTTTGAGTATAAATATTTAAATAATGATAATATCTTTGAATCATATAATAAATCATTACATGAAACTTGGATAAAAGATGTTGACCTTGTCATTATTTTTGATGTAGGTGATTATGTGCGTATTAGAACAATTAAAAATGCCATTAAAAAATATAGTCTAAAAACGATGAATATAGATCATCACCCTCATCCAGATGAACATCCATTTACATATAACTTGGTGGATCTTAGTGCTGCTGCTACCGGTTGTATGGTTTATGATTATTTATTATCAGTGAGGGAAAAACCAATTGGGAAAAATAGTCTTGAAGGAATCTATACAGCTGTTATGACTGATACGGGGTGTTTTCGCTATAGCAATACGAATAAAAAGTGCCATGAAATTGCCATAGAAACTTTAAATAATGGAATTGAAACCCATTCTATTTATCAAGGTATATATGAAAATAGTACAAAATCAAGAATTAAACTATTGGGAGAGTTTTTGTCTAATATAAAATATGATTTAGATGGATCTTTTGCCTGGTCTGTTATCACTCAAGATATGATGAAAAAAACGAATGCTGCAAAATCAGATATAGACGGATTTTCCGATATGATACGTACTATTAGTAACGTTGAAGTAGCTCTTATGATTTTTGAGCAGGATAAATCATGTTGTCGAATTAACTTTCGTTCAAAAGGAAAATATAGTGTAAATGATATTGCTCAATTAATGGGAGGTGGAGGTCATGCTTTTGCTGCAGGAGCTGTGGTGGAAGGTAGTCTTACCAATGTTATAGAAAAAACTGTTAGCAATAGTATTATATCAATAAAAAACAAAATGAATGGTAGTCTTGAATGAAAATATTAATAGCAAAAGATGCAGGTTATTGTTTTGGTGTAAGAGATGCTGTTAATAAAGCCTACGATACTGCTAAAGAGCATGGTGAAGTATATATGTTGGGTACTATTGTTCATAATGAGCGAGTCATAGATAACCTTTCTAAAACAGGTGCAAAAGTGGTGGGTTCAATTAACGATGTACCCGATGGTAAACCATTGCTATTTCGTGCCCACGGTACTAAGCCTGATTTATGGAAAAAAGCAACTAAAAGGAATTTAAATCTCGTAGATGGGACATGTCCGCTTGTAACAGAAATTCACGAAGAAGTAAAACAATTAAATGAAGAAGGGAGAAAAATAATTATTATAGGTGATCATGGTCATGATGAAGTAGTTGCTATTGCAGCTCAGGTTAAGACTCCCTTAGTAATATCAAATGTAAATGAAGCAAAAAATCTTAGAAAAATAAAAAGAGCAGGAATAGTAAGTCAGTCAACTCAAATGATTGAGAATGTTCAAGAGATTATCAATATATTAATGGAAAAAGTTTTTGATTTACGCTTTATTAATACAATTTGTTTTCCAACAAGGCGTAACCATGAGCAGATTAAAGAATTAGCAAATCAATGTGATGTTATGGTTGTTATAGGATCTTTTACTAGTGCAAACTCTAATAGATTAACGCAATTGTCCTTAGAAAGGAATAAACGCTCATTCCAAGTTACGTCAGCAACTGAAATCCAAAAATCTATGTTTAAGGATTGTAAAATTGTTGGCATATCAGCTGGTGCATCCACACCTGATGAAATCATAAATGAAGTGGTTGAAAAAATAAAATTAATTTGTAATGTTACTGAAAAGGAAACAATCTATGAGTAAAGGAATATTTGAAGTTAAAGTTGGTTTAGCAGAAATGCTCAAGGGTGGTGTAATAATGGATGTTACTAATGCTGATCAAGCAAAAATTGCTGAAGATGCTGGTGCATGCGCTGTTATGGCTTTGGAAAGGATTCCTGCAGATATCCGAAAAGATGGTGGCATATCTAGGATGAGTGATCCTGAGATGATTCAGGGAATACAGGATGCAGTTTCTATACCAGTTATGGCAAAATGTAGAATAGGACATTTTGCAGAAGCACAAGTTTTAGAAACACTCAATATTGATTTTATTGATGAAAGTGAAGTTCTTACTCCAGCAGATGAAAAAAATCATATATGGAAACATGATTTCAAAATACCTTTTGTTTGTGGATGCAGAAATTTGGGTGAAGCGCTTAGAAGAATTTCTGAAGGAGCAGCTATGATAAGAACAAAAGGAGAAGCTGGAAGTGGAAATATTGTTGAAGCTGTAAGACATATGAGGACATTGATGACTGAAATAAGTCGAGTGACTAGATTAAATAAAGAAGAGATTGTAACAGAAGCAAAAAATATTGGTGCACCTGTTTCACTAGTTCAACATGTTGCAAAAATAGGTAAATTGCCAGTACCAAATTTTGCTGCAGGTGGAATAGCAACACCTGCAGATGCTTCATTAATGATGCAACTTGGTGCTGAGACAGTATTTGTTGGTTCCGGTATTTTTAAAAGCGATGATCCTAAATTAAGGGCAAAAGCAGTTGTAGAAGCCACTACACATTATGGTGACCCTAAAATAGTTGCTAAAGCAAGTACTGGATTGAAAAAAGCTATGAAAGGATTGGATATGTCTGAGATTCCTAAAGAAGAAAGACTACAAGAAAGGGGTTGGTAATTATAGTAGGTGTTTTAGAATTGCAAGGAGGTTTTTCGTTGCACCATTCGATTTTTCAAAAAATTGGGATTCTATCCATTCCTGTTAAATCCTCATCAGATTTAAAAAAAATTGATGGATTGGTGATCCCTGGAGGTGAATCAACAACCATATCTCTATTAATTAATACTTATAAAATGTATGAACCAATATTAGAATTTGGGAAAACAAATCCCATAATGGGAACCTGTGCAGGATTAATATTGATGGCAAAAATAATTGATGATGTGCGAGTAAAACCACTTGGTCTTTTAAATATTGAAGTTGAAAGGAATGCTTTTGGTAGACAGATACAATCTTCTAAAGAATTAGTCAAATACAATCTAGGTTTGAAAGAAAAGTTGGCATTATCTACAACTTTTATACGTGCACCTAAAATTAAATCTGTAGGCGATGGTATTAAAATTCTAGGTGAATTTCATGGGTCTCCTATTGCAGTTTTTGATGGTATTCATTTAGGCTTAACATTTCATCCAGAATTAGATTCAATAGATATTTTTCATAAAATTTTATTTGATAAGAACTGTCAATTTTATTTTAAAAAATTAAAACGGATATATGCAGCTTAATTATCTAACTAAAATTAATCATCCTAAAGATATACGTAATTTTTCTAAACAAGAATTAAAAGAATTGTGTAATGAGCTCCGATCATATACAATTAACACAATTACAGAGATTGGTGGGCATTTAGCTCCTACACTGGGTGTAATAGAGTTAACAGTTGCGCTTCATTATGTATACAATACACCGATAGATAAATTAATATTGGATGTTTGTCATCAATGATATTCTAATAAGTTACTTACAGTTCTTTTTAATGAGTTTCACACAATACGACAGTTTGAAGGGTTAAGTGGTTTTTTAAAACGTTCCGAGAGTGAATATGATGTTATTGGTGCTGGTCATGCATCTACATCCATTTCTGCGGCATTAGGCATTGCTGAAGCTCGTAAACAAAAGAATGAGAATTTTAGGGTAGCATCCATTATTGGTGATGGTTCAATGACAGGTGGTCTAGCTTTTGAAGGTATCAACAACGCTGGACATTTAGGAAAACAATTCCTAGTTATTCTTAATGATAACGAAATGTCAATAAGCCCAAATGTTGGTGCAATTAGTAAATATTTTACTAGATTAATTTCGAATCCACTTTATAACAAAGTTCGAAATGAATTTTGGGATTTGACTGGTAAACTACCCATAGCTAGGAAAAAAACAAGAACTGTTCTTAAAAAAGTAGAAGAAAGCTTGAAAAGTCTTATTGTACCTGGCATATTATTTGATGAATTGGGTTTTCGCTATTTCGGCCCCATTGATGGTCATGATTTAAATGAAATTATATATACCTTAGATAATATTAAAGATATCCAAAATCCGGTTTTGCTCCATGTTTTAACAAAAAAAGGTAAAGGTATGGTTTCTTTAGATATGGAATCCCGTGAATACCATGATGATGCTATAAAATTTCATGCAGTTAAACCAAATGGAAAACCCAAGTCATTTTCAAAGGTTGAAAAATCTATATCAAATAAAATTCCAATTCCAAGTTTTCAAGATGTGTTTGGTAAATTAGTGTGTGAGATAGCAAAGAATAGGGATGATACTGTTTGTATAACTGCTGCTATGCGGGAAGGAACGGGTCTTGTAAATTATTCAAAAGAATTTCCTGACCGATATTATGATGTCGGTATTGCTGAAGGTCATGGTGTTACTTTTTCTTCTGGGCTAGCTACCCAAGGTATTAGACCAATTGTAGCAATATATTCGACATTTCTGCAACGGGCATATGATCATATTATTCATGATTGTGCAATCCAACATTTACCCGTCATTTTTTGCATGGATAGATCTGGTATTGCAGGAGAAGATGGTCCTACGCATCATGGCGCACTAGATATAGCATATCTTAGATGTATTCAGGATATGATTGTTACAGCACCAAAAAATGGAAATGAATTTAGACATCTACTTTATACTGCTTTGAACATTACAAATAAGCCATTTTCAATCCGTTATCCAAAAGCAAGTTCCGTGGAATTTGATGAAACTGGTCAAATGGAACTTTTGCCAATTGGATCTTGGGAAATCTGTCAGCAAGGTTCAGATATTGCTATCCTTGCTGTTGGATCTATGACTTATACCGCACTTGCAGTAGCAGAAAAGCTTAAAAAGAATGGAATAACATCTGAAATCGTAAATTGCAGATTTATTAAACCAATGGATATTGCATGTCTTGAAAACATATGTTCAAAATTTTCAAATATAATTACACTTGAAGAAGGTGTCATCAATGGTGGATTTGGAGATGGAGTTTCAGCTTGGCTACTAGAGAATGGTTATTTAGGGAGAATAACCCGATTAGGATTACCAGATACCTTTATTCAACATGGCTCTAGAGATAAAATTTTAAATATGCTCCTCTTAGATGTTGATGGTGTGGTAAATACTATACAGAAAAAGATTTCAGTAAAACACGAATCCTCTATCATTTAGCATTTGAATTCTCTTGTACTTGCAATAACAGGCATATTTTTTTTTGGTTTAGCATATAAATATTATGCAACCTTTATAGCAAAAAAAATATATGCAATTTATTCATTTACTGGAACTGCACCCTCCATTGAATTTGAAGATGGTCTAGACTTTGTACCTGCTAAAAAAGAAATATTATTTGGACATCATTTTACTTCAATTGCAGGTGCTGCACCAATAATAGGGCCTTGTATAGCAGCATTCTGGGGTTGGCTTCCTGCATTTATTTGGATTCTTTTTGGTACAGTTTTTATTGGAGCTATTCATGATTTTGGAGCATTGGTAGTTTCGATTAGGGAAAAAGGTAAAACAATTGCAGATATAACTGGTATTGTTATTAATAAAAGAATAAGAACTATGTTTCTCATTTTTGTTATGATGCTGTGTTGGTTGGTCCTTTCTGTATTTGCAATGGCAATTGCTGGATTATTTGTTAGTATTCCTTCAGCAGTTATTCCAATTAATATAGAAATTATTATGGCTTTAGTTTTGGGCTATTTATTCTATATAAAAAAAAATGATTCAATAATTCTATCAATTATTGCATTAATTCTTTTATATGTTTTTATCTTTATTGGATCAAAATTCCCTCTATCTTTTGGATCATTAGGGTTAGATCAGTCATCTCAGATTAATTTATGGATAATCCTATTATTTATGTATTCTAGCATTGCGAGTCTTTTACCAGTATGGATTTTATTGCAACCTCGTGATTATATTAATAGTCATCAGTTAATAGTTGGTTTAGGGCTCATATTCTTTGGAATTATTATTGCACGACCAATTGTGGATGCTCCAATGATACGTTTGGATAATCTGAATGCTCCTAATATGTTACCGTTACTTTTTGTGACTGTAGCATGTGGAGCAATTAGTGGGTTCCATGGCTTGATTGCTTCAGGAACAACATCTAAGCAAATTAAAAATATTAGTGATTCAAAAGTAATAGGTTATGGATCAATGATTGGTGAAGGTATACTTGCACTTGCATCATTAATTGCTGCAGTCGCAGGTATCTCCTTGGTAACGGAATGTAAATTACCATCAGTGGGATGGATAGAAGATTTGAATTGGCATATCTATTATGATAATTGGGCAAATGCGACAACAAACAAAGCAACTGCTTTTGTTTTAGGAGGAGGAGCATTAATCGAATCAATTGGTTTATCTTCATCTTTATCAAAAACTTTAATGGCAGTTCTAATTATATCCTTTGCAGCCACAACACTTGATACTGCAACTCGAATTCAAAGGATAATAATCATGGAAATTGGTGATGCAATTAAACTTGAGGTTTTTAAAAACAAATATATTGCAACTGTATTTTCCGTGTTTCCAGCGCTAATATTAACTTTATGGAATATAAAAGATCCTTCTTCCGGCTTGGAATTGAAAGCAGGTTGGGCACTTTGGCCAGTTTTTGGTGCATCTAATCAAATGTTAGCAGCACTTACTTTGATGGTGATTGCAATTTATTTTTGGAAAAAAAATAAAAATGTTTTGCCTTTGGTTTTGCCATTTGTTTTTTTAGTTTCAATTACTATTACATCCTTATTAATACATGCATTTTCTTTTTTTGAAAATAATCGACTTTTATTTTTTATTGTTACTATATTATTCTTACTTACTCTATGGATGTTATACGAAGGTTGGTTAGTATATTATAATGATAGATCTAAAATAAAAGTAAACAAATGAAAAATCAGTTAAGTTTATTTCAAGAAGCTTTATACTCTTGGGAGAATGAAATCAGTTCTGTAAATACCCGAGAAGCAGATTTTGACACTCTCTCAGGTGAAAAACAAGAAGTATGTTATTTCCCAGATTATCCAGATGAAAATTTTATGAAAAAGATAGGATTTCCTGGTCAATTCCCCTACACCCGAGGTATACATTCCAACCTCTATCGGGGGAAACTTTGGACTATGCGCCAATTTGCAGGTTTTGGAACTCCAGAGCATACCAATCATCGATTTAAAAATCTTATGAAAAAAGGTCAGACTGGTCTATCTGTTGCTTATGATATGCCTACTTTAATGGGCTATGATCCAGACCATTCTTTTTCAAATGGGGAAGTTGGAAAATGTGGGGTTAGTGTTTTTTCACTTTCTGAAATGGAATTACTCTTTAAAGGCATAAACCTAGGTGAGGTGTCTGTATCTCAAACAATAAATGGACCAGCAATAATATTATTAGCTTTTTATATTGCTACTGCCGAAAAACAAGGTGTGAAACTTAATCACCTCAGAGGAACATTGCAGAATGATATTCTAAAAGAATTTACAGCGCAAAAAGAATGGATTTTCCCACCAAAAGAATCAATGCGTATAATAACGGATATGCTCACTTATTGTACTAATGAAATGCCAAATTATAATACTATTTCAATAAGTGGATATCATATCCGAGAAGCGGGATCAACAGCTGCTCAAGAATTAGCGTTTACTCTTGCTGATGGTTTTGCTTATATAGAACATGGAATAAATGCAGGGTTAAGCGTAGATGAATTTGCCCCACGACTTTCTTTTTTCTTTAACTCTCATCTGGATTTTTTCGAAGAGATTGCAAAATTCAGGGCTGCACGGAGAATTTGGGCTAAACGTTTAAGATATAAATACGGAGCAAAGAATAAAAAGTCATGGAAACTACGTTTTCATACTCAAACTGCAGGTTGTAGTTTAACCGCTCAACAGCCGGAAAATAATATTGCGCGTACAGGATTTCAGGCCTTAGCGGGTATCCTAGGAGGCACACAAAGTCTGCACACAAATTCTATGGATGAAACTTTAGCATTACCCACTGAAAAGGCTGCTGAAATAGCATTGCGAACTCAACAATTACTTGCATATGAAACTGGAGTTTCAAATGTGGTTGACCCATTAGGAGGCTCATGGTATGTTGAAAAATTAACGGATAAAATTGAAAAAAAGGCAGAAGTTTATTTTGATGAGATAGAAAATCTAGGCGGTGTAATTTCTGCTATTGAACAAGGATTTTTCCAGAGAGAAATTGCAAAGTCAGCATCTGAATATCAAACAAAAGTAGATAAGAAGCAAAGACTCGTTGTTGGAGTAAATAAATTTGTAAAAGAAGATGAAGAAATAGATATACCTATTTTGAATATTGGATCTGAGATTCAAAAAAATCAATTAAGTAAACTGAAAGAATTAAAACATTCAAGAAATGAATCAGACGTAAACAATGCACTTCTGAAGATTAAAAAAATATGTAAAGGAGATACTAATTTAATGCCTAGTATTATTAAAGCAGCCAAAAAACATGCAACGTTAGGTGAAATCATCACTGCTATGAAATCTGAATTTGGCGAGTGGGAAGAAACAGCTATATTTTAAAATCTTTTACGGTCTTGATTGATTCTAAAAAAGGTTTTTTTCTTTACTTTCTATATAGAATTCTAAATCAAGAAAATTTTAAAACACTAGATTTATTAATATATCAATGAGGAGGTATTAATTGGAACGTAAAATTGTGCATGTTGTTGGGACAGGTACGATAGGAGAACCTTTGATTGGTTTATTGTGCGATTATGAAGACCAATTGGGTATTGATGAAATCACTTTTCATAAAAATTCAGCACTTAAAGAAGATAGATCAAAGATTTTGGATTTATTAAATAGGGGAGCCCGTCTTGCTGTAGATGATGGTAAGCAAAAAGCATTTAAGAAACTTGGTATGGATCCAGACTTTGAAACGGAAGAATCCATAAAACGTGCTTCAGTAATTATTGATTGTACTCCTAAAGGTATTGGCCATTCTAATAAATTAAACTACTATGAAAAATTCAAAGATCATGTCAAAGGATTTCTCGCGCAAGGTAGTGAAGATGGCTTTGGAAAAAAATATGCGAGAGGGATTAATGATAATATATTAGAATCAACAGATAAATTTATTCAAATTGTTTCTTGTAATACTCATAACATAGCTTGTGTTACAAAAACATTATCACTTAATGATGACCCTGATAATCTATTAGAAGGAAGATATGTTTGTATTCGTCGAGCTAATGATATTAGCCAACCGGATAGTTTTATACCATCACCTCAAGTTTGTTATCCAGATGATGAAAAATATGGATCTCATCATGGGAAAGATGCTGCAGAACTTTTTTCAACACTTGGCATGGATCTCAATTTATTTTCATCTGCAATGAAAGTTAATAGTCAATATATGCATGTTTTATGGTTTTATTTAAAAGTAAAAGAACCTATCACTTTATCTTTGATTAAAGAAAAACTCCATAATAATGAACATATTGCAATGACAGATAAAGATTTAACAAGTACTGTTTTTTCATTTGGACGCGATCATGGTCATTATGGTCGAATAATGAATCAAACAGTTATAGTTAAACAATCTTTACATGTCCGTAATGACCATGAAATATCTGGTTTTTGTTTTACGCCTCAAGATGGTAATTCAATCTTAAGTTCTATTTCAGCTGCAGAATGGATGCTTTATCCACATTCATACGAGGATAAGATTCAATGCCTTTCACATTTATTTTTTAACATTATATAGTTCCAATTATTGGGAATGTCAAAAAATGATTTTGAATAAATCATTAATTTTAAAAGATTCTTTTTATAACAGGTTTAAAGATCAAATTATTGAATCTAAGTTTTTAAAAAAAAATGATAAAATAATTATTGCAGTCTCAGGTGGATTAGATTCGATAACACTCTTTATTCTTCTGTATTTCACAGGGTTTTTTAAATTAATTATTGGACATATTAATCATAATCTTCGTAAAGATAGTGATGATGATCAATTATTTGTTCAGGAACTATGTAAAGAATTTGATATCCCATTTTTTTTAAAAAGATTAGATTCAAAATCACGTAGTAAATCTGAAAGTTTTGAAGAATGGGCTCGAATAGAAAGATACTCCTTTTTGAATAATTTATCTGAAAAGACAAATAGCAAATGGATTATGACTGCACACCATAGCAATGATCAAGTTGAAACAATATTGATGAATTTATCGCGTCAAACGGGAGTCTCAGGACTAAAAGGGATATCAAAGAAACATGGGAAAATAATAAGACCATTACTAGGTTTCTCAAAACAAGAAATAATAGATTTTAGGACTAGGATAGGTTATTCTTATATAGATGACCCTACAAATAAAGATGTCTCTATACCTAGAAATTTTTTAAGAAACAAAGTATTAAAGCCCTGGGAAGATCAGGTTCCAAAAGTTATCAAAGGCATAAGCCAGTCTGCCCAACATTTTCAAGATTGGGAAAATGCCTTAGATTATCTAATTGTAAGCTATTTAATGCCAAAAATAATTAAATCTGATGTAAGATTTGAAATATCTTATGAAGTAATAAAATCAATGCCAAAAATGGCAATGTTGAGGCTAGTAAAGCTTTTAATAAATAACAAAATGGATTTATGGTCTAAGCATCAACTAAAAATGTTAAATCAATTCCTAAATAATAATTTGACTGGTAATCTATATAAGTTTTCTAATGGTTGGTATTTACTGCATGATAGAGATGTATTAATTGGCCAAAAGAATCCTAATCTGACAAATGATGCAATTACGATAAAACCAAATCAATCTATTATTTTTAACAAATATGAATTAAAAATAATTATCCAGAAAGGGAAGGTTCCAACCAAATCTTACCAAAATATTGAATTAGTTGATTGGTCAAAATTAAAAAATCAAAATCTAAAAATTAGAATTTGGAAACACGGTGATTATTTTCATCCTTTAGGAATGAAAGGGAAACAAAAGATAAGCGATTTTCTAGTAAATGAAAAAGTTGATCGCATATCAAAGTTTACTCAATGTGTTTTAACGGCTAATGGAAAGATTGCGTGGGTTTGTGGAAGACGGATCGCTGATTGGGTAAAGATTACTAAAAAGACATCTGAAACAGCTAATTTAGTTTATGCTCCTATCTAGATTATGAAAAGCTCTTTGGATAATTTTACCAAGTTGTATTCAGCTAAAGACATACATACCAGATTAATTGATATGGGTCGAGCAATATCAAAAAAATTTAAAAATAGCAATCCAATTTTCATTGGTGTATTAAATGGGAGTTTTATATTTATGGCAGATTTGATGCGATCAGTATCAATAGAATGTGAAATAGATTTCATTAAATTACAAAGTTATCATGGAAAACAATCAACAGGGAAAATACAACTGCTTAATGATATATCAGCCAATATTAAAGATAGAGATGTTATTTTAGTCGAAGATATTGTAGATACAGGTAATACAGTAGAATTTTTATTAAATAGATTTTATAAAGCATCTCCTAGATCAGTATCAATTATAACTTTATTGCTTAAATCTGGAGTAAAAAAGTTAAATTTTGATATAGATTTTGTTGGATTTGAAATCAATCAGGGATTTGTAATAGGATATGGTCTTGATTATAATCAAAAGTACAGAAATTTAGATAGTATATATTTAATGAAGGGTAATTCTCTAAATTAATTTTATTTATGAATAACAAAAAAAGAACACAAAATAATAAGAAAAACCTTAAATCATCTCAGAACCAAAATAAAGATAATTTTGATTGGAAAAGAGCTGGTAAAACAAGTTTTATATGGTTAGCCATTGTATGTGGTGCAATTTATATCTCGAGTCAATTATCTACTGTGGGAAAGAAAGAAATTGAAATAGAATATACAGAATACAGAAAGTATCTAAAAAATAACGATATACAAAAAGGTATAATCATAGGAGATACATTTTACGGAGAATTTAAACTTCCCCAAAATTTAGAAACTCCTATTGGAGAAGAATTAAAAAATATTAGTCATTTTAAACTTACACTACCATTTATTGATCGTGATATAATTGAAGAATGGGATAAAGCAAATCTGGAGTATACTTTTAAAGAAAAAACAATTGATTGGACAGGCTATTTATTAAATATGCTACCTTGGATTTTGCTTATTGGATTTTGGTTTTTTATGATTAGAAGAATGCAAGGTGGTGCAGGCGGTGTAGGCGGCATATTTAAATTTGGAAAGAGTAGGGCATCGCTATGGACGTCAGATCAACCTAGAGTGACTTTTAAAGATGTAGCAGGATGTGAAGAAGCAAAAGATGAATTAAAGGAAGTAATTGATTTTTTAAAGAATCCAAAACGATTTCATAAATTAGGTGCAACAGTACCTAAAGGAGCTCTATTAGTTGGACCTCCCGGAACAGGTAAAACTCTACTTGCTCGTGCAGTAGCAGGTGAAGCGGCAGTTCCATTTTATAGCCTAAGCGGTGCTGATTTCGTTGAAATGTTTGTGGGTGTTGGAGCTTCTAGGGTTCGTGATCTTTTTGAGCAAGCTAAGAAAAGTTCACCTTGTATTAT
>CAZPHE010000043.1:0-16993 GCA_964586315.1 uncultured bacterium | reverse complement strand
TGTTTTCTATGAGTTCTAAACGAAAACTTAATTCACGGACCCACAAAAGGTTGACTTGGTTAACTATAGCATTTAACCATGCCATTCCACCAGCAACTGTACCATCAGCAATTTCATTATTTGCCTCTCCAGTTATTATACCTGCGAATCGATAGGTCACTAATGTATCACCAATACTATAGCATGGGACATCCTCTCCTACGCAATCTGGAAAATCTTCCCTATTACGTTCAAATTGCTCTCTGATAATAATATCATAATCACCACAACAATACAATTGGTTAAAAGATTGAGAACCAATTTCAACATAAGATACTCTGTAAAAACCAAGAACAGAATCAGATGGATCAATAAAAGTGTTCTTTCCTTTTCCTAGAATCATAGCCTTCACACCCATATGACTAATGGTAACACTCACTCTTGTATTAGGATTATCCCATCCAATACCTGTGTAAGTTTTGATAGTAGGATACCTATCCTTTAGGTTTGTTGGCATAACAGGTGTATAAAATATTTCAAATACTTCTGAGCTTCCATCTGCAGTAGGGAAAGATAATGTTACTTTTGATTTTTTGACGGTTCCAATTTCTGGTGCATGAGATAATTTTTGAAAAAATTCATCTTGATTCAATGACATGATGATATCATTTGATTTTTCACTTGTAAACATATATGTCCATGAGTCAATATCGTTAATAAGTGAACTATTATTTAAAGCCAGTAGATCTAATCTATTTAATCCATGGAAAAGAAGTAGAAATATTATATAACGAATCATAAAAGTGTCTCTCACTAAATATTGGTATTATAAATCACTGTTATTTCAATCTATCAAGCAGAATTTACCAGATTTTAGTTAAGTCTATTGTAAAAATAAAAAAACCCCGCGGTTTGCGGGGTTTATCATAAAGTACCCGGGGCCGGACTCGAACCGGCACGTCCTTGCGGACAATGGATTTTAAGTCCATAGTGTCTACCAATTCCACCACCCGGGCACATAATTGAGGCGTCGGCCGGATTCGAACCGGCGAATGACGGTTTTGCAAACCGGTCCCTTAAGCCACTTGGGTACGACGCCAATAATTCTTTGAAAATGAACCAAGAAATTTACAGAACGATTTCATAGTAACAATTCCGTTTTTTATATATTAAATAGTACTTTCTAATATGGATATTGAACGTTTAAATATATATGAACGTCTCAGGGATTTTAAAGTGCCTTCAACCGTGTTAGATAATATCTTTTCTAATGAAAGAGATTTAGCAATTCTTATGAATGCATTTAATTCACTTAAAGATGATGGTTTTAAAGAAGATCAGGCAGCAGAAAAAATTTCAAAAATGATTTTTAAAGAACTTAAGATAGAGCCTAATCATTTTATGGATGAAGAAAAGTAATTAATATTATAGTTTGGCTTGGATTTTCTAGTGATAATATGTTTATAGGGTTCACCTTTTTTTATTTCAACTCTCAAATCTTCAAGCCTTTGAAAATGTCGAATGCCTGCATGATATGATGTCAGTTTTCTCTGGTCTAAACTATCGAGCAATATATCAGCATACCTCACAGTATAGTTCCTTAAATATCCTTCTTTAAAATCTTGCCAGACAATAGGACTAAATCCCATTTTACTTTTTGTTAATAATAAATGATTATAGACAAATTTATCCATTGGAGATTTTGGTTCACTAGAAAAAACTAAAGTACTAATCAATATAAAACCTAAAATCTTCATCATTTAATTATAAACTTTTTGCATCTATACCATCAAGCCAATTACTTACATATTTAACAACCGATTTCAAACATCCATCCTTAAAAGGTAATTCTAGATTAGCAAGATTTACTAAATCGGTGAATGGGAGACTCCCTCCCGCTTTACATAATCGTAAATAATCTTTCCAGGCAGACTCCATATTTGTTTGACTCTTCATCCAAAATTGAAAAGCGCATGTCTGTGCGAGTGTATAATCAATATAATAGAATGGCATTTGATAAATATGAAGCTGCCCCTGCCATATCCCACCAGATTTTGGAAATTTCAGATCGTCATAGTCTCTATTAGGGAGATATACCGATTCTAGGTCAAGCCATTTATCTCTTCTTTCTTTTGACGAAACCGATGGGTTTTCATATACCCAATGCTGAAAATGGTCAACACAAGCACCATAGGGTAGAAATGAAAGACTACCAGAAACATGTTTGTATTTAAACCGGTCCGTTTCTTCCTTGAAAAATCGATCCATCCAGGGCCATGTAAAAAACTCCATACTCATAGAATGTATCTCAGCAGCTTCCATAGTTGGCCAAAGATATTCTACTAGAGGTTGATTCCTACTCGAAAAATTTTGAAATGCATGTCCCGCTTCATGAGTCAAAACAGTTATATCATGATCCGTTCCATTAAAATTTGAGAATATGTAGGGACGTTTATATTTGGGAAAACCAGTGCAGAATCCGCCTGGTCTTTTTCCTTCACGATTGACTAAATCCATCAAATCTTCATTCACCATAATATCAAAAAACTCGCCAGTTTCTGGAGATAATTCATGATACATTTTTTGAGCATGGGCTACTAATTGATCGGGTGTACCTTTTGGTGTTGGATCACCTTCTTTAAAATTAATTCCATCATAAAGATATAAATGGTCTAACCCTAAGATTTGTTTTTTTTGTTCAAGTAGCCTATTAACTATGGGCACAACATATTGGACAATCTGTTTTCTAAAATTAGCCACTTCCACTGGACCATAGTCTGACCGTCCCATCCTCATATATCCAAGCTCGATAAAATTATCATAGCCTAATGTTGTTGCAATTCTATGACGAAGTTTTACAAGCTTATCATATAAATCGTCAAAGTTATCTGCATTATTGTCAAACCAATCAAAACGCGCTTCATAAGATCGTTTTCGAACATCACGATCTTTATGGGTATGAAATGGACCCAAACCAGCCAAATTATAAGTTTCACCATCAAAATCAATCTTTGCACCGGCAGTCAGTTTGGTATATTCATTTTTTAAATCGATTTCTTCTTTAAGCATATCTTTTATTTTTGGATCAAATGTTTTTAACTCCATCTCAATTTTTTTAAGAAACGTATCGCCCCATTTATTGGAAATGTCATCTTTATAGTTTGACTGATCAACAACTTTTGAAAAGTTATTATACACTTCCTGCATGTCAGGTCCAATCGAATCATAATAATCCTTTTCTGATTTCGCAGATTCATCATTAATATCCCGGCTGAAATTCAAACTAGCAATTTGTGCATAAGATATATATTCTCTGATCATTTGATCAGACTCTTTTATAAAATTGATCTGTTCTTCACTTGATTGTGCTTTTTTAAACCCTTTTACTAAAGCATCCATTAATGCTTTTTCTTTGTCTACATCAACTCTTTCATAATGTAATTCACTATATTTCATATAATTCCTCTTTTATATTGATTCATTTATGTTTAAACGAGCTTTTTTCCTTTCTTCACGCCCAGATGGATCTGGCTGAGGTATTGCCCTTAGTAATTCTTGAGTGTAATCATGTGTTGGTTGATTAAATATTTGATCAGTTTGATTTATTTCAACCAATTCACCATTATACATAACCCCTACGCGATTGGATATATGTTTCACAACAGATAAATCATGAGCTATAAAAATAATGGATAAATTAAATTCATCCTGTAAATCCATCATTAGATTAATTATCTGTGCTTGTATAGATACATCTAAAGCGGATACTGGTTCATCTGCTATGATAATTTCAGGGTCTGTCGCAAGTGCTCTAGCAATCCCAATTCTTTGACGCTGACCACCAGAAAATTCATGTGGATAGCGATTAGACTGCTCTGTTGACAATCCAACTTTATTCAATAACCAATCTACCTTTTCATCTTTTTCAGAATGAGTTAGATTAGTATTTATATTTAATGGTTCCCTGATTATATCCTTAACAATCATACGTGGGTTTAGTGAAGAATATGGATCTTGGAATATCATTTGAATATGTTTTCTATACGGTTTCATAATAGTTCTTGATAATCCCAATAATTCAATTTCATTTGTATCAAGAATAATAGATATTTCGCCGGATATCTTTACGTCTGGAGCAGTTAATCTAAGTACATTTAAAATTGCATTACCTAGTGTTGACTTTCCAGACCCAGATTCACCAACAATACCAAGAGTTTCTCCTTTAATTAATTCAAAACTCACATTCCTTACTGCATGGACTGAACTAATTTGTTTCTGCAAAATTCCACCAAAAACAGGAAAATCAACTTTTAAGTTATTGACTCTAAGGATAGGATTCTTTACACTCATTTTTCTAAAATATCTAAATTAATACGTGCATAATGCCTTGGATTAACTTCAACTAGCTCTGGCTCAAGCATCGTACCTCCGCATGCACAATCTTCAGGATCAAATCGAGAACATAATTTACAACCATCACCTAAATCTAAAATGGATGGAACCATACCCTTTAAAGCTTTAAGTCGTTTGGTATTTGTATCCATTTTGGGTATAGACTCCATCAAGGATTTGGTATATGGATGCAACGGATTAATAAATAGTTCATCTATACCAGCAATTTCTTGGATAACACCACCATACATTACAATAACCCTGTCACATGTCTCTGCAATTACTGCTAAATCATGAGTAATTAATAAAATTGCAGCATCCATCCTCTTATTTTTTAGCTCCATCATTAAATCTAATATTTGTGCTTGAATAGTCACATCTAGAGCTGTGGTGGGTTCATCGGCAATTAATAATGCTGGATTACATTGGAGCGACATCGCAATCATAATTCTTTGTCTCATACCACCTGAAAACTGATGAGGATAATCATTTATTCTCATTTCTGGATCTGGTATACCCACTGCAGTAAGCATTTCAATACTTTGTTTCGTAGCCTTTTCCTCACTTAGACCATCATGATGCATCAGAATTTCATTCATCTGAGTTTTTATTCTAAGTACTGGATTCAGTGATGTCATAGGCTCCTGAAAGATCATTGATATATGATTCCCACGATATTTAGTCATTTCATCATAGCTTAGATCTAATAGGTTGATGTTATTATATAATATTTTTCCACTCACTATTTCCCCAGGTGGATTAGGTATTAACCTATTGATAGATAGTGATGTAACTGATTTTCCAGAGCCAGATTCTCCAACAATACCTAAAACTTCGCCCTTATAAATATCAAAAGAGATATCATTCACTGCCTTGACAGTACCAGCTTCTGTATAAAAGTATGTCTTTAAGTGTTTTACTTCAATTAACTTTTGTTTACTCATCTTAATCTGGAGTATACTTTAGGATCAAATGCTTCTCGAACTCCTTCACCAATAAATACAATTAATAGTAAAGTAAAAAACTGCGCTGATACAGGTGAAAACACCATCCACCATTTTGTAATATTTGACAGTCCTACATCAAGCATCTGCCCCCAGGATGGAGTTGGAGGAGCTAGACCGAACCCTAAATAATCTAATCCAACAAGTGCAGAAATACCTGCTACAACTGCAAAAGGGAAATAGGTAATTATAGGAACCAATGAATTTGATAAGATATGCTTAAACATTACCTTAAAATCCGATTGTCCCATGCTTAAGGCAGCGGCAACATAGGGCTTTGATTTTTCGCGATAAAACTCTGCCCTCATTAAATAGGTCATACTAATCCAATTCACCAGTGTGTATATACCGATAAGCAGTAAAAAGGACGGTTTTAGTATGGATGAAATAATAATAATGACAAATAGCATGGGTAAACTAGACCAGACCTCAATAATGCGCTGAAAAAACAAATCAAATTTTCCTCCATAATAACCCATAGCACCACCAATAAGAATTCCAACAATATAGTTAATAATGGTCAGCAATAAGGCAAATGATATGGAAATATTAAATGCGTAACACAGTCTTGCAAAAACATCTCTTCCTGTATTATCTGTCCCCAGCCAATGTACTCTGGAGGGTGAATCATACATCTTATTCCCTTCATAGGTTATATCTTCATATGGTGAATAAGGATATGGAGGCATTAACACCCAATTACTTGTATTAATATTTTGTTCAAATTGAATTTTTAATTTTCTATATCTTGCTTCGCCAGGAACATCTTGCCCAAATGTTTTCCCAGGAATATATCCAGAAATAATTGGGAAAAAATATTGTTCATTGTATTTTACAATCAGTGCCCTATTATTAATAAAAATTGGCAATAAAAATGAAAATATATATAGCGTTAATAGAATAATAAGAGAAAAGTAGCCTCTTTTTAGCCCTTTAAACTTTTTCCATCTTTTTCTTAATATGGATTCATTATTAAAGATATTTTGATTTATCTCAACCATCACTTAAATCGAATCCTAGGATCTACAGTTGCTAAAGCCAAGTCAGAAATGATATTACCAATTAGTCTAATTAACACCACAATAACAAGGAAACCTAAAGTAATTGGATAATCTCTTGAAAGAATGGCCTCATAGGCCATTCTTCCAAAGCCATCTATATTAAACATTCTTTCAATAAAATAAGATCCTGAAATAAGAACACCAAGGATATGGCCGATACCCGAAGCAATTGGGATGAGGCTATTTCGCATTGCATGAAGCCAAATAACACGTTTTTCTTTAAGGCCCTTAGCAAACGCAGTCCTTACATAATCTGCACTTAAATTTTCTAATAAACTGTTTTTCATTAAAATCGTCAAAGTAGCAAAGCTAGTAATTGACCAAGCTATAATAGGTAAGATCATATGATGAATCTGATCAATTATTTTTTGGATTGGAGTAAGGGTGTCCCATATTTCTGATGGACTTCTGAAGCCACCTAGAGGAAATATATCTAAGAAACTACCACCACCAAAAAGAACCAATAAAACACCTCCCAGTGCCCAGCCAGGTATTGAATAGGCTATAAAAATGGTCACACTAGACCCAAAATCAAATACTGAACCATGATTTAGTGCTTTTTTTATACCTAGAGGAATACAAACTAAATAAGATAGAAAAATACTTGTCAGACCAAAAAATAATGAAATTTTAAATCTGGGTTTCATTACATCTGTTACAGGCTGCAAAAAAGCGTAAGACTTGCCTAAGTTACCTGTTAAAATCCCAGAAAATTCTTTTTGAAAAATCACAGCATCTATAGATCCATCCTCTTTAGTTTCTTCAATTTTAGCAAACCATATCTCACTCTTATTTCCATCTTTTTCAAATACTTCAAACTGATTACCAATTAGTTTTATATCTACTCTCCAGATTTCACCATCTTTTTTCCCAACTCTTTTTTCAAAATTATTTTGTTCAGAAAGTAGACTGAAATCTCTGTGTTTTATTTCCCTTGGCCATATACCAAGCCAACTTAAATATCTTTGATAAATGGGTTTATCAAAACCATAAAATCGTTCCAGTTCTTTTAGCGCTTCAGGTGGTAAACCTCCTCCATCTCCTATCATAGAAGATGAACTTGATCCACCTTCAGCTGAAATTGCACCACCCATTTGCATCTGCAGCATAATTTGTTCAATCGGTCCACCTGGAGCCATCTGCAAAATTGTAAATACTAATACTGTAGATCCCAAAAATGTTGGGATCATTAATAATATTCGTCTTAAAAAATATGTTGCCATCTAAGGCAGTAAGCTAATAATTACAGATTATTTACTAAATAAGTTGGCCAATATTTCATATCAATAGGTTTTTGAGGCAACATATCTCCATTTTTCAAAGCTTTCTTAAGTCTGTTATCTTTTTCTTCATCATACCACCAATAATAGAATGCATCCCAATATTCTCCAATATACCTTGATAACATCCAATCTGGATAACTAAACCTATCCCACCACATCATTCGTGAATAATTTCTTGCTATACTAAAAGCTATAGGATGTACATCGCAAAATATCCCATCGATTTCTTGTATAATTTCAACACGACGGTTTTGATCAAAACAAATATCATACTCATCTAAAAGATTATCCACTCTTTCACTTTTAAAACCCCAAACATTATTGTTATCATTTTGGTCTGCAAGCGTGGATCGCAGACTACTTTCCGGATTTGGATACACAAGACCTGAATAGGCTAATAAACATACATTAAAATTTCTGGCATTAACATTTTTTATCATTGTATTGTAATCCATGAACTTAATTTGCATATCTAGCCCATATTCTTTCAACATTTGCTGTACTGGTGTAACCATATATGCACTGGTTTTTTGAATAACAATTTCAAATGATAACACTTTACCCGTTTTATCATGAACTAACCATCCATCTGAATTTCTTTTGGTATATCCTGCTTCTTTTAAGAGAAAAATTGCTTTTTCAGGATTATATTTAAATGGATTATTTTTCGGATTTTCATATACACTTCCAGAATATAATGAGTTCATCATTCCGTATTCATTGTAATACATTTCACGATTCATCTTCTCTCTATCATAAAGATAACAGAAAGCATATCTAACACGTTTATCATCAAAAGGCCATTCTCGCATATTAAAATAATATCCCGAAGTTCCTGCTGGTTTTTCTGAGAATATCCTTTGCTTTTTTATCCATCCTTTTTGAGTGGATTCAAAGTCCGTTTCTTCGATCCAACGCCTGGAACGCTGAACATTAAACACATCCTGTTCACCTTTTTTAAATTTTTCATATTGTAGAGCATCATTGTCCTTGACAACAGAAACCTTTATTTTATCAAAATTATATTTAAATCTATTAAATGGATTATCCTTTGCCCAATAATCATCTCTCCTTTCCATTGTATAAGATTCTTGATTATTAATATTTGTTTCAGGAATAATATATGGACCAGTACCGGGTATTACGGAAAAGGCATATTCTTCTAAAAATGCTGTACCATCTAAATCTTTAAGAATATGGTTTGGATGCAAAACCATAGTTGAAAAATATAAAAAGTTCCGCCAATTAACAGTCTTAGCTTTCACAGAGACTATATATTTGGATTCAGCTACAGGGCGTTCAAACTTTCCATAAGTAATTTGCATGGAAGGCGAGAGTATTGTTTCATCCATTAATAGATCCCATGTGGCTAAAACATCTTCTGAAGTTACAGGCATACCATCCCACCATCTTGCATCAGGATTAATTCTAAATTTAAATGTCATTTTATCATCTGATATATACCAATGAGAAGCCAAACTAGGAATAAATTCTAATGTCGTAGGATGCTGGCTTAATAAACCTTCATAACACAGTGAATAGATTGTCCTCCTATTAAGTACCTGGCTTGAATTTTGACCATATACTCGCATAGTTCTAGGAAAAAGCGAATGTATATAATGGAATGTTCCACCTTTTTTTGCTTCTGGATCACCAAAATAAGTTTTATCAATTTTTTCAGACCAGATATAAGTTTTATATCCAAGATTATTGGCATGTTGATCAAAACCATATCCACCCTGCACTGCAGTCGTAAATAAATCTTTTTCTGTCTTTTTTATTTCTATCTTTGTTTTAGTTAAAGAAGTTTTACTATCACTACCACAACCGATAAATAATAAAAGTAAAAATGCTATTATAAATGTTCTCATATGACTTTTGTATTAATAATTAAAAAATTGTCCAAAATTTTAGAAGCAAAAGTTAGTATTTTTATTTAGGATGATTCAGGTTTAACTGCCAAAATTTTTCCCGCAAAATAATATGCAAAAGATACAAAAACGCACATTGCATGTGTTGAAGTCCAAGATGCCATTACTTTTGATCTTTGAAAATCCCTGTGCCAATCTTTGGCAAGTATTTGTTTAACATCCTCAACCCTTCCTTCTTTTTCACAGGCTTTAAGCAATCTTTTATATTTGAGGATATTTTTTACTGGCACAGCTTTAATTCCTTTGTTACTCGCTAATTTTATCAAAGGGTCATCGCAAGGACTGATCACTTCTAAATCGACATTTTGTGCAATTAACAAATGAAATAAAAATAATATAATTGAGAGAATTTTCAACGCACACCATAAGTAATTTTGATTGAAAATATTGGTAGGTCATCTATTTTTATTTTAGGTCCTGTCACTTTTCGACCTTTTAATTTCCAATTCTTTTCATCATAAAAATGATTCATAAATCCACTTTTTATATCCAATCCGATTCTTGATGTAATATAATATCGAACACCAATCATACTACCATATCCAAACCAATTAATTGTCATCGTCTCTGTAGTTTCTAATTTATTCACAGATGAATTACCACCAAAACTTTCAATAAAATATTCCCAATCTTTCAATTGATCCCCTGATTTAGTTTCTAATGACATCGAACCTTTACCCCAAATTGGGGTAAGTGTAAAATTCAACTCGATTCTTGGTTTCCAACGAAAAAATGTTTCTAAAGGAAAAAATCGATAGCTAAAAGTTCGACGGAAATTTGCAGAAGATGTGGTATCGACCAATTCAAATGGAACATTATTTTTTACTTCGTATGATGAAAAGGAGGTATATCCTATTCGTGCATTGTAAAAAAATTCATAGTATAAACCCCAATTTGATAGAATATTTCGATTTAAAAAATTTTTTTCAGGAAATGATATATCAATATTTTCATCAAACCCTGTTAAAGTTGGCTGATAAAATCCTAAACCAATATCTAAACTTAATTTTGGCTGAGCGAATGTACTTGATGCCCAAAAAAATATTATTAATAGATAAATTTGACTCTTCATAAGAGGTTGTTAATTTAAGCCCCATGAAACATTTCTGGTGTACATTCATTTTAATGACTATTCTATGGTCTAATTCTAAAGACCTTGATGTAAAACACATGGTTGTTGCTTATAAAGGGAACACAATCGAATGTTTCATAGATTCAATAGGATATGAATATCTTTTTTTTACTCCTAAAGATTCAGTGGATTTAGATTCAATAAAACTTAAAAAAATTTATTATGCATATAATGATTTAAATCGAGTATTTTATTATAGCTGGAGTTTCGAAGAAAACCTCCGTAGGATGGAAAACAGAACTGGTAGATTATTTACAATTAAGGGTGACACCTTGGAGTTTTCTAATATCAAATTCTATAAAGATATGATTAAACCAGAAATATTTATTAAAAAAGGTCCAGAACGTTCTGATTTTATTTCTATGTTTGATATTGAAAAAATTGAGACCGATTACTCTATTATGTCTTATTCAGTAAAAAAAGGATTCTACTACTCATTTTATACATTTATCGGTATGACACTAATTGAAATATATTCTGACTGGGACAAAGAAATGCGAGTCATCCCACAAGTCTGGACTCAATTTGATGACTTAATGCCAATGATATCAATAATAGGCTTAAAAAATACTGGTGTAACTTATGAATCTTTAACCTCTTTAATCCCTATATCAGTTTTAGCTTCAATGATATATGATATTATCAGAAACAAAAATATATTTTATTTTAGCTCCCTATATACTGAAACAAATTTTGGACGCAATATGTATGTTTTTTCATTAAATAATATTTTTGAGAACCAATTAAAAACTATTATTTATAAAATTGAAGGAACTAACTCTGGTTCTAAATTCATAGGATGGTTACGAAAAAGAGTAAATTAATTATATTTATGCTAAACATAATTTTAAAATTCGTATTCTTTTTTAAATTAATATTTATTCTCCCCTTTCTATCATGTGAAAATTCCATTAAAAATTCAGAAGCTGATACAGTACCACCTCAAGCATTGATTCTATTTCCAGCAGATGGTGAGTCAATCTCTGGCGAAATTGTCATACAAGTCCGATCAATAGATAATGATGAAGTAACGCATGTTGATTTTTTTATTAATCAACAAAGTGTACATATCGATTCAACATCTAATGAAAACGATATCTTTACCTATTCATGGAATACTGAAGAGATGATTCAATCTGGTGATAGTCTATTAAATATTTACCAAGAAGATGAATTTCAATATATTTCTGTAATTGCTTATGATCCTTCAGGTAATAGTTTTGCAACAACATCCATACGAAGTAAGATAGATAATATTGATAATGAAAATCCAAATGCTTTTATACTAAGACCATATGAGGGTGAATCGATTAGTAATAATTTTAATATTACAGTTATAGCATCTGATAACGATAGTATTTCTGGAGTGAACTTTTATATCGATGAAAGGCTTGAAGCAGTTCGCCCTACTACAACATTAATCACTGAAACCGATCCATTTGGTAATACTACTCACTACCCTGCTTATCTATACACCTGGAATACTTCATTAGTTGATGATGGTTATCATTCAATTCGTGTTACAGTAACGGATATGAATAATAATACCACACTTGTTATACCTAGAGGAGTAATTGTAAATAATGGTAATATAAATGACTACACGCCTCCAACGGGTGCAATTGTAAGCCCTCCTGCAGGTCTAACCGTCAATGGAACAATACCAATTATTGTTAATGCTAATGATGATATAGCATTAGGGGAAGTTGCTTTTTTAATTAATGGTCATTACCTAGGCACATCCTATACAAGTCCATTTGCTTTTCTATGGGATACTACTCTTGAAACGGAAGATAGTGAACATGTTATTAGTGCAGTTGTAATGGACTCTGTTGGAAATGAAACACCTTTAAATCCCATTTCAGTCTTTGTAGATAATCAACAAGATCCAGATATGATTCCTCCATCTGTAATAATTTTTTACCCTTCATCAGGCCAAACAGTGTCAGGTGAAATTAGTATCGAAGCAGTTTTAGATGATAATGATGGTGTTTCACATGCAGTATTTTATATTGATGGTAATCAAGAATATATAGATGACAGTAGCCCATTTATATATAATTGGAATACAGAACTAGTTACAGAAGATTGGGAACATACTATTGCAGTAGTCGGCTATGATATTAATGGAAATTCTACACTAGCTTCACCGATTACTGTATATGTTAATAATTTTGATAATATTAATCCAACTGGTCAAATACAGACTCCAATTCCAGGACAAACATTGGAAGGGAATGTGAATATTGAGATTTCTGCAACTGATAATGTAGGTATTCAACATGTGGTAACTTCTATTAATGGCATACCAGTAGATACAATTTATGATTCACCTTACAATTATATTTGGGATACAACATTAGAGACGGAAGATGAATATCATGTCATCAGTGGTGAAATTTCTGATACATCAAACAATGTATTCTATATTGTCCCTATTGTTGTATTTATAGATAATTATATTAATGATATTACTCCACCAACTGGATCTATATCTTATCCAATTTCAGGCCAAATTGTAAGTGGTGTGATTCAATTTACTGTTCTTGCTCAAGATGATTATGGGATTAATGAGGTAGAGTTTTTCATTAATGGATCAAGTATAGGAATCGATAACGATTATCCATATCAATATGATTGGGATACATCTGCTTTAGAAAATAATAGCCAACATACATTATCAGCAACTGTAACCGATAATTCGGAACATATGATTATACTACAGCCAATTTTAGTAACCGTGTTTAACGAATGAGATATTTTACCTTAAACTATATAATTTTTATGCTATTTATTTTAAGCTGTGAAAAAGTAGTCTTAGACAATCCCGATATTGAAGACACTGTACCTCCTACTGTAAATATTACCTTTCCTGCAAATCAATCTATATTAAATGGTATAGTAAAAATTTCAGTATATGCTCATGATAACAGCGCAATTGAAAAAGTAATGATTTATTTAAATGATTCAATCGTCTATGATAATACTTCTCAAACATTTCAATTGAACACTCTCATATATGACTTATATGAATATGAATGGGATACCCATTTATACAATGAAGATGAATTTTATAATATTAGAGCTACTGTAAAGGATTCCGCAGGTAATTATAATCAGGCTATTCCAATTCAAGTAAAGATTGATAATGAAGATAACATTAAACCTTCAGGATTATTTCTTTCACCTTCAACAGGTCAAATACTCAATGGAAATATTGAAATTGTGATGCATGCAGAAGACAATGACAGTATCGATTTTTTAACTCTATTTATTGATGGAGATAGCATTACAACATTTGATGGGAATCCTGAAACAGGACTTTACTATCATTATTTTTGGAATACTCTTGAAGTTGAAGAAGATAACATACATACCCTTCATGCTCATATCGCAGATATTTCAGGAAACTCTGATATAATTGGTCCAATAAATGTCACTGTTAATAACCAAGATGCACCTGACATACTAACACCGCAGGGAACCATAATATATCCGCCAGCAGGGTCCATATTAAGTGGTATCATTGATATAGAGATTAATGCATACGATAATATTGCAGTTGATTATGTAGAATTTATCATAGATGGTATTATTACTGCTACAGACTCTGCCCAGCCCTATATTTTCTCGTGGAACACAATTGATGCCAGTGAAGATGAAGATCATACCATAAATATTAATATTTATGATGAAGCTGGTAATATGACATCACTTTATCCCATAACTGTTTATATAAATAATCTTCCTGACCCTGACATAACTCCACCAACTATTTTTATTTATGACCCAGCTTCAAACCAAACTGTATTAGGAGAGGTCAGTATTTTAGCAATTGCCATTGATAATGATAATATTAACAGAGTGGAATTTTATCATAATTACTCATTGGTCTCAACAATGAATGATACTCCTTTTACTCATTTATGGAATACATTGCAAGAAACTGATAATTCCCAACATGTTTGGTACGCAAAAGCCTTTGATAATAGCGAGAATGAAGCTCAGACAATTCCCATGACACTTTTTGTTAATAATATTGATGATATTCCACCATATGGGGCAATCATCAATCCTTATGCTGGACAAACAGTATATGATATAGTTACCATACAAGTTTCTGCAGAAGATAATATTGGAATCTCTCTAGTTGAGTTTTACATAGATGGTGTTTTACAAAATACAGATTTTGACGAACCTTATTCTTATGTATGGGATACAAATGATGCAATTGAAGATCAAGAACATGTTATAGCTATAATTATAGCAGATTTAGACAGCAATACCTATCATCATAGTATAGTTGTGAATGTTGATAATCATCCTTATTCAGAAGATGATAATACACCACCTTTCGCTTCCATATTAACTCCTGTATCCGGGCAAATAGTTAGTGATACAGTTTTTGTATCTGGTTTTGCGATAGATAATTATTCAATTTCTGAAGTGAGATTCTACATTAATGATGAGCTTGTATCGACTCTTAATGATACACCATATAATTATTTATGGAATACATTTGTAGTAGATGATAGTACTGAGCATATAATTCAAATGATTACAGAAGATCAAGCAGGGAATACAAGTCATGCACAGCCTGTATTAATTACAGTAGATAATTCAGACTAAACTAAGTATGAATGAGTTAAACTTCATATTTCCAGTTAATGAACAAGAGCCAAGATTAGAATTCTCGCGACCATCACGTTGGTAACGTATCTTAAACTGTGTTTAACCAATAAATAACCCATACTTCCTATCTAAATCTACCCATCATCCTACAAACAAAAAACCCCACGAAGGTGGGGCTAATTAAATAATAGAAAATAGAACGATAAAATTAATTATCTATTTTATAGGTTTCATTTTCCCAGTTTATTTTTTTTATTCTAAATGTTGTTCCATCAATAATAAATCGTCCACTTATCCTGTAACTTTTTATTTCAGTATCTTTTTTCAGTTTAACTCTAGCACCCCTCGAACGAAGAATACTAAATTTGCTCAACTCGTTATCATCCAAAACAATTGAATCTCCTTTAGATAAAGAATATTGTTGAGTGTAATATCCTCTTTCTAAGACACTCGGAACAAAAACACTTATAGTTAACCACTTCCATTCAAAATCATCATTATTAATGACAGTGTAAACACCATTATCGAAAAGTATTTCTGCATTTATTTCATCAATTGGAATTGAATCCTCTGGTAAATAAATTCTAGTATAGTAATAATAAGCTAGAAAGGGGACAGATAAGAGGAGAATAGCAATTCTGTATTTCTTTGGTATTTTTGATTTGCCCATATCGTTGAATCTTTTTTTTGTATCCAAATCTACCAATCATTCAAATGCAGTATCCTTACTTAATTCGTATATATTATCTGCCAAGGATTCAGTTTTTTCATAAATAAGAGTATGAACATCCTTAAGTGCTTGATTGTAGTATAGACCTCCAACATTTTCTGTAAAAAAATCTGTTAAGAACTCAGCATCTAAGCTGCCTATTTCTTGGTCAAGGTTATCTTGAAACCATTCTTGCAAATTTTGAACAATTTTATCTTTATTTTTTTTAGAAATGTTTATCATAATATTTCTTAAAAATCATAAATGACAAATGGAAATTAACACCCCGCGAATGTGGGGGATTGTATTTTTATATTTTACTGAATTTCAAGTTTTTCACTCTTCCTGCATCCAATTCAAATCCTGATATTTTCCCTCTAATCCTATCAAATCTTAATTTATTGAATTTGTATAGCATTTGGTCAGTATCATACACACTTAAAACCATAGGAGAATTATTTCCTATTAAGATTACAATTTTTTCATCTTTTACAAGTAATTGATAAGTAATATCTAATTCTTTACTGTAATAATTCCCCGAATATTCTTTTAAATCTATTTTTGAATGTTCAAAACTTTTTGTTCTATGATAGTAATAATTGATTCCATTATGAGTGCCTTTAAAATTGTGTGCAAGACCATCCTTTATATTGGAAAATATGAATGTAATGTTGCTACCACCTGGTTGTGTTCGGTATGTGTTCCCTATAACCTTGGAAATATAATATGAAGAGTCATCCCATTGCTGTGTAACAATGAGTGAATCATTATTAATACCTATTTTTATTACTATAACCTCATAAGATGTCGAACCTAGTTCATAATACCCTGTTATTTGTTCTTTAGAAAATTCAATTGTATCACTTTCCT
>CAZPHE010000042.1:0-17137 GCA_964586315.1 uncultured bacterium | reverse complement strand
TATCATATTACAAAAATTCAAAAGATATTAACGTGGAAGCCTATGAGAAGGGAAATACTAAAAGACAAAAAAGCAATAGAAGAAAATTCTTTAATTCAAAAAAAAGTAATAGAAAAAATAAATGGAATAAAAGAAAAAGAACGAAGTAATTGCACTTTTATTCTTTAATCTAAAAATAATTAAATAGAGTTACCTCTTTGACATCATCAAGTCCCACAATCTTGGGGTTTTTTGTTTATAAAGATGATGATGGGTAGATTTTGGGTATGGTAAAGATCATAAAGCTATCTATAATTTTTATATTTATTTTGAATGGATGTAGTAATCAAGCAAACGATAAGGTTGTCCCAGTCCTATCTGAAATACCTGCATTAAAAGTCTATTCATGTGATAATGACAGTATAATTATTTCTCCTAATGCAAAAAATGCATTAATGGAAGTTGGAATGACCCAATGCATGATGCCATTTGGGATATTGATTAGTGCAGACCAGAACATGCCGAAGTCTTATTTAGAAATGGCTGGTAAAATATTAGCAGAAATGCTTGACCAAGACTTAGATGGTATGATGGATGACAGTTCATTGTTTACATATGTTTCAAATTGGCAATCTGGATGGTTGGCGATGCCCACAAACTATAATCAATGGGAAACACAACAATTACCAAATCTTGTTAATAACCTAGGATATGATATAATAATACCTAGTTGGTGGATGGGTTCAACGAATTCTGAACCTAATGAACATTCAATTGCTGTTATGGTTGAAGAAATTACCCATTTCTTAACACAGTTTGGCTATAGTCCACGCTATCCAGACAAATTTGGAGTAGAGAATTGGTCATCTATTATCGCTCAGGAAACTATGAATGCACAATGTGAATGGTGGCAACATCCTGAGAATGATTGCCCAAACAGTCCTGCTCAATTTGATGGGGATTGTTCTCATCCCAATTGTGATGTAGTTGAATTTTATCAACAAGTGCTTATCCTTCGTGCAGGAATGCAACCAGGCTGGTTTGGAATAAACTTTCCTACTTCATCAAGTGAACTAGAGGAATTGTTAAGTGATGAAATGAAAGGATTGATGGATGACCCAATATACCATCAACTAAAAAGTCCCTTATCTTTTAATTATCCTATAATTCAATAAAAGTTTGAATTTATAATATCAAGCTTGGCAATTCACGGGGTTTTTTGTTTATGGGATGATTGTTAGATTTGGCTATGCTTACTATTATTAGAACAACTGTAGATTAGTGAGAGAAACTTAAACAATCTAAAAGGATATGAATGTCAGCATTTGAATTTGTAGCAGTTTTATTTTCTGTCATTGTAGGACTTGCTATTTCTCATCTATTAAGTGCAGCTTCTGAATTAATAGAAATCCATTCCCGTGTAAAAATATATTGGGTAAATACAGTCTGGTTCATCACAGTATTTATATGGGATATTTTCTCTTGGTGGGGGATGTGGGAACTAAACTCCCTTGAATATTGGGATTATCCATCCTTTTTTCTTGTAGTAGTAAATCTAAGCGGTATCTATTTAATGACAACACTAGTTCTCCCACAACCTACTGAATCAGGAAAAATTGATTTAGAAAAACATTATTTTTTAGTTCATAGAATATTTTTTATTATCACTGCATATAATTTTGCATCGATTATATTGATAAATCACTTTCTGTTCTTCAAACCTATCATTTCTCCTTTTACTATTATGCCTTTTCTTCTTACGCTTCTTTCATTTTATGGAGCAATAACTAAATCTCCCGGTTATCATGGATTTTTATCAGTTTTTACCATTATATCTCTAATAATATTTATGTCTCTTGATGTAACTATAATCAAATAAATATTGTTTTAGTAGTAGGCATATTCTTAATTACTTTGTTAGATGCTAGGCCATTTATTTTATGATCAATCTTTGAAGTGGCAATCTTTAGTTGGGTATTTTTTAATAGCTCTTGAAGTAGCCAATGTAAATACATTTAATAATCAAGAAATTTTGGAATAAAAATTTAAACACCATTTTTGGTGCCAAATTTGTGGGGTGATGATTAGATTTGGATATGGGTGATCTCTATGCAATACTTACTGCTATTTGTTGGTCATCTGCCGTTATATTATTTGATATATCATCAAAAAATTTTGAAGCGATACAACTGAATGCAATCAAGAATTTTATAGGTGTTGTCGGGTTTCTAAGCACAATTATAGTTCTTTCTATTCCAATTCCAGAATTTACATTGAATGAATTTTCAATTTTAGCAATTAGTGGAGTTTTGGGTATTCTTATCGCAGATTTATTATTTTTAGAATCATTAAGGCGGTTAGGTTCAGGCTTATCTGCTTTAATTTCAACAATATACACACCATCAATTTTTATTTTAGCATTTATTTTGTTCAATGAAACTGTTTCTGGTCAATCATATTTAGGCGGGACTTTAGTTATTGGAGGAATTGTTATTACCTTATATAAGGTACCTAAAATTATAAAAACTAAACAAATTTATATTGGAATTATTTTTGGAATCCTAGCTCAAATTTTCACAGCCTATTCAGTACTAATTGTTAGACCTATTCTTGAGAATAATTCAATATTATTTGTTGCTCTTTATAGATTTACCATCGGTCTCTTTGGTACTATCATAATCTGTTGTATAAAAAGTGGTTTTTCTAAAGTATTATTGAATTATAAAAATGGTCTTAGTAATTATTCTGTATTGCTTGGTTCTATTTTAGGAACATATTTATCTGTTATTTTTTGGTTAGCAGGATATAAATATACATTAGCTGGTCGAGCAGCAATTTATAATCAACTTTCTACTGTTTTTATTGTAATGATGGCGAGAATAATTTTAAAAGAGCCATTAAGTTATAGGAAGATAATTGGAGTAATATTATCGATTATTGGTGCTATTATGGTATCGATGGTTAATATATCTTAAAAGTAGATAACCCCACTTTGTTAACAAATGAAAAATACTTGGAAACTATTTTAACAGCAAAAAAAATTATAGATGAAATAGTAGATGCACATTTTGTCTATGATTAATAAAATTCAATTAATAATCATATCTCAAATTCATAGGGTTTTTTGTTTGTAGGATTATGGGTATTATTGAGAATCACATTTTTTCAAAATTGGTTGATATTTCTTTTTTCTTCTTTCTATAGAACCATTTCAAATCAATAATACCTTTTTTTAATAAATATCCTATCAAAGCAAGAATTAAGAGTTTCATTATTGTTGATTATTTGTCAATTGATTTAAAGTTATATTTATTTTACCCATCTTTATCAAAACTGCACTGATTTTATCCTGGTTTTTATTAACCAATTTTCTATTAGTTATAATATGAGAATTTATTAAATCTGAATTGTAGGTCAATGTATTTATAGTTTCACTTAATTGGTTTATGGTTTTTGAAAATTCATCACCAAATTTATCCAAACGATTTATTCTTTTTTCTAATTTAACTAATTTGTTGTTTATTTCTACTTGGCTCTCCATAACTAGTTCAATGTCTTGGTTATCAGCACCAATAAAGACAAAGAACATTACTACAAGTGCTCCTCCATTGAAGAAACCTTGTATATATGATTTCATAATTAATTCCTCATTTATTTCAAAAAATTTAATTAACAAAAAGTAAAACTAATGAACAATTATAATGAAAATTTCAAAGTACAATCTATCTTATTTTTAGTAACGAATAGTGTCTCCATTAGAACATATTGTTTATAATAAATGAGTAGTTCTTTTTATGGGATTTTTTGTTTTTGGGATAATAGGTAGATTAATACAAACATTTAAAATATATGGGGAATGCCATGAGGAACAAAAAAAATATTATAATTACTGGAGGGAATCGTGGAATTGGGTTTGGTTTGGCTAAAATATTTTCGGATAAACACAATGTTATAATAACAGTAAGAGATAATCAAAAAGGACAAAACACTATTGAAAAATTGGGTCATTCAAAAAATGCAGTAAACTATGTCGTAATGGATATAGATTATTCTGATTCCGTGAAGATAGCTGTAGATGATATTAAACGAAAATTCAATAATGTTGATTTATTAATTAATAATGCTGGCATCCTCATTAAAGAGTATCAATCGCTTGCAATTAATACAAGCGAAAATTCGATATTAAAAACATTTAATACTAATACTCTTGGTGCTCTCAGGGTTTGTAAATCAATTGTACCGATAATGGTCAGTGGAAGCAGAATAATTAATATATCAAGCGGGATGGGACAATTAAATAAAATGGAGAGTGGTTCAACAGCATACCGTATATCTAAAACAGCTCTAAATGCTTTAACAAAAATACTCTCCAATGAACTAATATCGATGGGAATAAAAGTAAACACAATTTGTCCAGGCTGGGTAAAAACTGATATGGGAGGGGGAAATGCAACTCTTACTATTGAAGATAGCACAACTCAAATTGCAGCTTTTGCTTTAAAGAACAATTTCCCAAATGGTCAATTCCTAAGACATGGTGAAGTCATCCCTTGGTAAAACATATTTTTAAATATAAAGCCCATCTTTTGTTGAGTTTTATAGTTAGAGATTATGGGTAGATTTGTTTCAATAATGAGGAAATCCAATGAAACATATAATAATTCTTTTCATTATTATGATAATATTTTTTTGTTGTAGTAAGCAGTCTCTGGAAAAAGATATACTTCGACAAGGAAATTATATAAATAAGAGGGGAGATAGGTTAAATACATATTATGTTTATGATTTTGTTTCAAAAGAACAAATAGAGTCGCATGCAATGAGATCCAATTATTCAGAAGGAAGAACTACAGCAAATTATTATTTTTCCTATAATGGGAATATTCCAAGTCATGAACTAAAACTTGCTAAAAGCTTTTTTGAAGCTGATGAAATTATTAATAATCATTCCTACAATATTAAATTTGCATTTGTAAGAAACCCTTTAGGTGATATAAAATTTATAGATTGCTCTGAATCACCAAATGATGATCTATGTATTCCAAATTAGGATGTGATTAATTACAATACTTTTGTATTTCATTGGTTTATTACTTTTTAAGATGATAAGGAGAGTTAATTAATAATGCATGATATAATTATGAAACGTTTTGATAAACCTGATGAGGTAAGAAATTTTTCAAAAGGAAAATTCGAACTGGTAAAGTTAAATAATATGATAATTGGGAAAGCCACTTATGAGCCAGGATGGAAGTGGTCAATAGATATATCACCATTGAATGGTACATTATTTTGTGAAATAGAGCATTATGGTATTGTTTTATCTGGCAGTGCGACGGTTGTTTTTAATAATGGAGAAGTACATATATTAGAAAAAGGTGATTTATTTTATGTGCCAGCTGACCCTCATGATAGTTGGGTTATAGGGGAAAAGAGATATGTGTCATTGCATTTTTTTGGCGCTGAACAATATGCTAATTAAATATTGTGATTATTACTACCTTCAATTGTTTAATTCTTTAACTGTTTAAATAAAAATGAATATCAGAAAAATTATTTATTTATCAATTTTTTCGATTACAATAGCTAAGCAGATTATTCCAACTGTGGAAACATATGAAAATGGTAATATAAAAAAAATTTATTATCATAGAAAAATACCAAACGGAATAGAAAAAGTAAAATTTGAAGAATATTATGAAACTGGTGTTATAAAAGAACAAGGTACTTATAAAAATAGTGAAAAAGATGGGACATGGATTCAATGGTATAAAAATAGTCAAAAACAATCAGAGGGTATTTATAAGAATGGGAAAAAAGATGGATTTTGGGTTGGTTGGTATAATGATGGTCATAAGCAAGGTGAAGTGACATGGAAAGATGGGAAAGAAGATGGACTATGGATTATGTGGTATTCTAATGGACAAAAAAGTCAAGAATTAGTTTGGGAAGATGGTAGAAAGAATGGTCCATCTTCAGAATGGTGGGGAAACGGGCATAAGAAATTGGAAGGTGTTTGGAAAGATAATCAAAAAAATGGGAAATGGATTTATTGGTACGAAAATGGAAAATTAGTTAAAGATGAAATTCATGAAAATGGGAAATTAATAAATGAAAAATGGTATTAGTTATTTTACAAAGTATTTATCTGATTAATTCTGAATACATTTGAAATTTATATTTATGATTTTTTGATAATTTTTAAACAAATTAAATAAAAAAGTACAGGTGCCAAGATCCATACAGCTTGTGGAATTAAAGTATAACCTGGTGATAAAGTAGCTGAACCTGGTATAGTTGGGATAATTACAGGATTCCAAGAAAGTGGTTCATAAATCCAGACTCTTCCATTAAATAAATATTCCACTAATAATTCTTGAGATATTCCCCATGATAGCATAATCAATAATTCTTTTTTATTAAAGGTTCTAAATAGAGGTTTAGGGAGGTATTTCTCACAAAAATAGATACCTATCATAAACAAACCTCCATCCCATATTGAATGACTGAGTTTTCGAGGCCAACCACCTAAACCATAAGGCCATTCTTTAACTGAGTGTAGAAATTCTGGACCAAGGATTAGAAATGTAAATTCCCAAGTAGCACCAATTAAACATCCAATCCAAAACATTGTATAATATTCTTTTGATAATCGATTATGCATTTTTGCAAAATAAAACCCAATGAGTAATAAAATGGCTACTGTAAAATCACCAATAAGAAAAAAATAATCTATAGCATTCAAAACTAATTTCTTTTTAATTAAGCCACTTAATTTTTAGTTATTTCGAATGATTTTTTTAGTATTTCACCAAATTTATACATTTCTTTTTCTTTATTCTTAAATCCACTATATGAGCTGGTATTTATAAAATAAATAATACCTAATTCCTTCTCAGGTGAATAATACATTCCTGTGCTGACACCAGGATCTCCACCTCCGTGTCCAATCTCTTCACCAATATTCCAAAACTTGGCATAGGTATCAATAAAATCTGATTTTAGCATTTTAGATATAGTACTTTTTTCTAAAATTTGACCATCTTTATACTTACCTTGATTAATAATACAAAGCAGATATTTTGATAGATCATTAATTGTAGTTCGTAATCCTCCATCAGGATACGTGGTTAATCCATACAGCTCTATTTCATCCAGAATTTTATTGTTTTTCTTAGACTTATAAATTCGACTATGTCTGGATTGGTCCATTTCAGAAATAAACCAATAAGTATTATTCATTTTTAGAGGTTTAAATATGTTTTCCCTAGTAAAAATGTTAAGTGGTTTTCCAGATAATAGCTCTACTAGATAACCTGCAAGACCTGCTCCTATATTAGAGTAATTAAATTTTTCACCGGGAGTATTTTTAGTGAAATTTTTATTCGAAAAATATTTTCCACTTGATGATAAATAATCTTCTAAGAATTTTCCAAGTGAATTTGGAGAGTCATTTCCAAAGTGATATGAGGACAAATATATTTCTTGGTCATCAATTATACCAGAAGTATGACTCATTAGGTGTCTAAGCGTGATAATTGAATTGGGTATATGTGGGTTAAAAACTTTAAATGGTAAAATAGAATTTATGTCATCATCTAAGGTTACTATTTTTTGCTCAACAAGATACATTATAGAAACACCTACAAATGTTTTGCTAATTGATGCAATATTCATAATCGTATTAGTTGTAAATGGAGCTTTGGTCTTAATATTTGAATACCCATATCCATTTGAAAATATGACAGAATCTTTTGATAAAATGGAAATCCCTATACCTGCAATATTTGCATTAGAAATTGATTCTCTTATATATTGATCAAATTCATCAATTAAAACACTAGAAGTGTCAGCTTTTATAAAATACAATGTAAAGAAGAGTGTTAAAATAAAAGAAGAGTATTTCATTTTTTAAATTTATTGAAGTTTTATATACTATTATTAACTTGCAACTATTTTTAGTTTTTAATTCAATAGGTAGATTCTAATATGATTAATCGTTTTATACCTGTACTGGTGTTTGGTCTTTGTATGTATAACTGTTCTAATAAAGTTGATGTAGATCAATCTACATTTGAACAAATGGTTTCTATTCGCAATCTAGGCTTAGCATATTTAGAAGAAGAAAGAAATTCTGATGCAGTGGAAGAATTTCAAAGATTGATAGAAATTGCACCTAAAGAACCTCTAGGATTTGCTAACCTTGGTTTAGCTTTTATGCGTATGAATGGAATGTTACAGCAATCTGAAGATTGGTTAACTAGTGGATTAAAACTTGCACCAGATAATCCGGATATACGGTTACTCACTGCTGAACTTTACCAATTAACTAATAGACAAGAACAAGCAATAGAAATGCTTGAAAATACCTTGGTAAATAGTCCTAATCATTTGAAGACATTATATGAATTAGCTTTATCTTACTCTAAAATTAAAAACATAGAGTCCAATAAAAATGCAATAAAGTATATGCGAAAAGTAGTAGATGTTTTACCTTCAAATCTAGTTGCTACATTTAGATTAGTTGAATTATTGTTACAGAATGATAATCCGAATGATGCTTTAAAGTATTTAGAAATAATTAATCAAACTTTACCCAGATTGCAGGATGGTGCAAATGAATTGTTTAAAAGAATATTAATATTACTTAAAAATGGTGAAGACGAATCTGCTTACGTTCCTTTTATGATGCTACATAACCTTTTAAAACCTACTTCAATTTACAGAGCTTCCATTGAAGAATTAGAGGGTACTAATGGACCATTTTCTGGCAGTCCTATTTATCGGTTTTTAAATACCAATAAACCTAGATTAGATATGCCCAATCCAATTCCGAATGTTGTAAAATTTATCGATATAACAGAATCAATTGGTATCACCTCTATTCTTACAGATTATAACTCAGAGGATCTTGGAAGAGTTACATTCGCTTTAGGTGATTATGATTTAGATGGTGATGAAGATTTATTTGTTTCTAAGTGGTCAAATAAACACATGAGGAGCAATCAATATTTTTTTAATAATGATCAGGGACTATTCTCCGATATTTCTGAACAATCTGGAATAAAACATACCGAAAAAGATCTTTCATCAATATTTGCTGATTATAATAATGATGGTTATCTTGATTTATTTATCATTAATACCCATAAAAACAGGTTATATAAAAATTTGGGAGATGGAAGTTTTGAGCTTAGTCAAGATTTTAATTTAGAAAATAATGATGTCGGTACATTTGCGGTTTTTTCTGATTTGGACCTTGAAGGTGATTTAGATTTATTTTTAACCACCAAAACCAGAAATTATCTATACAGATATAATTCAGATGGAACCTATATAGAAAGGGGATTAAATGCAGGCTTAAATGGTGAAAATTCTGGAGGTAAAGAAGTTATATCTTCGGATTTTGATGATGATGGAGATATCGATTTATTTATTTTAAACCAAGATGGAAATCATCAGTATTTTGATAATCTTCGGCAGGGGTATTTTGAAAATAATATAGATAACAGTGGTATCGATATAATGAATGTGCCAGGTTCTGTTATATCTGGAGATTATGATAATGATGGGGATATTGATTTATTTATTTCAGATCTATCGGGAGAAGAAAATCAATTATTTACAAATAATGGAGACGGAACCTTCAGGATAAATACAGATTGGGGAATTCAGTCAGTTAGTACTAGAAAAATAAACGGTATGGATTCAAAATTTCTTGATATTGATAATGATGGTTATTTAGATATATTAATTGCTGGAAAAATTAATGATAGCCTAGCAGTTGGAACAGGTTTGCAATTGTTGTATAACAATGGTTTAGGAAAATTCATTGATGCAACATCATTGATAGCAGGTAATCTAGGTTCATTTTATCATATAGAAACTTCTGATTATGATGATGATGGAGATATTGATCTCTTTTTAACCAATACACATGGTAACATTCAAGTATTACGAAATGATGGAGGTAATCTAAATAATTATTTAACGGTTCGTTTAAAAGGATTAAGGACAGGAAGTGGGAAAAATAATTACTTTGGGATTGGATCTAAGATAGAAATTAAGTCAGATGATTTATATCAGTTACGATATGTTGATCGGTCTACAATACATTTCGGATTAGGTGAGAGAGAAGGTGCTGATGTCATGCGAATACTTTGGAACAACGGTGTTCCTCAGAACCATTTTAACCCCACATCCAATCAGACTATTGTGGAAGAACAATTTCTTAAAGGCTCTTGCCCCTATCTTTTTGGTTGGACTGGATCAAAATTTGAATTTTTGACAGATGTTTTATGGCCTAGTGCACTCGGCATGCCATTAGGTATTATGGCAGGTGAGACATTATATGCATTTCCAAATTCAACTGCTGAATATCTAATGGTACCAAAAAATAAGCTGATACCTAAAAACAATAATTATATTTTTCAATTCACTACAGAATTATGGGAGACACCATATTTAGATAAAATAAAACTAGTAGTTATAGATCATCCTGACACGATTGATGTTTTAATTGATGAGAAATTTTCTCCACCACCGTATCCGTCATCACGCATATATAATTTTGCAAAGAAATATATTCCTATTTCTGCGGAAGATCATCGAGGTAATAATGTACTTAATATAATTTCTAAAAAAGATAAAGAATATGTTTCCAATTTTCTTTCTGATAAATACCAGGGAGTAACTGAACTGCATGATCTTATAATTGGATTTGAGGATTTAAGTAGTGCCGATTCACTTTTCCTATTTTTACAGGGCTGGTTATTCCCAACGGATGCTAGTATAAATGTAAATCTAGCACAATCACATGAATTACGTACAATCTTTCCATCTATAGAGGTATTAGATAGAGATGGGAATTGGGTAATGGCGATAGATAATATTGGTTTTCCTAAGGGAAAGAATAAAACAATGATAATTGATTTAACAAATCAATTTTTTTCCAATGATTATCGTTTACGTATTAGAACAAATATGCAAATATATTGGGATCATATATTTATAGCTTCTAAAGTATCTAATAATATATTGGAGACCATGGAATTAAAGCCAATTGCTGCAGATTTACATTATCGTGGTTTTTCTGAAATTAGTCGCAAAAATTTTGGTAGTCCGCATATACCTGATTATTATAATATTTCTACTGGTCAGAAATGGAGAGACCTTATTGGCACCTATACTAAATATGGGGATGTATTACCTCTATTAATAGAATCTGATAATAAATATGTAATAATGAATGCAGGTGATGAAATTACTCTTAAGTTTGACGCATCCTCTTTACCAGATGTGAAAGAAAATTGGTCTCGTGATTTTTTATTTTATAATGATGGTTGGTTAAAAGATGGAGATTTAAATACTGCACATGGGCAAACTGTAGACCCATTGCCTTTTCATGGTATGGCTTCTTATCCTTATGAACAAAAAAGTAAATATTTTGATGAAGAAGAATATATTAATTTTCAAAAAAAATATAAGACCAGAAATATTACAACTAAATCTTTTAAAGAATACATTCGCAAATCAAAATAAAAAAATGTTTATAAAGTAATAAAATATAATTTTATTAATATTTGGTAAATCATTCTTTGAAAGGTTCGTTTAATAGTAAATGATTTATCCACATCCCAATTACTGCTAAAGAATCAAATTTGTAAAAAATGAAGGAAACTAAACTCGCAATATTGCTTATTACGTTTTGTTCGATATTATTTTCTGATGTTACGAAAATAGAGAATTCTTTTAAAACTAAAATTGATTCTTTACACGTTATTAAGAAAAAATTTCCCGAAAGAGCGATACGATATGCAAGAAGATTACTTGCTGAAAATAGTCTAAAGGAAAATCACTCCTATAAATATCAAGTATTGAATATATTAGGTGGGATCTATCTTGATCTTGGCTTTAATACTGAAGCTTTATCATATTTTATTGATGCAGATGAACAATCTAAACTAATCGGAAGGGAAAAGGACCCTTGGGTTCAGATTAATATTGGGAATGTTTATATGCATCAGGGAAAATATATTGAAGCTAAGGAAAACTTTTTAGATGCCTTGGAAATTTTTGAATCTGGTGGATATGACCATATAAAGACCAAAAAGGATCAAGCATTAGTTTTGAGTGATCTTGGTTGGGCTGAGATTAAATTAAAAAATTTTGATAAAGCCCTATCATATTTTGAGTCTGCCTTAAATACTGCAAGAGAAGACCCACAGTATCAAATATTCATAAAATTACCACAAAAATTAAATATTAATGTAATCAAAATGGTTAGGGCTGTCGCTTGTCAGCATTATTCCTTATCACATCTTTATAGACTATTAGGGAAATTTGATTTAGCATTAGATGAATGTAATGCTGTTGATTCACTTTTAAATACAGTACTTAGAACAAAACAATACAATGAAAGCATTCAAAAACATACTGATGATATAATTTATAAACTGCATGGGAATAATCATTCAGAAAAAACCAGATTATATACAATAATAGGAGATTATGAAGCGGCTTTAATTCAAACAAGAACTGCGAGTCAAATACTTACAAACTGGCCTAAGGATTTTGCAAAACATATGAAAGTAGAAGCAGAATATTATATTAAAAAAGATGATCTATATTTAGCATTAGAATCAATTGATAGAGGTTTAAAGGTATGTGTCTTGAATGGCTTAGCCATGAAGGAATTAGAGTTGCTTTATAAAAAAATGGAAATTTTAAAATCTCATAGATTAGATAGGAGTGCCTTAGATATAGCAGAAAGAATTGTTCAAAAAAATAAAATTTTTCAAGAAAAAAAAGTAAATAGTCTTGTAAATAGTATGGAGTATAAATCTAGATTAATGAAAAATCGTGAAAGGTTGAAAAATTTAAAAACTAGGGATCAGTTCTATTTAAGTATTGGAGTGTTTTGCTTTATAATTCTGGGAATGGTTGCGGTGGTTTATAGATATAGAAAGCAATATTTTGTGCAAAAAACTATGGTTCGTGACCACAAAAATAAAATAGTTGAGATTGAATTAAAAAATAAAGAAAATGAACTTATAAATATGTCTGAAAATATATATTCAAAAAATAATTTGTTGAATTCAATCATAAATATATTTGAATATCAGATACCTCAGATCAAGAATGAAAATGATAAAAAAAGAATAACTTTTATCAAGAAGAAAATCCAAAATCAAATTGACAACTCTGAAGATTGGGAGGAATTTCAAATACAATTTTCTTCATTGTATCCTGAATTTATAAACTATTTAAATATCCAATATCCAGATCTTAATAAAGCAGATATTAAACTTTGCTGTTATCTTAAATTGAAAATGAATACTAAAGAAATTGCAAGATGTACTGGTTCATCATTACGTTCAATTGAGAATAAAAGATATAGATTAAGAAAAAAATTAGAATTAAAAACTGAGACTAGTTTAGAATCCTTTATCTCTTCATTGAAATGTTAAAGGTATGGATGAATACTACTCTATAGCGTGTATAAATTAATAATCAAGATAATTCACATATATAAACCTTAAACTATGTGTAGGATGATGTATAGAATTTTATCATTTTGCATTTTGCTAATTATAATTCTTCAAGATTCTATAGCTTTTGGAAAAAACACTTCCGTAGCTAAAACCAATAATAAAGTAGGGCACGTCAAAGCAGACTTGGGTGAAGATATAAATGCTCCTGGATTAACAACTATTGTATTAGATGCATCATCATCAATCCCGCAAAATGGTTCTCTAACATATGAATGGTCATTCCCTCCTAATATGATTTTTTCAGGTGAGTATAATTTTTCAGATTCAGATTCCCCCGTGCTTTATGAAAATAATTCTAATGGAAAGCAAAGTATAAAAAAATTAACCACTCGTGATAAATTTATTGAAATAGACCTCCCGGATCTTCCAGGCCAAGCCTATGAAGTCTCTCTAAGAGTTCAAAACCATATAGGTACTGAAGATAGAGATGCAATTATAATTACTATAGAACAGCCACTAATAGTCAATAATACAAATCCTTTTTCAGATTCTTTATTAATAGACAGTAATTCAAATAATCAATCTTTAATAAATGAAAGTACTAAAAATAGAGAAGCAATATCTGAAACAATCATTAATGATGATTTAATTACAATCCAAGCTATAAATAAAGGTAGACTCAATCCGATGGAAGTGAGGATTATAAATGCATATATTTTCAACTTTTTAGAAGAACGAGGGTTCAAGAATGTTTTAAATCCTAATCGTTTTATTCCAAAAGAAATAAAAGTAAATAAGCTATACAATCGGACTAGATATGAACAAGATTCGATATCAACAACTTATTTAGATACTGTATCAATGGGGGAAGATTTATCCAATTATAATGGAGTGCCCATTGATACCTTACTACAAGATTTCAGGGTAGATGATACTACAACGAGAGCAAAGACATTTTTTATTTATAGGCAGTATAAATATAATATATCGATGGATACATTATCCTATACAGAAGTTGTTGATACAACTCTTAAATATAACTTTGATTGTAATGATTATGATTGTGCAGCTGAAAATGCTTACCTTGAACAGGCTGGCAGTATACTTTGTTGGGGTTTGAATGACTATGATGAATTAGAATTCCATTATTTTACATTAAACTCACTTTACAGTGGTAAAACTCATCACAGGTGGTTATCAGAAAAAGTCATTTTAAATCCTGTGTCTGATAGTTTACTTAAATACCCTCAAGCTATATCATTTGATTCAGTCGGTTCACCAGTTATTGTCTCAGGAAATAACCAAGATATTCTATTTTTAAATAATAATGAAAAACCGATCAGTATCAAAACCAGATTTTCAGAGGTATATAATCTAGATTCTCCCTCAGCATTATGTGCTGGCAGATTAGGTGAATTATACATAACTGATAAATCAAATCATTCTGTGTTTTGGTTTTATGAAGGTGTTATGAGTACAATTTATACAACTCCTCGTTATAAGAATGGATCAATTATTCCAGGTGAACCAACATCACCTATTGCAATCCGTTTAAATTCATTAGGAGAAATTTTGGTATTGTTTGAAGGGGACGGATCAGTACGAAAGTTTGATAGGGAAGGACAGCAGACTGTTATTCTACAACCAGGAGTTGTTAAAAATCCATCAGATATAGCAATAAGTATAAATGATACTCTATTTGTGGTTAGTACTTCTGAACAACAGGTCTACAAAGTTAGAAATGATACCAAAGTTTTACCTTTTGCAGGTACACAAGGAACAATAACAACCGCAACGGATGGGGCGTTAGCAACAGAATCCTATTTAGATGCGCCAGTCAGTATAGATTTTGATCGAGCGAATCGATTATATATTGCTGATAATACCTTTGGATCAATAAGAGTAGTTACCCCAGATGGAATAATCAACACACTCACAGATGAAGACAATAAAATTTTTAATATTTATCAGATGAGAATAAACAATCATAGTTTAACTACGCTTTATGCAACACATATGCTTGATCATAAACTAACTAGGGTTAGATTTAATACTTATTCTTCAGATAGTAGATTTTTCTATATATATTATCCAAAATTCACTATTAAAATGGAAGGGATTTATGGTCTTGAGAAATCAATTAGTAAAGCTGTTGAATCAACTTTGGAAGGTATAATCCCAAAAGAAAAGAAATCATTAATCAAACGATTTTCTGAATCTAATCAAAAGTTTACTGGCTATTTAAAGAGAAACCCTCTCATATTTGTGATACTATTAATTGTTCTTAATCAAGGGATCTCTGGTGCCTTTAGTGATGGCGGTCCAATTGATCTACCTCCTGAATTCCCGCCTAGCTAAAATAAAAAATTCTTTCAATCAATCTATTATCATAGGAGTGAATCATGAAAAATATGATATATGCTCTAACATTTTTGCATTTGATTTATGCACAAAAGCATAATCAAAGCCAAAGAGCTCTTGCAAATTCTGAAATAACACATTCAAATGCTGTAAGTAGGAATTTATCGATACCTAAAACTTTATCCTATCAAGGTCTTCTTACAAAAAATGATGGAAGGCCTGTTGATGATGGAACTTATCAAATAACTTTTAGGTTTTACGCTATTCCAGAAGGAGGAGATTTTATTTGGGAAGAAATCCATGAAATTGAAATAGATGATGGTATCATTAGTGCAACACTTGGTCTTACAAATCCTGTAGATTTTTCATCTGAGGGAGTCTACTTAGAAATTATAGTTGGAGAGATATCTTTACTACCAAGACAAGCCATAACATCGGTCTTATATTCGATGGTATCTGATACAGCTAACTACAGCCAAGGTGGGAATTATTTAGATTTGGAAAATTTACCTAATCTTTCAGTTTTTGCTGCAAAGGATACACTTTCCAATTTCCCTCTAACTAGTAATCTTGATTCTGTGGCATTTACAGGTAGTTACCATAGTTTAAATGATTTGCCTGATTTATCGGGGTTTTCTCAATCTGATACCCTCACCTATTATGTTATGTCTGATAGCTTAAGTCAATATACATTGACAACAGAACTAGGTACGGTTGCTTTATCCAATGATTATAATGATTTAATTAATCAACCTAACTTGAGCCAATATGTAAATATTGACACATTGGGGAATTTTGCTCACAACGATACTCTTTCTGATTTTCTCTTAGAAGATAGTGTTGGATCCATAGCATCTCAGGATGCAGAAAATGTGGAAATTACTGGAGGGTCAATAAGTGGGATAGCAAGTTTAAGTATTACAGATGGTGGTACAGGTGCATCAGATAATACAACTGCACGCCAAAATTTAGGTTTGGAAATTAATGTGGATGTTCAGGCTTATGATGCAGATGTTGCAGATCTTGCTGATGGTGAATTATCTGCAGGAAAAGTCCAATATTTACAGAATGTAACATCTGATATTCAAATACAACTTGATGCACTTACCGATGGTCCAGTGTACAATTTGGCTGATTTAGGAATCACAGCGGATTCTTTGGAATTAAACTTTGTTGATGGAGTGACATCCAATATCCAGGATCAATTAAATGCAAAACAAGATCTTAATGATAATCTTACAGAAATATTAGGATTAAGTCATAGTGATGGCAATGTAATTGTATCAGATGGCAGTTCCTGGACA
>CAZPHE010000041.1:7797-17569 GCA_964586315.1 uncultured bacterium | reverse complement strand
TGGATAAACCCCCTTTATTGGGGGTTTTTTTAATATAATGGATTAGATTTTGATCTGAGAAGCATAAAAAATTAAGTATAGTTTTTAGATTGTATTATAATTAATAGTTTTGGGATGAGTTTGTTAATCTTAAAAAGTGATAAAAATTATATCAAAAACCACTTTTTTATTAATTTATACATAATTATTTTAAATTTGACTGAGACCTAGACATTTTCTTATATTTCATGGAGTCATTACGCTCACGAGGTAAGAAAAAAATTAATAAATAGCAATTGGCCACGGGAGTGGTATATCAATTAGCGGAGTTCACTATGTGGGAAAGAAAAAATATTTCCATCTTCACAAGATTTGCTCATTACATAATATGGGCATTCTTATCTGTTGTTATCATTTTACCATCTTCAAATCTCTATGCTCAAGATGATGATGTTGAAGAGTATTGGGGAGATGATGAAGAATACGATGAATATGAAGATGAAGATGAATACCTAGATGATGATGAATATGAAGATGATGATGAGTACGATGAAGAAGAAGATTATGAAGAAGAAGAAGATTATGAAGATGAAGAAGATTATGAACCATATTTACAAGATGAAGCAGAAAATTTAGGATATACTATCGATTTAACCTTAGGGTCACCGAGATTTGTAAATCTTAATTTAATTAAATTTAATTCTACAGTTGAACTTAGGGCTAGTGTAGAATTCCCTGTCTTAATGCAGTTCATGGGTGCAAGATTTCGATTTGGTGCAGAAGCAGGAAATTTCAAATTTACAAACGCAGCTTTTACTCAAGTAGGTGAGAATGTGATTGCAATTGATGATACTTATAGTGGTATCACTCTTATGGGAATTATGAGTTTTCCTGCAGGTCCTGGGAAAATAAAGTTTGGTGCTGGATTGGTTGGGTCATCAATTGGTTTTACTATGGAATCATCCTACGGTGTTCGGATAGGAGCATTATCGGTACGTGCAGGTATTCGTTCCACAGAGGCTTTGGGTGCCAAGACATCTGAAGGTATTGATATGGGGCGATCAGGTTGGATGGATGGACAAATTGTGTTGGGGATCAACCTTTAAACCATTTTAAAAGGCTAAATTGCTAGTAAGTATGGAAAAAAATAGTCCAAGAATAATTGTTTTTCTCTTAATTGGGATCATGCTTTCAGTTTTGAAAGCTGTGAATGTTTCCTTTGTCCCTGCAGGACAAAGCACAGCCTATGGTAGATATAATACTGAAGTAACTAATTCCAGTGTGCCAGCAGGAGATGGTGGCTTTACGATGTCAGGGAATACGATGGCAACTGGTGTATTATACAGGATTGAAGTATCATTTGATGTTGGAACTAGTTGGTATTATCAATTTTCTTCAATGACTGCATCAACTGGTACGGCCTACAGCAATGGTCGATTTGAGAGTGATAATTCTGGAGACGCAAATATATCGATCAGTCATGAAGTTTTTTCTGCTCTTGCTGCTTGGCCAGGAAATGATGGGACAATACGTCTACGTGTAAAAGATACTGATAATGGTACTTATTACCCGGGAGTATCAGGTGTTGATTGGATTTTAGATTTAACACGTCCTACAATTAGTACCGCTTCTATTGCATCTAATAATGGTACGAATATTGCTTATGCAACGACTGGCAATACAATAACTCTTAACATTACAGCATCAGAAAATCTTATGAATTCAGGTGGCCAAGTAATAGCAGGAAATATTTCTGGTTTAGATTTTATTGCAAGTCAGGGAGCTGATGCAACTCAATGGACAATAGCAAATACGGTCTCAACTCATGCTGAAGCTGTAGCCACGTTTACGGTTACTTATTATGATGAAAATTATAATGTTGGAGCGAGTCCCTTGCAAGCGACAACAGATGGATCAACGGTAACTGTAGATAAAACAAGTCCCGAAATGACAGTAACAATAGCATCAAATAATGATGTGACATCATTGGCAAAACATGGTGATGTTGTAACACTATCTATTTCTGCAAATGAAACTTTATTTGAAGCTCCTACTGTCGGGATTGCTGCAAATACCAGTGCAACTGTAAATCCTACAACTGCATCAAGTAGTTATAGTGCAACACATACTATGAATCAGGCGAATGATCCTCAGACTGTGGTAACTTTCTCTATTGCAGGGATAAAGGATAATGCTGGTAATACAGTCTCAACCATAGCAGCTACAACGGATGCAAGTTCTGTTACTTTTGATTATACTGCACCTACGCTTACTAGTGTGAGCAGTGCTTCAAATAATAGCCTCAGCTCAAGTCGTGCAAAATCTGATGATGTTGTTACTCTCACCTTTTATAGTAATGAGCAAATCCAAACACCTGTAGTCCTAATCGAATCAGAGTCATCTTATGAATCGAATGCATCAGGGGATAAGACATCTTGGACTGCAATCAAGACCATGGATGCTGATGATGCTGATGGGGCGGTAGACTTCACCATTAATTTTTCTGACTTGGCAGGCAATGCGGGGACTGAAGTTGATATTAGCGGCCTAACATCTGGTGGAGTGACCTATGACAATACCGCACCAACTACTACTTCTGTCACTGTCGCATCTAGCAGTAACAATAGTGGATATGCTATATCTGGAGATGTTGTATCTGTTACAGTTGTTGCGGCTGAAGATTTACAGGGTGATGAAGATGCAACGCCTTATGGGATTACATCTGCATCTATAGCATCAAGGTCTATTACTGGCACCGATATCAGTAAAATATCTGCAACAAATTGGAAAATGAGTGTTGAACTAAATGGTAGTGAAACAAGCGGTCCAGCCCCGTATTCTTTTGTAATGACAGACTTGACGGGTAATCAGTCTACAATATCATCTGATATAAGTAGTATTACTATTGATAATGCTGTTCCAACGCTATCATCCGTAAATATAGCATCTAATGGTTCGAATACCTCTTATGCGAAAGCTGGTGATGAAATTAAAGTCACATTTACTGCAAGCGAAAATTTATCTACAACAACCGCACCAACAGGTACCATTGCATCGACTGCTTCAACTGTATCATCAGTAGGTGGCTCCCAAGTAAATTATGAATCATCTATCACGACTAATACTAGTACAACTGAGGGTACCGTTGCATTTACTTTGGCATTTCAGGATCCTGCAGGCAATACAGCTACAGCTAATGCAGTAACGGATGGTACATCTGTAATTTTTGATAGAACTACACCATTGATGTCTTATGTCACAATGGCATCAGATAATTCTAACCCTCTATACGCAAAACCAGGATCACTCGTGACACTATCGTTTAAGGCGACTGATAAATTAAATGCAACACCTACTGTAACAATGTTTACTGCTGGAGCGACTACTTCAGGTAGTAATACTGATTCAACTTGGACTTCCATACAAACAATGGTTGCAGGCAGGGCAAATGGTGCAATACCTTTCACATTAGATTTTACTGATATGGCAGGAAATGATGGTACCCGAATCGTTGCTGTAGCAAATGATAATGATGGTGTAGTGATTTTTGATGATAATATACCTGAACTTACGCAAGCAAGTATTGCATCTAATAATTCTAATGGTGCAACACTTGCTAAAGTTGGTGACCAAATTACTCTCACAATTGTATCTGATGAAAATATCCAAACACCTACAGTAGTTATTGCTGGAAGAACGGGTACGGGTGCTGCATCTTTGACTGATGCGACCAGCGGGTTGGCTCTGTATTCATCTACTTATACCATGCTGGATGGGGATACGGAAGGTACTGTTGCTTTTACTATTGATTTTTCTGATATTGCAGGTAATGCTGGTACTCAGGTAGCGGCAATAATAGCTGATGCTGATGGCTCGGGTGTCACATTTGATAAAACAGCTCCCAGTTTTACAACAGGTACCGGTGCATCGGTAAGTATCGTATCTGATAACGATGATAATACCGTTGCAATTGTAGGTGATGAAATTACCCTGACTTTAACATCAACTGAGGCTATTAAGACAGGATCGGACCCATCAGTTACAATTAATGGTAACACTGCAAGTGTAGCAAGAAATACTGCAACAAGTTTTACAGCTACCTATACAATGTCAACTACAGATGGGACAAGTGATATATCATCAATCCCTTTTACGATTAGTGGATATGAAGATGTAGTAGGGAATGCAGGAGAAACGGTAACATCTTCAACCACTGATGGTACAGCTGTGAAATTTGATCCTACTGCTCCTACTTTGAGTAATGTTGATATGGTATCAGTTAATACAGATAATAGTGCCTATGCAAAATTAGGAGATGTAATAAAGTTAACCTTTGAATCATCAGAAACAATTAATACTCCCACAGTATCAATGTTAGGCTCAACAGCTGATATAACGATCACCCAGCCACAGGCGAATAGCTGGCAGGCATTAAAAACCGTAGCGGCGGGTCATGCTGAAACTGAAGTAGTATTTAGCATCACTTTTGCAGACCCTGCAGGAAATGCTGGAGTAAACGCTAGTGGTGGAGCAGTTGTCTCAACACTTTCCACTGGAAATACTTTAGTCACTGTTGACAGGACTGCCCCTTCTGTTACTACAGTTGATATTGCTTCAAATAATTCTCTACCTCAATATGCCCGACCTGGTGATATTATTACTCTGACAATTATTACTGATGAAGCGATTCAAACCCCTGCGATTACAATTGGTTCTAATACTGCACCAACGGTAACTGCAGTAGCTGGGTTTAATAATCAAAAATGGACTGCAGTTCATACAGCTGGTAATGTTGAGACCTTAGGTCAAATGTCGTTTCTTATTGATTTTACAGATCTTGCAAGCAATGATGGTACAGATCATAATTCTATTCTAAACGATGATGATGGTGAGTATGTCAGTTATGATAATACTGCCCCAGTATTGTCAAATGTAAATTTTGTTTCTGATAATTCTATTAATACAGGTTATGGAAGAGTTGGCAGTGTTGTTACTGTCACTTTTGATGCAAATGAGGAACTTCTAACAAGTACAGTTATCGTTTTGGTAAATGGTCAAGCAGCAACAGTAAGTAAATCAAGCGCTTGGAATACTTCTGTGGAAGGGTGGACTGCATCTTATTCCCTTCCTTCATCGATGGATGATTCTGAAGGAACAGGTTATACTGTACCTTATTCCATCAACTATAGTGATCAATTTAATTTATCTGGTACTGAAGTTACACATATCACACCTGGAGTGGCTGGTGGAGTTATATTTGACAAAACACCACCCGAGATTACCACATTCACCTATGTTTCAGATAATGATAACCTCCCTACACGTGCTAAGGTAGATGATGTCATTACTACAACCATGAAGGGTGATGAGCCTTTGGCTGAATTAATACTAACTGTCGAAGGTGAGAGTGTTACTGAAACTGCTGTTGGAGGTAAATTAGATTCTACATGGACTGCTAATTATGCTATGCAATCATCTGATACTGAAGGTCCTGTTAATTTAGTTTTTGATTATAAGGATTATGCTGGTAATTCAGGAGAAACAAAAAATACTACTACTGATGGAGTTACAATTACTTTTGATAAAACTAACCCAACTTTATCATCTGTTGGAATTTTAAGTAATAATAGATATGATACTTCAAAAGCAAAAGCCGGTGATCAAGTAACAGTAAGTTTTACAGCTGATGAAAATTTAAAATCAAGTCCAGTTGTTACAATTGTGAGTAACACTGCTACTGTAGCACAGGGTGCTGACGCAACTCAATGGACTGCTACATATACCATGCAGGAAAGTGATGATGATGGAGCGATTACATTTAATATTGCTTTCTCTGATTTAGCAGCGAATGATGGTACTGCGGTTGCTGCAACAAATGATGGAAGCTCAGTCACATTTGATAATACTGCAACTACTCTTGGTGTTGATAATTTTGTGGACTTAGATAGTGATTCAGATACTGGAGTATCTGATAATGATAATCTAACCAATGATACAACACCGACTTTTACAATCACAGATTTATCAACCGCTAATGCTACTACCGATACTTTAATCTTATTTGTGAATGATGTAAGGATGGACAGTGCTGCGATTTCTACAAATTCTGTTAGTTTAACTGTTCCAGATGATAAGGCACTATCCCATTCATTAAACACGTATGCTGTTTTTGTAAAAAGTCGAGACCTCACTGGAAATATTTCTGAGTTTTCACCTGGTGTCAATATTACAATTGATACACAAGTACCATCAGTCGGTGATGCGTTAGATCTTGCTGTTGGTGATGACTCAGGTTTTTCAAATACTGATAATATTACGAACCAAACGACTCCTGAGATCACAGTTGCTGGTCTTGCACCAGTAGCTGATCCAAGTACTGCTGTGTATGACTCAATTCGAATTTATCAGGATGTAGCGAGCCTTAGTATCACCGATCAATTCCTTACTGGTTTTATACTTGATCAAGATGGGATTTCAAAAACCCATGAGCTTACAACTGCTCTGACTGAAGATGTCTATACGTTTTCATATAAGGTAGTTGATCCTGCAGGTAATATCTCATCAATGAGTTCAGATTTAGAAGTCACTATTGATTTGACTGCGCCTGCGACTCCTTCAGCTCCTGATCTTTTAGATGATGGTAATGGCGATGGTGTAGATGAATATGATACTGGAACCTCTAATTCTGATAACCTAACAAATCTCACCACAGTGGTGTTTCGTGTTACTGGTTTAACTGCGACTGATAGTGTCTATATTGTTGATACGGATAATAGCGATGCTGTTGTTGCAGGAGAAACAATTGTCCATGCTCAAACGGATATCACTGTAGAAAATCTCACAAGTGGTATCTATGCAGCCAAGACCAAAGATTTAGCAGGTAATGAATCAATTAAATCTGATTTTTTAACTGTAACGGTTGATACACAGGCACCCGATCTGACTGCGGCAACTGCGGTAATAATTGACCTGATTGATGCATCAGATACGGGTTTAGCTAATGATGATAATATTACTAATGAAACACTGCCAACATTTGAGATTACCAATTTAACGACTACTGATTCAGTTTATTTATACCGAGTAGTTGCAGGTCAGGCAGATGAGTTGGTTTCTCGTGGATATGCTTCAAATAGTACGCTATCCTTAACAACAGCAAGTGATAAAACATTTACAGAAAATAATTTCAGTATAAAAGTAAAAGCAAAGGATTATGCGGGAAACTTATCTGATTATTCCAATGAATTGGCAATTGTTGTAGATACAACACCATTTACGATTGCTTCAACGCCTGATTTGTTTACGGATGATGATAGTGGTGTATCAGACAGTGATAATATTACCAGTAATAGAACACCAAGATTCACCCTAGATCAGTTGGCATCTACTGAGGATTTCCTAGAATTATATGTTACCAATGCTGCCGGTGCGACAAGTCTTTCTACATCTGGTACAAAAGATTTGGATGAATCAAGTGATACTTTAATAGTTCCATCAAATTTGAGTGCTGGAACTTATAGCTTTCAATATCGTGTCACCGATGCTGCGGGTAATATTTCATCGCTTAGTTCAGGAACTCCGGTTACTATTGATTATACATCACCAGATGCGCCTGCTGATTTAGATTTAATAGCTTCTGATGATACGGGTGTATCCAGTACAGATAACTTAACCAATACTGCCAGTATGTCCATTACATCTAGTGGGTATGTTACAGGAGAATATGGTTTGCTATATCAAGATGGGGACACCCCAACCTTGATTCAAACTGTTAATTTAGCATCTAGTACTGCAACATTTACTGTAACTAATAGTGCAAGTGGAACTTTTGATTATTATGTCATTGCAGAAGATGTAGCGGGTAATAAAACAACAAAAGCAGATTCCCCAACCCTGCAGGTTGTGGTGGATCAAGTCTTTCCAGATGTTAGCGGTTATGTCATTGCATTGGATTCAGGATCAGATACAGGTATCGCTGATGATAATGCGGGTAGCAATACCACACCAACATTTACAATTACAAATCCAGCCTCTGGTCTTACATCCACGGATTCACTGATAATCTATTATGCATTAAAGCCAATTAGCCAAAATTCAGGGAGTGGTTTAAATGGAGTTGCTAAGCGTTATGCCACTCTTGTTATCGATGAAATAACCTCAGAGAGTTTGGCTGGTACTGGATTTGATGAAAACGCAGACGGTACTATTGATGATGGTGCCTATTCTATAACAGCTAAAGTAAGAGATTATGCTGGAAATTTATCAGATGCATCGCCTGAGTTAGTCTATAGATTAGATACCACGGTGCCTTCAGCTGATTTATCAGCACCAGATTTAACTGCTGGTGATGATACGGGTTATGATAATACAGATAATAACACGAATCAAACAGAACCTAGTTTTTTAATTAGCGGTCTTGATGCATATAAAAGAGATAAGGTCACTCTATCTGGGTTAAAAGGATTTACAACGACCGAGCTTGTTTCAGGTTTTGCAGCAGATGATCCTCCTTTAATAACCTTGACTGTCCCTGAAGATTCAGAATTAGGAGAAGGCACATGGAACATGACATATACAGTAGAAGATTCAGCGGGGAATATAACTTCTTCGAGTACTGCCTTATCTATTACTGTTGATGTTACTGCTCCCTCCGCGCCAACTTTATCTGATCTCCAGACTGCATATGATACGGGAGTATCAACTACGGATAATTTAACCAATCTGAATACCTTAAGAGTTACTGTAAAGGGACTTGCAGCAAATGATATTGGTGAGATGTATTTATGGGATGGAGAAGGTGATTTTGATGTTGCTGCAGATACCAAGATAGATTCAGCAATTTTAAATACTGATGCTGATGCTGATGGTATCACAGATTCCTTATTTTTTGAACCCAGCGGATTGGTAGATGGTGTTATAAGTACATTTTATACAACTTCTACAGATGCAGCAGGGAATCAATCAACTCCATCTCCAGGTTTAGAAGTCACAGTTGATCAAACCGCACCAGATGTAAGCGAATATGGAATTGTATTAGATGCAGGATCAGATACAGGTATCTCTGGTGATAATGCGGGTAGCAATACCACTCCAACTTTTACAATTACAAATTCTGCAGATTTGGATGGTAATGGGGCTGCTGATGGCCTTGCATCCACGGATTCGCTTATTATTTTTTATGCATTAAAGCCCATAAGTCAAAATCCAGGTAGTGGATTGAATGGAGTTGCTAAGCGTTATTCTACACTTGTTGTTGATGCAGTTTCAGAGTCTTTAGCTGGTACTGGATTTGATGAAAACGCAGACGGTACTATTGATGATGGTGCCTATTCTATAACAGCTAAGGTAAGAGATTATGCTGGGAATCTATCAGATGCATCTCCTGAGTTAATATATAGATTAGATAGGGTAGCTCCAACAGCTGATTTATCAGCACCGGATTTAATTGCTAATGATGATACAGGTTATGATAATGCAGATAACCTTACAAAACAAAGAGCACCTAGTTTTTTAATTAGCGGTCTTGATCCTTATAAACAAGACTCAGTTGCTTTATATGCTCAAAAGGGTTTTACAAATTATTTTGCAATAGCAGGTACTGGAGCGAATGATCCGCCTCAGGTTACTCTAACAGTTCCTTGGGTTGATGCCGATGGAGAAGATGATATAGATGTTGGGGAAGGTTTTGGGCTAGATGAGGGCGCATGGAGTATTACATATACAGTTAAGGATTCCGCAGGGAATATAACTTCTTCGAGTACTGCCTTATCTATTACTGTTGATGTTACTGCTC
>CAZPHE010000041.1:0-7697 GCA_964586315.1 uncultured bacterium | reverse complement strand
GGAATCAATCAACTCCATCTCCAGGTTTAGAAGTCACAGTTGATCAAACCGCACCGGATGTAAGTGGTGTCACAATTGATTTAAAGAATACATCAGATACGGGTGAATTAGATGATGATGATATATCCAAAGATGATACTCCAACATTTTCTGTTTCAGGTCTGAATGTTACCGATAGGGTATTTTTATATTTCAATGGGGCTGATTCGGTGAATGTTGTAGCCACAACTGATTCAGAAGACATCACTGGCTCTCTTTCGAATGATGCAACCTATGCTGTTACTTTAAAAGCAAGAGATTATGCAGGTAATCTATCGACTGCTGTTTCAGGTGCTGCTCCAGTTGATTATGTATTAGATAGAGTTGCTCCAGTTGGTTATGATCCCGATAACCCGAATATTTCCATAGAATTTTCTGCTCCAGATTTAATATCAGATTCTGATACGGGTTTTGATGATAGTGATAATATTACCAATTTACCAAATCCGACATTTCGAATTAATAATCTTAATCCATTTGAACAAAATAAGGTTGTCTTATTTGCACAGCGAGGTTTTATTAATACGCCTGCGGATTCAGCTAACTCAATTGGCTTTCAATCAACTTTAGATATTGCAATCCCATGGGTTGATGCAAATGAAGATGGAATTCCTGATGCTGGAGAAGGATTTGCCTTAGAAGAAGGTACACATGCACTTAGTTATACAGTAAGAGACTTGGCTGGTAATATTACTTCAGCAAGTCCTACTTTGTCTGTTGCAATTGATACTACACCACCACCACCTCTCGGTCTTCCTGATTTACCAGATACTCTTGATACAGGTGAGTCAGAATTTGATAATTTTACAAATTTATCATCTATTATTATTGATCAAACGGATACGATTCCAGGGTATAAGTGGATTCTTTTTTCAGTTGAAGATTTTGATGGAGATAGTCTCTATGATCCTACTGTTGATAATGTGGTTACTAAATTAGATTCACAGCAAACACCAACGCCGTGGGTAGATATTAATGGTGATGGAATTAAAGATCCTGGTGAAGGAGGACAGAATAATGATGGATTAGATTTGGATGGAGATGGAACTGCTGATGGTACACGCACAGAAACTGTTAGTATAGATGTTTCCGTTGATCCAGTTTATCATTTTTATGCTGTTCATGAAGACACGGCTGGTAATCAATCAAGTAATAGTGAAGCGCTAACTGTTGTAGTTGATTTTACCCAGCCTGAATGTGATATCACCTATAATGATGCTGATAACTTGGTTAAGGCTGCAGATGGGACTGTAGATGCAATATTTACATTTACTGAATCCATTAATGATTTAAATGGCCCTCCAACTATTAATATTTCTTATGGTGATGATAGTGAAGAAACTCCTTTTGATACTACTGTTGCACTTTCAAAACAAGATGCTGCTGATGATAAAATATGGATTTTCCCAATCCCATTAGACCTACCATCTATATTAAACTATGATGGGTTCGCTATTTTAACAGTTAATGCAACGGATATCTATGGAAATGCAGTTCCTTCAGGTAATATAACAGGTGCCAATGAACTTAGAATCGATAATACTCCGGCTAGATTTTTTAATTTTTCTTCTGGTGATAGTTCTTACAATAATGATAGCGCTATGGCAGTTATATCATGGGAGATGGATGAGCCTAACCAAAGTGAGGAAATTGCTTCCTGTGATGTAATATTTAATAACCTTGATGATGAGACAGCGTATTCTACATCTCTTGCTACAGCCGATTTAACAGAAACTGATCCAGGAATACCAAGAACGCCAGGTATTTTACCAGGCTGGGGTGTTGATGGTGGTCCTCTTGAATTAACTGAAGGCTTATATGAAGTAATTTTTTCGAGTCTTGATCTTGCTGGGAATACTGGTAATGATACGATTAATTTTTTCACTTATGATACTACACGACCTACTGTTGATATGGTTTTTAGTCGTTTATATGCAACCGATTTAGATACAGTTATAATTACAGCTACGTTTAATGAACCGATTATAGTTGATCCGCCACCGATATTTACTATGGAGTTACCAGAATTACCTGGTAATGTAACGACAGGCGGTGATATGGTTCTTGTAAATCCAGAAGAATATTATGATGATTATGGATCAGATGGAGGTCCTGGAACAGAAGACAGTGATGGTACAGAAGGAAATGGAGTTTATGATTTCGGAGAACCATTTATTGATGATAATGGTGATGGTATTTGGACAGCAGGCGATTTAATTAATTGGAAATATACATATATACTTGGTGGAGATTTCGATGGAGATGGAGTGAATGAACCTACAGATTTGGATGGAGCGGTCAGTAATATTACTATTACCAATGCCCACGATTTAGCAAATAATTTGTTTCCTGCTGACTCAGTTAACATATTAGATGTGGATGGTGATGGAGTTGCGGGTGATGTGCTGACATTTGATAATTTTAATGGAACTGCAACATTTTCATATGAAAATATTACCAATCCAACATTAACGAATGTTGGTATTGGTGGTGATACTATTAGAATTACCGTAACTACAGATGAGCCGATATTAGCAACAAATCCTGTCCCAACAGTAAACTTGGAATATAATGCTTTAGATTCTTTGGTTGAGGGTACTATAGGTACTATAAACCTGAGCCAAAATCCAGATGCCAATACATGGGTATTTGATTTTACTATATCTGATTTGTCAACTGATGATGGATTTATCGATTTTGATTTTGTAGGTAACGACCTTGCAGAAAATCCAATCGAATTATTTGTTTCTGATTCAATCTTTGCAGTTGATAATTTACCTCCTGCTTTTGATACGACTCTATCTGTGAGGATTATTGGTGGAAATCCTGTCCAAGGTTATATTACAGGTAACACAACCAATATAGGTGTTTGGGTGCCTATTCAGGCTTTTGTAGATGATACTACTCTCCAGGAAGGTGGCCAGGTTGAAATTCAATTCCGCAATAAGACACGAGGTCTTGCTCCACCAGCAGGTTGGAAACAGATTGGTGAAAATGATTTGATCATAACAAGTGGTGATAGTTTTGAATTTATAAGACCAATCGAAGATTTATATGCGGTAATGGATACTGCATCTAGTGGGAATGATGGTCTCCAACCTGGTGATAGCATTTACGTCAGAGCGAGAGTTATAGATAAACACGCAAATGTTACTGCTTTTGAAATCAGTAGAGATAAATTAGTATATGATCCATATGGACCTTCAATTGGATCAATTATAAGTGGAGACTTTGGAATAACGAATGATGGTAGTCAATACTATCAAATATCTGATGATCAGATCGATATTGAGTGGAGTTCATTTCAAGAATCTGGAATTGGTGGATCTGGTTTGGAGAGATATGAATTACGAATCAGGAAAAAATCATGGGCTGATCCTGAATTAGAATTATTTTTTGGTCCAGAGTTAGGTGATACGATTTCTTCAATAGATACAATCTTTTCTCAGGAATTATTTTTAGAACATGAGATGAGGTATGTAGCAGAAATTGTGGCTTATGATAGTGCGGGGAATTCATCGGAAATTCTTCGTTCAGATACACTAATTAGACAGAACTCAAATCCATTGATTGCTACAATTGAAGATCAAAGTATTTATGAGGATCTATTTTGGAGTGATACTGTCCAGATAACTGACCCTGATTTTAATGTTTTACAGGGAGATAGCCACACATACACCATTACAACTGATATATTGACGAATGCTTTTCTAGAAGGTCAGGCTAGAGGAGGAACAAGCTATTCAGTTTTTCTAGAGCTTGGAGCAATGATACAAGATGATTATTATAATGGGAATGAAATCACAATCAGTACTGGGACAGGAGGTCCTCAAGTAAGAACAATCTTAGATTATCATGGTGGAACAAGGATGGTGACCATTGATACTACTGGATTAACAACATGGGACAATAATCCAATAGCGGGTACTCTCTACGAAATAAGAAGAAGTACAGTTATAATTGATTCAATTAGTGGAATCTTAATCTGGACACCAACGCAAGAGGATCTTGGTGAATGGAATATAGATGTAACAGTAACAGACGCTTATGAGCTAACTCATACTGAAACTTTCACATTAACACTAATTGCTCAAAATGATGCACCTGGACTCTTTTTAAGTGATTCTGTTTTAATATCAGGAGAGTCTGAAGGTGTTATTGCATGGGAAGAAGATACAGAATTAGCTGTTAAGTGTACTCTTTCAAATTTTATTTATGATGTTGATAATGATGTTGCTCTAGAGTTGGATTGGGCAGCAGTTATTTATGATACATCTCAATTAAATGAGGATTACCCTTTGGGTCAGGTTATTGTTGGTCCAGATACCCCAAATGATATACGTGCGCGTCTTACCAGAGAGTATCTTGGGTTTGATCCTAGTAACAGCGCTGCAAATGGGCAACAACTTTCATTAGATATAATACAATTAATAAATAATACTAGAAATAATCCTCTTTTAGAAGTGTCTATTGACTTAGCTGATACATCAGGAGATGGAATAAATGAAACAGTGATTGCTACATTCGCTAGTGATTCTAACTATCATGGTTCCAATCACCGTATTGAATTTATAGCTATTGATCCAATGGGTTTGGAAACTAGAGATACAATCATTGTCAATGTACTGCCTAAGAACGACCCACCAACTATTGCAACTCTTCCAGACACGGTTGTAAATGAGAGTGATTCTATATGGTTAGAATTTGGTTCATATACTACAGATGTTGATGATACATCCCTAACTTTTACTGTTACGGCTTTAACAAACGAAGAAAAAATAACAATTTCTCCTTCAGAATTTATTTCATACGGTCTAGGAGATTCGGTACTTTTCTTACCTGAAAAGCTTTGGTCTAATGAAGCTACTATACAAGTAGTTGTTGCCGATGAAGATACATCTGCTATTTCAACATTCACACTTGATATTCTTAGAGTTATGCGTCCTCATTTATCTGTTTCGGTAGTACAAAATAATGCCTTTAGTAATTTTTTACAGGTCATGGTAATCGATTCATTATCAAAGACAACTTATTTGTCTATGGAAGTACAAAATCAAGATATCATGATTGATACAATAGCGGATTATACTTATACAGGAGATGTTACATTTGAGGCATCTGGTAATTATTCAATTGATATATATGCCAATGCCAATGTTGGGGATACTACCGTGAGTGAATCATTCTCTCTTGCTGCTGGTAGAGCGACAAGTCGTTGGATGGGAAGAAGCTATGATGGCCAATTTTCTGTAGCTGGAAACGCTGGATCAATTTTATATGATCAGTCGTTTTTAATTGCAGATTCTACTCTATTTGATGAAACTTTTCATGATAAAGCATCTTATGTATTTGGGAATGAAGATTTTAGTTTTAACCAACCTATTGAAGTGAAATTTGCGAATGATCGAAAAGATCTAGCAATATATAGGCGAAAGAATAGCGTTACCTGGGAAGAATTGCCATCCCTTACAATGGAAGGGGAGATTTTTACTTTATCGGAACAGTCAGGTTACTTTAGATTAGGTCCTAAAACGATTATTGTACCTGAACAGACGAATATTTACCAAAATTATCCTAATCCTTTTAACCCTACAACAACTGTTATGTATGATATAGGATTGATGGATGGGCTAAGCCAAAACGTATCAATTAATATATTTAATCTACTTGGTCAACATATAACAGCACTTGTTGAAAATAAGGATCAGATTGGGCAGTTTAAGGTACAGTGGGATGGCTATGATAAATTTGGACAACAAATGTCGTCAGGTGTATATTTTATTCAATTGACAACAAAAACAGGTATTGTTAAAAATAAAAAAATGATGTTGTTAAAATGATAATACAAATTAAAAGACTATTTATCATCTGCAGTTTATCTGGAATAATATTTCTAATTCCAAACTGTAGACAGACATATGAACCAACAGATAGTGATTTATCCAGTTACGGTTGGACTTATTATGAAGATGGTCTCTATCAGGAAGCATTTGATTGGTTTTTGCAATCAATAACTGAAGATTCATCTTACTACGATGCGTACAATGGTATAGGTTGGAGTTTAGGACGTCTGGGCCAACCAGAATTGGCAGTAGATTATTTTAGAATAGCCGCCCAATCCTTTTCTGATGGAGAATTCAAAGAATATATGCTTGATTTTTATGCAGGTCTTGCTTTTGGCTATAATGCATTAGGGAATGACGAAATGGCTCTTACATATGCTAAAAACTATTTCTTTGAAAATCAAAATGCTGCAATTACTGATGTTTCTTGGTGTTTCTGTCATGATGAACATATCAATCAACTAGATGTTAGGCTTATAGAGGCTGTTTCAGAGTTTCGCCTAGGACAGTTTTCAGGTTGCGGTGAATCAATAAATAAGGCATATGGTGATTTAACCAATTCATTGGGTGCTGCAACAAATAGCACTAGTTTAGGAGGTGATTATTTAGATATGGATGGTGATGGAGAATTTAATAGTGGCGATTTAATTTTTAATGGTGAGTGGACAGATACAGACCAAGATAATCAACTTGATGATGGTGAAGAGAGACACTTTGATGAATTTCCTATCAACTATGATTATGAAACAGTAATTGGAAGAGCTCTTCTAGCTAATCATCTATCTCTCCTTGCATCTTATACATCAATTGAAAATGGAAAAAATGATCTAACCTGTGGATGCTCAGATTAAATTACTTTCATAGCATTTAATATTAAGAAAGACCTAATTTTTCCTCTAAAATCTACAAAAAACTGGATAGGTAAAGCCCTAGAATTAGCAGAAAAAGCCTATGATGAAGGAGAAGTACCAGTTGGTTCAATTATTGTAAAAGATGAAAAAATAATTGGTCAAGGTTATAACCAGAAGGAAATGTTAAAAGATCCTACAGCACACGCAGAAATTATTGCAATTTCAGCTGCAGCCCGTACATTAGGAGACTGGAGATTAGATGGGTCAACGATCTATGTGACAAAAGAACCATGTTCTATGTGTGCAGGTGCAATCATCAATTCCAGAATATCGAAACTAGTATTTGGTGCATATGATAAACAAAAGGGTTGTTGTGGATCTATATACCAATTGTGTGGAGATCGGCGATTAAATAGTCGAACAGTTGTTAGAGGAGGAATAGAAAAAGATAGATGTGCGTCAATTCTAAAAGATTTCTTTAATAATAAGCGTGGATGATTTTCATTTCATATATTATATATTAATTACACGATCTAGGTTCAAAATTTATAGATAATTAATTTTTTTGAAGTTCAAACGATTCTGAAATGAAAATCCCTTTCCTTATTTTTCCAGAAACTTTAGCAACACGAACTGCATTACAAAATCCCTCTTTTGCATGAGAGTCTCCATGATCTTCTATAGTTGTGCCTTTAACATAATAAGATTGTTCACCTATCTGTATTGCTAGACTACAATTTTTATTTTTCATTCCAAAATTACACATTCCACAGGAAGCTAAAACAAGTCCATCAACTTCATTGTCATTATTTAATGATGTTACAAATTTACCTTTTGGTAGTTCAGAGTTTTTGTTTGATACATTGCATGACCCACAACCAGCAAAGGTCATATTTATTGCAAAAAGACTAATAATGAAAGTTAAGATTAATTTGTTCATAATGTAGATCCCTATAATAATATT
>CAZPHE010000040.1:0-18517 GCA_964586315.1 uncultured bacterium | reverse complement strand
ATGATTAAAGATGAAACTAAAAGCCCCCGACATTTGCCGAGGGCTTTGTGAGAGGTTCTTGGTATTTTCCTCAAGTGATCCGGGTGCGACTCGAACGCACGACCAATGGCTTAAAAGGCCACTGCTCTACCAACTGAGCTACCGGATCAAAAGTGTTTAAATTTAAAAAAATTGGTCGGGGAATCTATTGCATAAAATAGTGCAAAAGAAAACACCAATCATAAAAATTATATTTTGTTCATTTGATCCCTTTTTTGTATTAATATACACGCTAATGGAAAACAAACAATTTAGTCAATTTGTCTTGTATCCAGTTATATGGAAGTATTGCGTATGTATTATTAGGATTAATAATACAAGCGGGTAAATATTTTACATTTAAAGTAAAAAATAAAAAACCCGCTTAGGCGGGTTTTTTTTTAAAGAAAATAAATAGAAAATAAATAGGAGTGGAGTATAAAATGATAAAAAACCATTTTATTTTTAGATTGGTTTTCATTTCCTTAATGCTTGTTTTAGTAGGTTTACAAGCTCAAGCATTATCTGGAAAGGTTACTGATAGTGAGACAGGAGAGCCCTTACCGGGTGCTCAGGTCTTTGTGAAAGGTACTTTTGTAGGTACAACAACAGATGTCAATGGTTCTTATTTTCTTGATGTTGAAGGTAATGTTACGATCGTGGTTGCTTATATTGGTTATAAAACGCAAGAATTAGCGACAAGTGGTGGATCTGTAGATTTCCTTATGGAACCTGATGTATTAAGACAAGATGAAGTGGTAGTAACAGGTCTTGTTAGTACTGTGAAAAGACGAAATGCAGCAAATGCTGTAGCTTCTGTCTCAGGTGATGATTTGGTAAATGCTCCAACGCAAACACTAGATCAAGCCCTTAGTGGTCAGTTTGCTGGTGTTAATATTCGTAGAAATACTGGAGCACCTGGAGGAGGTGTTAATGTAAATCTCCGTGGACAGTCAACTTTAACAGGTAGTACACAGCCTCTATATGTTATAGATGGAGTTATTGTTAATAATGATGCTAATCAATCTGGTGTTGATGTTGTGACTGCAGCAACAGGAGCAGGTAGTTCAAGACCCCAAGGTCAACCAACAAATCGTATAGGTGACATTAATCCAAATGATATTGAAAGTGTTGAAGTATTAAAAGGTGCTAGTGCGGCAGCTATTTATGGAGCAAAAGCATCTAATGGTGTTGTAATTATTAATACAAAGCGCGGTAAAGGTGGTAAGACAAAATTTAATTTTTCAACTAAGACGGGGACATCATCCTTGCTTAGAAAAATGGGACACAGAGTATTTGAAACTTATGGAGAAGCAGAAGAACAATATGGTTCAGATATTGCTGATCTTGGTAATGATGCAAATGGAAACTGGACTGGTGGTGATCCCATTGATTACGAAGCATTATTATATGGATCAGAAGGACAATTAACTGAGCATACCTTAAGTGCAATTGGTGGTGATGAGAATACCCAATTTTATCTTGGTGGGCAATATATGGATGAAGGTGGAATTATTAAGAATACTGGTTATAAAAAATTATCTAGCCGATTAAATGTTGATCATCGTTTAAGTGATAAAGCAAAAGTCTCTGTCTCAACAAATCTGGTTCGCTCAGAATCTGATCGTGGAGTTACAGGAAACGATAATACCAATATGACCTATGGTTTTTCTATTGGGTTTACACCAAGTTTTATTGATATCAGGAGAAATACTGATGGTTCTTTTCCAGTCCATCCGCTGAATCCTTCTAATCCTCTAGAAACAGCAGAGTATTTTGTTAATAATGAATTAACTCATCGAGCCTTAGGTTCTTTGAAATTTGATTACAATCTTTTTAGAGCAGATAATATGGATCTTGGTTTTCTTGCTGTTGCAGGAGCTGATTTTTATAATCAAGAAAATCAGGTTTTTATTCCACCATTTTTACAGATTGAATCTTCTAAAGATGAAGCAGGTCAATCTGTTATGACAACAACAGATAATTTGAATACAAACCTATCTCTTAACTTGGTGCATAAAATGAAAATGTCAGGCATGAATTTCAATACAACAGCGGGCCTTCAGTATGAGACCTATGATTGGAATTCAGTTTTTGTCCATGCTACAGGTATGATTCCAACGCAGATGAATGTGGATAAAGCAAGCTCACAAGCTGTTTATCATGATCGTAAAAAACGTCAGGATCGTGGACAGTTTTTTCAGGAAGAAGTTACTATAGGTGATAATCTCTATATAGCTTTTAGTATGCGTGGCGATGTTTCTAGTACTATGGGAGACACAGAAGCCAAAGAATGGTATCCTAAGGCGGCGGCATCCTATCAACTAGGAGAATTTGCCGGACTTTTTGATAATTTGAAAGTTCGTGGCGCATGGGGACAAACCGGAAATATGCCACAAACAAAGGCAAAATATACAACCATGTCTTCATCGAATATTGGTGGTATCAATGGTCTTGTTGCATCATCAACAAGAGGAAATGCTGCTATCAAGCCTGAAAGAACAACCGAATTAGAATTTGGTGCGGATTTTTCAATAATGGGAGGATTTGCAACTGTTGAAGCAACCATGTATCAGCAGGCTATAGAAGACCTTATCCTCCTGGTTGATTTACCACCATCATCTGGTGCAACAGAAGCATGGGAGAATGGTGGTGAAATGGAAACCAATGGTATGGAACTAGCACTTGGATTAAATCCTACAAATCTTGTGTCTTTGGGGGGAGTAGATTGGAATTTTCATATGACCTATTATACGAATGAATCTAAAGTGACTAAATTAACTGTTGATCCATATAATTTTGGAGGATTTGCGACATTTCTAGGTACATATCGGATACAGGAAGGCTGGTCACCAACAGCAATAGTTGGAAGTGAAATGGATGGAGAAAATCATCTTGAGCTAGGCAATGAAAACCCAGATTATAGGATTTCATTCAGAAATTCTCTTAGTTTAGGTCCTATATCACTTTCTTTTCTAATTGATCGTAAAGAAGGTGGGCATGCTATTAATCTTGCTAATCTGATTTATGATTTAGGAGGTACAACAAAAGATTATGAAACTAATGGTACAGAAAGATTAGCTAATCTGGGTGCTGTAACAGCTCCATATGTTGAGTCAACAAGTTATACAGCTTTAAGGGATTTGAGTCTAACTTACTCTCTCCCTGAAAGTCTAACAGAAGGTCTCGGGGTTAGTAATCTTCAGATTGGTTTTGCTCTGCGTAATTGGTGGATGCAATCTGATTACACCGGCTTAAGTCCTGAAGTTAGTCAGTTTGGGAATGAAGCTGTAGGTGGTTCAGTGGATACGAATCCATTTCCACTTTCAAAAAGTATGTATTTAACTCTATCAATGGGATTCTAATCCGGGGAGGAATTAATGATGAAAACAATAAATAGAAATACAATAATGAAAATCCTGCCAGTGGTATTAGTACTGTTTTGGTCAGGGTGTGAAGATCTGGATTTTCCAGATCCAAATAATCCAACTGATGATACTGCAACGATTCAATCATTGATCACAGGAGCTGAAGCTCAAATGCGTTCGGGATTCGGCGTTTATATCAGAGATATGTTAGTTGTTGGGCGCGAAGCATATTATCTTGAACCTGCAGATCCAAGGTACACAGGTGAATTACTTCGTGGACCGATTGATCCAGGTGGGTTTCTATGTTACACGCCATGGGCAGCTAACTACAAAGTTATCTCAAACTGTCAAACTATATTAAATAGTTCAGAAGCAGATAATGGGGCAAAAGGATTTGCACAGACAATTAATGCTTATTGTTTGATGCGTATTTTAAACCTTACTGATACCAATGGTGCTCGAACGAACTACGATGGTGATATCATTGCTCCTACTGCATCAAAGGCTGAAGTTTTAACTGAAGTTGTGAGTCTTCTTGATGCTGGGCTAAGTAATCTTAATTCAGCTGGAAGTGCTTTTACATTTTCACTTTCAAGTGGTTTTGATGGTTTTAATACCCCTTCAACATTTGTTCATTTCAATCGTGGATTAAGAGCAAGGGTTGCGGTTCTCCAAGATGATTGGAGCGTAGCTCAAACTGCTTTAACCTCAGTTGATGCATGGATGAATGGTGGAGATCATGACGCTGGTGTTTATCATGTATTTAGTTCTGGTGCCAATGATGTGGATAATCAAATGTTTGAAGATCCAAGTGCAGCAACATTAAAGTTAATGGTACATCCTTCTTTCTTAACAGATGCGCATGAAGGTGATACTAGAATGACAAATAACGTTTTAGTACGTTCAGATACTATTACATACGATGGTTTACAAAGCTATCTTGCTCCAACTCTATATAACAGTTCATATGATCCTGTACCAATAATGAGAGCTGTTGAACTACAGCTTCTTCAGGCAGAAGTACATATTGGTAATGGCGACTATGCATCAGCAGAGTCAATTATGAATGCTATTCGCACTGCAGCTGGTGCAGCTGAATATACAGGAACGGATGCGAGTAATGCTGTTGATCGTGTTTTACATGAAAAGCGGTATTCACTATTTTTGGAAGGTCATCGTCTAACTGATATGAGACACTATGGTAAAACAGGTGAATTACCGCTTGATCGGGATGGTGATACTATAGTGACCTTTCCAATACCAGAGACAGAAACACCTGGTTAAAGTTTATTTTTTTAAACAAGTTAAAAGGCCTCGGAAGAGGCCTTTTTGCTATTAATGATAACAGGAGATAAATAATGAATAAATATTTTTTGTTGATCTTTACTTTAATCTTTTTTTCTTGTACACAAGAAAATGCCATTGTTCCTGATCATGTATTAACAGCGGATCAAAAACATAACAAGTTCAGTAAACTTATACCACCAGTATTAACCGTAAAATCTGGTGCAGTAATCAAGGCCGATACACATGAAGCATCTGATGGTCAGCTTCATTCAAATGCAAAACTAGATGATCTTATTAATATTGACTTTGGTCCAATACATCCGCTAACAGGTCCAGTATATGTTGAAGAAGCGGAAGTGGGAGATATATTAGCAGTTGATCTATTGGATATTGAACTACATGAATATGGTTGGCAGGCCATTGTAGGTGGATTTGGTTTTCTAACGGATAGGTTCCCTAATCCTAAATTAAATGTTCATGAGATTGATATAAAAAATAAGACCACTATGTTCAATGATAAAGTAAGGATCCCGCTAAAGCCTTTTCCTGGCGTTATGGGTGTAGCCCCAGATACAGAAGAAATGCTTTCAACTATCCCTCCTAGAGCGAATGGTGGGAATATGGATGATCCGAGTATAGTAGAAGGGACCACCGTCTATTTTCCTGTTTTTGTCAAAGGAGCTTTATTTTCAATCGGAGATGCACATGCTGTTCAAGGTTTAGGTGAAGTTTGTGGGACGGCAATTGAAGCACCGATGACCTTTACGTATCGTTTAAGAGTAATAAAGGATAAACCTGCGATTGAAGAGCCTCAATATGAAACAGATGATTACTATGCGGTCACCGGATTTGGAACTACCATTGATATTGCAACTAAAAAAGCAGTGAATTACATGGTAGATCATTTAAGTAATAATTACGAAATATCAGCTGAAGATGCATATATGCTATGTTCTTTAGTTGGAGATCTGAAAATTGCTGAGGTGGTTGATGTGCCTAATATGCTGGTTACTATGCATTTTCCTAGATCGATCTTAAATCAATTATAATAAGTAAATTCTAAGCTAAAAAAGGGATCCGGATCCCTTTTTTATTATAGATCATCAAAAAATAATTAATACATTTACTGCTATACTCTATTAAAAAAATCAATTGGAATATTTAAAAAAATTACATGATGCTGTTTTAAATGGGGATCCTCCGACAGCGATCTCTATAACGGAACAGGCCTTAGGTGAAAATATTGATCCGCATATTTTAATTAATGATTATATGATCCGAGCTATGGATGAGGTGGGTGCAAGATTTGAAAGATTTGAATATTTCATTCCTCAATTACTTATGTCAGCAAAAGCCATGAAAGGAGCAATGGGATTAATTCGACCTCTTCTTATTGGTGATGGAGTAGGTGATAATGCGATTTGTGCTATTACAGGAACAGTTAAAGGTGATGTACATGATATTGGTAAAAATTTACTAGGTGCATTATTGGAAGGAGGTGGTTTTCGTCTGGTGGATCTAGGGACAAATGTAAGTCCAGAACAATTCATTGATGCCGTCAAAGAACATGATGCGAAATTAGTATGTATGTCTGCATTGCTTACTACCACAATGCCTGGAATGAAGACAACGATAGATGCTTTTATGGATGCTGGAATGAGAGATGATGTGATTATATTAGTAGGTGGAGCTCCTGTAACACAACATTTTGCTGATGAGATCGGTGCGGATGGATATAAAGATAATGCAAGTGCGGGTGTTGTGTTGGCAAAAGAATTACTTGGTATCACAAAAAATAACTAGTAAATAAAATTTTATTTTTTAAAATCAGTTTATTATTCAATGGTATTTAAATTGTAATAATGGCAGAAAAATCTCGCATAACACTCCTACCTTTAAATCAAAGTTTTGAAGTAGAAAAAGGATCTGAGCTTCATGATGTATTATTTACATATGGAGTTGAATTTCCTTGCGGAGGGCATGCACGATGTCGTGGTTGTCGTATTCGTATCAAAGAAGGGATTCTTCCTATTACAGAACCACAGAAGCAGATCCTAAATGACCCTGAGATCAAAGATGGATGGCGACTTGCTTGTCAAGGAATAGTGAATGATGATCTAATAATTGAACTTGATCAATGGAAATCTGATGTCCTATCTGATGATACAAATTTTCAATTTACACCGATGGAAGGTCTTGGTATTGCTATTGATCTAGGAACAACTACATTAGCAGCTCAATTAGTAGATCGTAATACAGGTGAAGTATTGGCAGTTGAAACAGCCATAAATCCACAGGCTCGATTTGGTGGTGATATTATGACCCGTATTGATACGGCTTCAAGATTAAAAAAGCAAAACAAAATGAAAAAATTAATACGGGTTCAACTATATGATATGATTACAGATTTATTCCAAAGTTCTAAAAGATCAAAAGAAAATCTAAAGAGAGTGATCATTGTCGGAAATACTGTAATGCATAATATTTTTTGTGAATTGGATGTTACTCCTATGGGATTTCATCCTTTTGAACCCATTTCAAATGATCTCGAGATATATTCGCCAACAGAGTTAAAATGGGACCTTGATCAAGATGTTATAATTGAATTTCTTCCAGGAGTAGGGAGTTTTATTGGCAGTGATATTTTAGTTGGTGCCTGGGTACAAAATATATCTGAAAGTGAGGAGCTCCGAGTATTGGTCGATCTTGGTACAAATGGAGAGATCATGGTTGGAAGTAGAAAAAAAATCTTGACCGCTTCTACAGCTGCTGGTCCTGCTTTTGAAGGTGCGGGGATTTCAATGGGTATGCGTGCTGCAACTGGCGCGATCTCAACGGTAACTTTTAAAAACAATAAAATTATACCAAAGATATTAGGTTCAGAAAATCCGAGAGGGATATGTGGGAGTGGATTAGTAGATGCTGTTTCTGCTTATTTGGATATGGGTTTAATTAAGGCTGATGGTCGGTTTCTAGATGGTGAATATATTATAGTGCTAGACCCTGTAAAGATCACGCAGAAAGACATTAGAGAATTGCAATTAGCCAAAGGAGCAATTGCTACGGGTATACGGTTATTATTACAAGAGCTTAATTCATCAGAGGATGATGTGGCAGAAGTTTATTTATCAGGAGCATTCGGGAATTATATAAGTAAAAAAAGTTCTCGCCGAATAGGGTTATTGAACTTTCCTCAGAAAAAAATCACTACAGCTGGGAATACGGCTCTATTGGGAGCAAAAAAAGCATTATTCAATGATCAAAGATCAAATAACTTTTATTCAATAAGAGAAAAAACAGAACATCTTGATTTAAGTATGCATCCAGATTTTACAGATGTATTTGCAGAGCTTGTAAATTTTCCGCAAAAGAGAAATTGATCTAATTTTTTAGTTGATCAGATAGATTTTTAATATATGTAGGTGTACTGCCACAGCACCCACCAAGTATTTGGATCCCTAATGCATGGATCTTTACCATACCATCTACAAACTCTTCTACAGATTGTCCATAAGTCACTGTATTCCCTTTTAATACAGGCTGACCTGCATTAGGTTTTATAGATATAGGGAGACTTGTAAGTGTCAATATTTCTTCTGCGAGTTCATATAATTCTATACTGTCTAGATTACAATTGGTCCCGATAATATCAGCTCCAGCATCAATAAACTTTTTTGTACACTCTTCAAGAGAGTTTCCCATAACAGTATAATATCCTTTCCCTGTTTGAGAATAGGTCATATTTGCTATGATGGGCTTGTTGCTGGTCTTCCTTATAGCATTGACTGCGATGACTGCTTCTTCAATATCAATCATTGTTTCTACACTAAAAAGATCAACGCCTGCTTTCTCTAAGACAACTGCTTGGTCATAAAAGGCTTTCTCTAGATCTTCTAGAGTAGCAGGACCCAGCGGTTCAAGTAATAGACCAGATGGACCAATATCTCCAGAAACAAGTGAGTCCCCACCATATTCTCTACAGATCTCCACAGCTTTTTGATTAACTAGATCATGATGTTCGGCGATACCGCACTCTTTTAACCTGTAATATGATGCGCCAAATGTATTAGTTTGAAGAATATCACTTCCTGCTTCGTGATAAAGTTTGTGAGTTCTTCCAATGCGATCAGGATATTTAATTGTCCATTCTTCAGGTGGTTGTCCTGAATGAAGACCCATTTCCATGAGTAACGACCCCATGGCGCCATCAAGGAGAACAGGACCTTCTGACAATCTTTGTTTAAGGCTTTTAAAAGACATATTTTATATCTCTCAGAGTTTGGTCAAATAGCTGGTAATGCATCTAGTTTTATATCACTACCGCACATAATACTGCGTAATTCGTTATCTAGATCTTTTTCCAGCGGTTCCTTGCTGTACTTATCTAAAGATTCCTGAATCAAATTTCTAGCACGGTCTTGCCAATTGTTACTTCCAAATTGTTCCCATTGTTGCCAGCTTGTTCTATCAATCATAGGTCCTGGCATATAAAGTTCCTTTGGCCAATATTCTAAGGTGTGTTCCATGGTACAAATCTGTTGTTCTGTTAAAACCTCATCAATGAATGGTTTGATGGGTAGATCTTCTTTTATTTCAATATCTCTTATAAAATGATTTACGTGTCCACATATTTCATCATCAAAGACCAGTTTTTCTAAACTAAAACAATTTACAAAATCCAGCATACCGGCACCTGCTACCTGATTAATTCTACTTAATGCTGCTAAATATGCGCCGCTTGCTGTTTCTGCACCTGCTTGAGGGTCATTGAACTTTCCATCTCCAAGCCCCATATATGCCTGGGAAGGGATCTTTAAATATTGCGCAATTTGTCCATACCCGCAATATAATTGTAAAGCCTCTACACCGGTCATTGGTGCGCTCATGAGTTGCATATGAAATGCCCCAGGAGCTCCTCCAAAAATAACAGGAGCTCCTGGTCTGATCAATTGGGTAAAAACAATTCCACTTAATACTTCAGCTGTTTGCATTACAAGTGCGCCTACAGTAGTTACTGGAACTGCTAACCCGATCATAAGGACAGGTACAATTTCAATAATGATACCTTTTTCTGAACAATCGATAAGATTATGACTTGAATCAATTCCCCAACGCAAGGGACTGTTAGGGCAACAGGTAAAAACGGACATTGGTTTTTCTACCATTTCGTTTTGATTCTTACGGAAACATTCCATCATCCGTGCCATGCGAGGTACACCATGGTGTGTGAAAGCTCCGGTAACAATAGGTTTATCACTATGAGCCATGACCATATATAATCTCCATGCATCAGCTATGTCCTGTGGAATATCATCAGTGGAAAAGGCAGTAGATGGATAAGCAATATGTTTTGTTTGGTCTACAACTTTTATGTATTCAATAAAATCAGCTGTTTGTGCTGCTCTGCGCTCACCTGTTTTCCAATCTAGAATATTTAATGCTGATGATGCGGGAACAAAATTGGTCTGATTGCCACCAATTGTAGAAAAATGGTCTCCATTTCGATCAAAAAGTTTAATTGTTTCTGGAGCTGATTTGATACTTTCTTCAACTATAGATCTTGGAAAAGTAATACGGTTATTTTCTTTGTTAAATGGTAATCCAGCTTTTTTCATTCGTTCAATTAATTCATCACACTGGACTTCAACACCTGTTTCTTTTAGTAGATGATAAGCTTCTTCTATTATACGATCTATGAGTTGTTGATCTAGAACCGAAAAGTTGATCATAGTGTATCCTTTATTATTGTTTTTGCAGCATTATATCCATTAGATCCGTGTAGGCCTCCTCCGGGATGGGTCCCAGGACCACAAAGATAAAGATTTTTAAAAGGGGTCTTATATTGAGCACTACTTATGGTTGGGCGCATGAATAATAATTGATCTAGGGTCATTTCTCCATGATTTAAATTTCCTTCGGTGAGGCTATATTCATTTTCTAGGTCCTTTGGTGAATAGACGACATAAGATGCAACTGATTTTGAAAAACCAGGAATAATTTTTTCCAAGATAATCGATATATTTTTCATTAGATTCTTTTTCGTATCGGAATCCCATATTTTATTTCGCAAGTGATATGGTGCATATTGAACTGATGTTGAAAGAACATGTTTTCCTTCTGGTGAGAAATCAGAATTCAAAAGGCTGGGTATAGAAAATTCTACATAGGGGTTTTTCGAAAAATGTCCATACTTAACTGCATCAGAGGCTTTCTCTAGATATTCCATTGAAGGACAAATAGAAAATACAGTTTTCATATGTTCATCTGATATGTCATTGATCTGCGGTAATTCATTTAATGCGAAATGAATACGTGCAGTACTACCCCTGTATTTAATATTTCTAAGTTGAGTAAAAAAATTAGGATCAAGATTTGGAGCTCCAATAAGCTTGATGAAAGTATTTTGAGGGTCAAGACCCGATATTACAAAATGTGCTTTAATCGAATCTCCAGATTCAATTGATACACCTTCGCAAAGAGTATTTTTTGTATTAATTGAATGAACTTTTGTGCCTGTTTTGATCTCACCATGATTCTCTTCAATAATTTTTACTAGTGTTTTTGCAAAATTTTGAGTACCCCCATCCACAAAATTAGAATTAAAGATTATTCCATCAGAGTATAAATGTTGATGAAGAAAGTTATACCCTGTAGCGGCAGCATAAGGACCAAAGGATAAATTATGAATTCCTGCTACCGATAAAGCACTCCGAAGTAATTCATTTTCAAACCATTCATCCATGAATTCAAGCATCATCATAGGTGCGGTTCTTGCGAGATCAACTAAACCAAGAGTTCCGTGTTTTATGAAAGGTTTCAATAACGAACTCATGGATAATGCATCGGAAAATCTAATATTTGGAAGTTCAGGAGGGGGTTGTTGATATAGTTTCTCTAAAAAATGAGTTAGTTTTTTGATATATGATCTGAATTCCTTCCAATTAGCGGCATCATTCTCAGATAGTTTTGCAATAGAATGTTCTGTTATTTGTGGGTTTTTATGAAAAATAATGTGTTCATTATTTTTCCCTAGTGCAATCCGTTTAACATCATGGTCAATCAATTTGAGACCGTGGTTTTCAATATTTAGATTTTTTAGTACTCTTGGATCGATCCATTTTATAGTATCATAGATCAGATTGCATTTAAATCCTGGAGAAAATTCTATAGTAGATGCTAAACCACCAACATTGTTTCTAGCTTCAAGGATTAGAACTTTTTGCCCTGATCGACTGAGCATGGCAGCGGAAACGAGGCTATTTATTCCACTTCCAATTATGATTGCATCATATAGTGCCATTTTCATATTCCCAAGATTTTTTTTGCTGCCATTTCACCAGGAGAACCTGTAATGCCGCCTCCAGGGTGTGTACCGGAACCACATTGATAATAATTTTTTATTGGTGTTGTATAATCTGCCCATTTGACTGCTGGGCGAAGTGAGAATAACTGCTGGATAGTTAATTCTCCATGAAAAATATTTCCTTCTGTAAGTCCAAAAGTAGATTCTAGATCAGCAGGAGTTAATACTTGGCGGTGTAAAATAATATCCTTTATATTTGGAGCATATTGTGCTAGAGCATTCACTACAGCATCTCCAAAGGCCTCTCTCTTTTTATCATTCCACCCTCCATTAATATTATAAGGAGCATATTGAACAAAGCAGGACATAACATGTTTACCGGGTGGTGCCATTTCAGGATCTAGAACTGAAGGAAGAATGATATCCATAAAAGGTTTCTGTGAAAAATTGCCATACTTTGCATCATCATATGCATTTTCTAAATAATCATAGTTTGGACTGATCGATATAGCACCGCGATGATGATGACCTTCCCCTGGTAAACAAGTAAAATCTGGGAGACCATCAAGAGCGAGGTTCACTTTACCTGAAGATCCTCGGATACGAAAATTTTTAATGGATTGCACAAAATCAGATGGAAGATCTTGCTCATCCAGCATTTTTAAAAAAGATAATTTTGGATCTAAACCAGAGATCACCATATCTGATTTGTATTCATCACCATTCTCCAAGGCTACACCTACAGCTCTACCATTTTTTACAATCACTTTATTTACAGGAGTTTCTGTCATTATGTCTGCTCCAAAATATTCCGCTGATCTAGCAATGGCCATACTCACTTGACCTGTACCACCTCTCTGAAATCCCCATGCACGAAAAGCACCATCAATATCACCCATATAGTGGTGTAACATTACATATGCAGAGCCAGGTGAGTGAGGACCCATGAATGTCCCAATGACCCCACTTGCAGACATGGTAGACTTCAATGGCTCATATTCAAACCATTCATCTAAAAAATCCGCTGAACTCATTGTCATTAATTTTGTCAAATATTCAAATTGTTCTTTTGAAATAGTTTTAAAATGTTTTAGCAGTTTGTTAACAGAAGATAGATCCGATAAAGAAGGTCTTAATGCATTAGGGGCTATGGTCTCTAGTATTGGTCTGACTGCCATTCCGATTTGACCCATTAGAGGACCAAATCGCATATAAGATTCCGCATCTTTAAGAGAGTGCCTGGATATTTCTCTATAAGTTTGATCAGCATCTGCTGTTCGAATCAAATAATCATTCTCTAATGGTGTAAAAGTACTTTCAAGTGGAAGAAGCTCCAGACCAAATTTTGGTAACATAAGTTCTCTCATTACATTGGGCTTCATTAGACTTACAACATATGAACAAACAGAAAACTTAAATCCTGGGAAAATTTCTTCTGTCACTGCTGCACCTCCTAAGACATGTCTACGTTCTAAAACTAATACTTCTTTTCCCGCACGTGCTAGATACGCCGCTGCAGTTAATCCATTATGCCCACCACCAATTATAATCGCATCATATTTATTTATTTTGGGCATGATCGTTTCCTTTCAGGATCAAAAAATGGTGTTTTAACAACTTTTGCTCTTGTTAATTTTCTATAATGTTCAACTTTTAATTCAAAATCAAGGGCTGTTCCTTTCATAGCATAATTACTTTTAACATGAGCAAGAGCAATATATCTTTTTAAAATAGGAGACCAGGCTCCACTAGTGGCATATCCTACTTGTTGACTATTATAATAGAGAGGTGTGCTGGTGCGCCAGGAAGTAGAAGGCAGTCCAGGAGAAAGACCGACTTCACGATATAGTTTTTCTAATTGATCCCATTGTATTTCAATACCTATGAATTCCCATTCTGATCCTCGAGCAATTTCTTTTTCCAAAGCTTTTTTCCCTATGAAGCTCTTTTTATTCATTTTTACTGCCCAACCTAATCCAAGTTCATAAGGAGAAGATTTTCTAGATTCTATTATGGCATGACGAGATGAAATATAATCGACATCCAAAAGGATTAGACCTGCTTCTATACGAGAGATGTCTAAAGCTTGTAAACCCGTAGGAGTTATGCCAAAAGATTTCCCCTTTTCTAAAAGTATATCCCAGATCTGCAAAGCATTACTTGGATTTATCCAGATTTCGTATCCTAGATCACCTGTGTATCCTGTACGAGAAATAGAGACAGGTATGCCCCCAAGATTCGTATTCATCATCCAGAAAAATTTTAATTTATCCAAACTATCACTAGCAATGCTATTAAGGATGGCACGAGAATTTGGACCTTGTAATGCTAGTGCTGCTGTTTTTGAAGAATCATCGGTGATCTCTAGATCCATCCCAGTAGCATTATATTCAAGCCATTCTAAATTAGGTTCTGCACTAGTTATACGAAATCGAATTTCAGATAATCGTTGGACTGTACCATCATCTATGACTTTCCCATCTTCATCACACCATGGTGTGTACATTACCTGTCCTACTTTACATATATTGATATTACGAGTAACTAATCTGTGAAGAAATTTTTGAGAATCTGGACCTTCTATAAGGTACTTATATAATGGTGTTATATCTAATAATGCAGCTTTTGTGCGAATCGCAAAATATTCATTTTCATGTGTAAGTTCGTAATTGGTTGCAGAAAGGTAGCCTGACCAACGACGCCATTCTTGCGATTCATTTAATACAGAGGTTCTATCAAAGAATGGGGACAGTTTTAGTTGAGTCTCAGCGTTAAAAATATTTTTATAATTCATGATTCTTTTCTAAAAAAAGGCCGCGTTAAACAAGTAGGACCACCGGCACCTTTCAATGATATTTCTGTACCATCGTAGGTATAAATTGCCACGCCTTTCTGTTCAAGTTTTTTTTGTGTGATGGGATTCCCTTTAATCATAATAACTTTTTTGTTCGCCATTGCTAAAACATTACACCCCATAGAATTATATTCTTCATCTGGGACTTCGATAAGCTCAATTTTTTGCCTGAGAAGATATTTTCTGAACTGCACAGGAAGCAACCTTGAATACACTAAAAATAGATTATGATCAATAGGTGAAATATTGCTCATAAGATGAAGACAATCACGTGGGCCATTCCAATGAGGCAAAGGTACAGTGATAAAATTTTCTACTAATTCACTTAAAAGAGTCCGAAGTTGCTTAATTCCTTCTTTATTTGAGCGATATCCTTCACCAACTGCAATAGTTTTTTCATTAATCCAAACAACATCACCACCTTCCAATCTCCCTGGATCATTAATTTTTCCTAAAATTGGTATTCCAATAGATTGAAAATATTGTTGCATTGCTTCGGGTTCTTGACTCCGGTCGTTTTTCCCCATATTACATATGATGATTCCTTTATTAGAAATAATACAGGGGTCATGTGTATAAATTGAATCTAGAGAAGTTGATTTATTTACAGGTAAAAAATGAATTTCTGGATTAAAGGATTTGATCAATGTCAAAAATTTTTCATAATCCTTGCAAGCTTTTTTAAAACTTGGATTACCAGAATAATTTAATCGGACAAACTCTTGATCTATTTTAGTTTGGTTTATAAATGCATCTTTTGGATGTTTTAGTAGTATTTGCTTAACAGGATTGACCATATCCTGACAGCTTAATTGATTCATCAATTAGGCCAGAGAACCTTCAACACATGTAGTTTGAAATCCTCCACGTATATTATATAAGGTTGTGACCATTAATTGATTCGTATCTAATGCAGTTTTTAAATCAGAATATATACGCTTTGTAACAGCTTCTTGATAAATCCCAACATTTCTAAAACTAACAAAATAATACTTAAGAGATTTTAATTCCACGCATTTTCCGCCTATTGGATGATATTCTATTTTAACATATGAGATATCAGGTAAGCCACTGAAAGGACAAACCGCACTAAATTCATCTGTTTCAGTTTTAATATATTGCTCTGGGCTATCAAAATTAAATACTTCTAATAGTTTTGGATTGATATGAGATTCATCTAGATATTCAAATATTTTTCCTTCTGCTTTTGCCAATTTAATCTCCTTTATAGATACAGCCGGTGAGGTCAGTTTCTTTTATTTCTATTTTTTTTAAGCCAGGTAAAGTATTGGATAGTTTTTTCCAAATCCACATACATAAAATTTCGCTAGAAGGGTTTTCAAGTCCTTCAATATCATTCAAATAAGAATGGTCTAATAATTGATGGATTGGACGAAAAGCTTGGTTTAAATTTTCAAAATCCATAACAAACCCGGTACTTTTTTGTATTTTTCCACTTACAGTAATGATGATTTTAAAAGAATGACCATGAATATTTTTACATGGGTGTTTATCTGGAAGGTTCGGCAATGAGCGAGCGGCTTCAATTGTAAATGATTTATAGATATCCATAATGAAATTTAAGGTATTCCCATGATTTTATGTGTTTGGAGACTAAGTCTCCATTGAGGATTTTTCATAATGAATTCTTCTGATTTTTTAATATTATCTTTTTGTTTTGGACCATCCATAGGTTGAATAAAAAAATAATTAAAATTTAAATTTTCGTGATTTTTAGGATTGATACCATACTGAGGATATACAATTTTTAATTCGTTGCCCTGTTTTAAAATAAAATCGGAATTTGATTTTGGACTAACACAGATCCAATCAATTCCTTTGGGTGGAAGTATTGTACCATTGGTTTCTATGCCAATTTCAAAATTTGATTCATGGATCACAGAAATTAATTCCTCATCTATTTGAAGTAAGGGTTCTCCGCCTGTGCATACTACGTATGGTGTTCTGGATTGCTTATTTGGCCAAAGAGTTTTTATAATTTTCTTTATTTGATTTTTAGTATATCTTCCACCATTTAGACCATCTGTTCCTACAAAATCCGTATCGCACCAGTTACAAATTGCGGTACTCCGATCTTTCTCTAGTCCTGTCCAAAGATTACATCCCGCGAAACGAATAAATACAGCAGGTCTGCCAGTATGATACCCTTCTCCTTGAATCGTAAAGTATATTTCTTTAATCCGATACATTATTTATTTGGGTATGATAATGGATCTTTTTGCTTTGCTTCTTTAAAACCCTTTATTCGTAAAAAACATGCATCGCAATGGCCACATGGGTTTCCCTTTTTTGAAGGATCATAACAGCTAAATGTAAGACTGTAGTCTATTCCTAATTTTAGTCCAGTCAGAATAATTTCAGCTTTAGTCATTTGGATAAGTGGTGTGTGAATCTGAAATATTGAACCTGTGACACTTGCTTTTGTTGCCAAATTGCACATTTTCTCAAATGCTAAAATATATTCGGGTCTACAATCAGGATAACCACTATAGTCTAACGCATTAACACCTATAAATATATCATACGCGCCTAAGGTTTCTGCCCATGCCAATGCCAAAGAAAGAAAAATAGTATTTCTTGCTGGAACATATGTAACAGGTATATCGTTCATATTGGATTCATTTCTATTTTTAGGTATAGCTATTTTATCTGTAAGTGCGGAACCTCCAAATTGAGCTAAATCTATATCAATTAGACTATGGTTCTTTATACTAAAGGTATCAACAATTTTTTTGGCAGACTGAAGCTCAAAATTATGACGCTGTCCATAGTTTATAGTTATGGCATTTAAATTATAACCTTGGTTTTTTGCAATTGCGAGGCAAGTTGTGGAATCAAGTCCACCAGAAAGAAGTATAACAGCATTAGGCTTCATTAGATTTAAATTTTACCAAATTGAAATTTTTTTGATTAATCTGTTACAAAAAAAATTGCATTTCCAAATAATACTTTGCTGTTGTACCAGAAGGAACGAAATAATGGGTTATCCGCAATATAAATAATTCTACCCTTTTTAATTTCCTGAACACCAAAGATTAGATTGTTATTTATTTTTTTCTTTATACGATTACCCATGAAGCCTGAAATATGAGAATTCGAATCCTTTAATATCCCCACATTCCATCCTTTCGGTAATAGTGGATACAATTTTTTTTCTAATTTAAGATTGAAATAAATTTCATTATATCCAAATGCTAGTGGATGAGAATTATCCATTTCGATTTTCACTATACTTCCATAAGCTGAATCGGTAAGCCGTTTTCTTTTTCGCTCCCCATATTTTTTGTTTCGATCACTTAATTTTTCTTTTTCAGCCATTTTTTTCGCCTCTTTTTTTGCAGTTTCTGATTCGTATTTTACTAGTCCATAACCTTTTTGATCGACAAATTTTTCTATTGCAGATCCAATAATAATCATACGTCCACCATTACGCACCCATTGTAATAATTCAGAGGGAGGAGAGGATTTGATTAATAAAGAGGCTCCCGTTTCTTTTTTTATTTGAGCATTTGAGGGTATTTCTGTTCTTAAAAAACTATAACTACCGTTTGGAAGGATTAATACATCTAATTTATCAAAAGGGATTGATTTGAAATCAGATGTATTAAACACTGAAATTGGAAAATGTATTTGTTGTTCAAAAAAATGCCAAATTTCTCCAAAATT
>CAZPHE010000039.1:0-18707 GCA_964586315.1 uncultured bacterium | reverse complement strand
ATCGGATTTTTGCTGCATATTATTAATAATTTGCTGTTGATCCTGCTCTTGTTCCTGCTCTTGATCCTGCTGTTGCATAATGTTCTTTAATAATTCAAAATTAATTTTGGCATCTTGATCATAAGGGTCTAGTTCAATAGCTTTTTTATAAAAGTTTATACTTTGCTCAAATTGTTGTTGCTGTTGAAATATATTCCCAAGATTATAATATGCTTTAGATGCCAATTTTAAATCATCTGTATTTTTCACCGCATTTAAAATTTTTATTGCATTTTCCATTTCTTTTTGTTTAAGAATTGTTACACCCAATCCATATTTTGCGGATGGATCATCTTTTCTATTTTCCAAAACATTTTCATAAAATTTTCTTGCATCATCATATTGCCCATTATTAAATGCATTCATACCTTTATCTTGCCCAAAACCTAATTTTAAAAATATAATACTAACTAAAAGACGAGTCATGATTTTTTAAATTCTCTTGTTGGTATAATAAATGCTATAACTAATAAACAAAAAGCAACCATTGCAAAAGGTTGGTAACGATCTTCATATTCAGAAAACTCATGTGTTGAAATTGTTTTTTTTTCCATCTTCTCAATTGATTCTGCAATTTGCAAATAAGTATCTTTACTATTTCCAAACCAAAAAAATGATCCTTCTCCAGCTAATGCTATATCTTTTAAAATGGTTTCGTTAAGTGTTGATGTTATCAATTTCCCATCTTTACCACGCTTATATTTACTTGTTTTTTTATTTTTAACTTTTATTGGTATTAAACTGCCATTTTTGGAACCTACTCCAACAGTGTTTATCATCATTCCCATTTCTGAAGCTTTGGATGCTAAATTAATTGCTTCCCCTTCGTGGTCTTCTCCATCTGAGACAATTAGCATAACTTTAAACTTATCTGAATTATCTGCAAAAGCAGTTAATGCTGTATTCATAGCTGCACTTAAAGCAGTACCTTGAGTCGGGATCATATTTGTATCTATCTCCCTCAAAAATAACATTGCAGCTTCATAATCTGTTGTTAAAGGAAGATATAAATGACTTGATCCTGCAAATACTATTATCGCTACTCTATCACCTTTAAGATGATGAATAAGTCTACCTATTTCAAATTTTGCTTTTTCTAATCTTGAGGGCGTGACATCTTCAGCATCCATACTTGTAGAAGTGTCCAAGGCAATTACAAGATCAACACCTTTCCTTTCAAGAGGTCGTACTCTGGTACCAATCTGAGGACCCGATGCAGCTAGAGTAAGTATAGTTAAACCAAATAAAATAATTCTATTTTTCCATTGGATGAATGTTGTATTTATATTTTTTTGAATTACGTTATCTACTCTATTAGATGAATTTGGAAAAATGGGACCTGATTTATAATTCTTAAAATAGGAAAATAACCAAAGTGCGCATTGGACTAACAAAAATATTAATACCCAGCTAAAACGAAATGACATTAGGTTTTAACCTTAAAGATTAAACGTCTGATTGTTTCAATACCCATACCTAAAAGGACTGCAGGTATTAAAAACCAACCATAGAGTTCTGTGTATTGTGTATATTCTTTTATATCTATTTCAGAACGTTCCAATAAATCAATTTCAGCATATATTGTTTTAAGTGCATCTACATTATCCGCTCTAAAAAATTTACCATTTGTTACCTCTGCAATATGGTTCAATATTTCTTCATCAATTTCATTTTGAATCAAACCACGACCTGGTATTTTAGTATATGATTGATTCGTTCCAGCTCCAATAGTATAAATCTTTATATTGAATTGGGCAGCAAGTTCTGCAGCTGTAATTGGATCAATTTCACCCGCATTATTACTACCATCTGATAAGAGTATCATAACCTTACTTGCAACAGTACTATTTCTTAGACGATTTGTACCATTTGCTATTGCCATACCAATTGCAGTTCCATCATATTCTTTTGAAGCAATTGTAATTTTATTTATCAAAGATTTTAGAACAATTTTATCAGTTGTCAAGGGACATTGTATAAATGTTTCTCCAGCAAAAACTAAAATACCTATACGATCTTCTTTTCTTAAATCTACAAAATCAACGGCAGCTTTCTTTACTGCCTCTAACCTATTTGGTTTAAAATCATCAGCTAACATACTAGAACTAATATCAAGAACTAAAAGCATATCAATTATTTCTACTTTTGTTTTTTTAAGCTCATCTACAAACCTAGGGCGTGATAATGCAATAATAATAAGCAAGATAACAACTATATTAATAATCAAAATCAATTGATTTCTTCTTTTACCTACTTGAATGATTTCATTAGATATAAAATTAATAGATGAGATCCTTAATGTGCCCTCATTCTTTTTACCATATATATTATACCAGATAATCAAAAAGGGAATAATTATTAATAATAAAAGATATAATGGATGTTGAAATTCCATTGATAATGGTAGATTTTCTATTATTTCTCCAATCTTAAGTTTCGATATTTAACGAAGAAATTGGGAAATTGTTTCTTTTTAATAGTACAATTCTGCCCTGATTTAAAGAGCAGAGTACTATACTTCTTCTTTTTCAGATTTATCTTTACTATCTGTTGAATTATTTGCATCCATAATTTCCTTCTTACTTGTTTCAACAGCATCTTTAAATTCGTTAATACCTTTCCCTAGACCTCGAGCTAGCTCAGGAAGTTTCTTTGCTCCAAATAGTAATAGAATCACTAAAAATATTATTAGAAGTTCGCCAGTGCCTAAATTAAACATAGCTTAGTTTACAATAAGATTATTCAATTAAGCTTCCAAAATTTTATCTAAAATATCTTAGTATATAATAAGCAGTAGCTAGGCCTATAACACTTGTAAAATTCAATACTATTGATAAACCAAATTTTAAAGTAAGAATCTTTAAATCAAGTATTATAACACCTAATTCATTTCCAATACTGCTACCAATATCAAAAGTAATACTGGTTAAAAAAAAGTCTTTAACTACACCTTCTGGTAGTATCCAACCCATTAAATTACCAATTACACCTCCAATAATTGCACCTGAGAATAAACCAATGGCAATAAGTGAGATATCTCGATTCTTCATTAACTAAATATCAATTTCTGAATGAACTTGATTTTTTTGATGATGGATAAGCCAATGAACAATATTCCATCCAATAAACATAATGGTAATAGGAAATAGAAATAAACCCCAAAACCATAGAATTCCAATTACAGAGAATATAAATACAACTAATAATATAGAATTTGTTCTTCCAGACTTAAATGATAATAATGGGAATTTAGTGAAATGAATATGGCTTACCATTAAAAAACAGATCACTGCAACAAGAAATAAGGCAGTTCTTGGGTCACCATAATTACCATAGATCTGATAATTAAAATATGGATATGAGAATATTGTTATTGCAGCAATTGGCGTAGTGAGACCTAATGTATAAGGTTTTTTAATCCCTACTTCTTGAGTAATATTATATTTAGCGAGCCGAATAGAACCAAACATTAACGGCATAAAAGATATAACTGCTCCAAGTAATGGATTCAAACCATCAACATAAAGATTATAAATTAATATTGAAGGAACAACACAAAATGAAACGGTATCAGCCATTGAATCAAATTCCATACCAAAACGGGAAGTAATACCGAACATTCTAGCTATTTTACCATCAAAAACATCAAGTAACCCAGCTATCATTACACAATTCCCTGCTTTTATCGGATCACCTTTTATAATCAAACCTATGGCCAAAAAACCTAAAAACATATTTGTTAAGGTTAAAATATTTGGTATAAAATGTTTCGGTTTTCTTTTCATTTATTATCCGAATTTTCAGCTAAATGTAGCAATAATTGTAGTGTTTCCCACAACTTTCTGACCTAATTTTACTTTTAAATTAACATTAGTAGGCAATATTAAATCAGTTCTTGAACCAAAAAGCATAAATCCTAAGCGATCGCCCTTATCCATTTTTTCACCTTTTTTTGCATAACAAATAATTCTTCTTGCAATTAACCCAGTTATTTGTATCACTTTTATAATACCTAATTTACTTTGAATGATAATTTCATTACGTTCATTCATTTCTGAAGCTTTATGGTCAAATGCCATCAGAAACTTACCTTTCTTATAATATACATTTGAAAATGTACCTTTAAAAGGCATACGATTTACATGCACATTAAATATATTTAGGAAAATAGAAATCAACTTCACCTCACCTAATTCATCATCCTGTATAGTTCTTATTGCTATTATTTTACCATCAGCAGGCGAGATTATTTGATTATCACCATTTGGTATCACACGGTTTGGGTCTCTAAAAAAATTAATACAAAATAATAATAATATAATTAATAGAATAGATGGAAATATTGGTATTTGATCAAACAGATTTAAATTAATTATTAATACATTAATAATTAATAATGTATAAACAATTTTCCTTCCTTCAGGTGCAATCCTCATATACTTTATTTCTGTTTATATTTACCTAATCTCATCTTAACAGTTTTATAATCATTATTTCTGTATATTTTCAACAAAATTATATCACCAGATCTTAGATCATTTTCTAAAATTATTGTTCTTATATCAACAGGCTTATTTACTGATTGACCATTTACTGTTAATATTATATCTCCAGGTTCAAGATCTGATTTAGCTGCAGGACTTCCTTTAGCTACTTCTATAATAATGACCCCTTTTAGAAATGGAATATCTAAATAACGAGATATACTTCGAGTAACAGATTGTACTATAAGACCTGTTGAATATCCACGATCAACTTCACCTTTAATTCTAAGTTCTTCTGCTATTTTTTTTGCAGAATTAATTGGAATTGCAAAACCTATTCCAACTGATCCACGGAAATGGTCATAATCAGTAAAAATAAAAGTATTAATACCAATAACTTCCCCTAAAGTATTGACTAACGGTCCACCAGAATTCCCGGGGTTAATTGCAGCATCAGTCTGAATCATATCTTGAAATACTTTTCCTGACTGCTGCATACCAAAATCCATATTAGTAGCACTTACAATTCCTAAGCTAGCAGATGGTTGATTACTAACTGAGAATAATTCAAACGGATTACCGAGAGCAATAGCCCATTCTCCAATCAATAATCCATCTGAGTTTCCTAGTTCAGCAAATGGGAAATCTTCACCTGACAATTTCAATAATGAAAGATCTGTTGTCTCATCTGAACCTATTATATCTGCTTCGTATTCATCACCACCTGATAAAGTGACCGTAACTTTATCTGCATTTTCCACAACATGATAATTTGTCAAAACAAATCCATCAGGACTAATTACAACACCACTTCCTGAACTTTTCATAGGATAAATATCTCGTGGATACATAAAACCAAAAAATGGATCGAATGATATAGATGATACATGTTGTTCAACATTAATACTTGCTACAGCTGGCCCGACTTTTTCAATTGCACGAGTAATTGCAGTCTCTCTAGATTGTAAAGTGTTTTTTGCGTTAATAAATGTAAAGAAAGTTAGCATAATACAGCTACGATGATATCTATGCATAATTGATTTTTTCTAATATTAAACCTTGAGCAGGTGCTTTAAAAATTTTTACATCCTTTCTTGGCCTACTTAATAATAATTGGAATTTTCTTTCTGTATATTTCTTCTGACAAATTGCTACCATTGTACCTACTAAATATCTAATCATATGATGTAAGAATCGATTTGCCTCAATTTTAAATGTAAGCATATCTTTATCAGATGACCAGAGACAATTCATAATTAAACAGTTAGTATTTTTAATATCATTGTTAAACTTACTAAAAGATAAAAAATCATTATTTCCTAATAATTTTTTAGAAATGAAATTTAAATAATCTACATTTAAGTCTTTTAACATCCACGTTTGATTTCTATACAAAATAGAATTACCAGTATAACATTGATATCTATAATGTCTACTTTTCGCATCATACCTAGAATGAAAATTCTTATATACTTTCTCTACCTTATTCACTCTACAATAGTTGGGTAAATTCCCATTTAAAGCCTTTTGTATTTGATTGCTTTTTATATTTAAGCTTAAATCAATATGTGCAATTTGCCCCCATGCATGTACACCAGCATCTGTTCTCCCAGCACCATTAACTGAAATACGTTTTTCTGTTTTGCAAATTTTTTGTAATGTATCTTCTAATAACCCTTGGACTGTTTTTCTATCTTTCTGTAATTGCCATCCTGAGAAATACGATCCATCATATTGTATTTCTAATTTATACCTTAACAACTGTTTTTCTCGGGTATTCTTTAATTATAATCCATACAAAAATCATTATTCATATTAAATAGTTAATATATTAAAAAATTATTATCAACTGTAACCCATTTTTGTAAATACCAATTAATGGATAAAAAGAAAATTCTTTTTCTCGTTTTAATCGCGATAAATAAAGTGAATCTATTGATGATAAAATATGATTTAAGGTAATCGCACCTAAAATATATTCACTAGTTTTCAATAGCATATCACTGTTGATTCTCATTGTCTCAAATTTTTTCATATTTTCCTTAGAATCCCATGTCCACTTATCATCTTCTTGATCATACACTTCATCAATCAGCCTCCATCTTAAATGTTCAGCATTATGTTGACCCATATCAATGTAATTGCCTATATCTACCCAGTAACTATGATTTTTACCATTAATGTTTACACCAGCATGTTCAGCAGCGAATGTTTCATATTGTCGTTTTTGATTAAATGAGAAAGAATATGCACCTAAATATGATGTCCAAAGTGATAATTCTATAAATGAAAAAGTATAGGCTCGTTTTTTACTATTTAAGGATGTTTCTCCCCAACCTGGCAAAATTGCAGATTTGATAAAAGGATGTATAATAATATTTTGACCATTTAGAAGACTAATAAAAAGAAATAATATAATTTTAATCATATTTTCAAAATATTTTTTGGCCCTATAAAAAGGAATATTACAAAGCAAAGTGCAGCAAATACATCTCCATGCTTACTATAAAAACTACCTGCATTAGTTAAAGAAATTGTTTCGATAAATACTAATTCATTACCTAATGGTACCTTTCTTTGAATTTCTCCAGTGGGTAATATTACACCAGAGATACCCGTATTTCCTGATCTTACAACTGGAACCCGATTTTCAATAGCCCTTAGCCTAGCATGTTCAAAATGTTGATAAGGTCCTGCAGAATTACCCAACCAACCATCATTTGCTTGTATCATCAAAAATTCAGCTCCATTTTTTACAAATTCACGTGAATATCTTGGGAAACTAGATTCATAACATATCAAATTTGAAAACATTATGTTATTGAATTTAAATAGTATATAATTATTACCTCCTTTGAAAATTCCACGATCAATATTTAGATTTAATTTATCTAGAGGAAAAAACATATCCGGTATCAAATCATATTCAGCAAATGGGACTAAATGTATCTTATCATACATTAAATATTGTTTATTAGGAACTAAATACATAGTACTATTATAATAAGTTTTTTCCCCATTAAAACCTATTAACCTATCAACTGTACCTATTAAAATGGGAATACCAGTTAGATCAACTTTAGATTGTAATTTTTTTCTTACATTATTATTTAATCTAAGATAAGTAGGAAGTGCAGTTTCAGGAAATAAAATTATATCTGGTTCCAAACTAATTGCTGTAGTATATAATGAATCCATAAATCTCAATGTTGATTCTCTACTAGAATAATCCCATTTCTTATTTGGATCTATATTAGGTTGTATAATTGCAATATCTATTTTATCAGCTAAAGATGAATAATTGATAATTTTCAACCAACCTCCAATTACAAAAATAAATAAGATACTTAGAAAAATAGTCCGATGTATTACTGTTAAGTAACCAATGCAAATAATATTATAAAGTGTTACATTAATTAAAATAACTAAAAACGTTATTAAATAAGTACCTGTATAGTCAATAAATTGTAATATTGGCAAATATTCTGTTTGAGTTAAAGCAAGGTTACCCCAAGGAAAACCTAAAGGTCCAAAACTCCGAAGCCATTCTAAAGACACAATTAAGAATGGTAAAATAATATAACAATTATTTTTTTCTCTCAATTTACCAATTATTATACCGGCAATTCCCCAAAAAATTGATAAGTATAATACAGCACTAATTAATGAAAATATAACTACCGAAAATTCAGCTCCAGAATTAGCACCAATCCAATAATTCGAAATAATATTATATATTAATCCAAAAAGATAACCAGACTGTAAATTAGTTTTTGAATTTTCATTTAACCATGAATGGAATAATGGAATAAAACCAATATATACAAAAAAACCCAAATGTAATGGAAGATAAGCAACACCAACCATTATACCTGAATAAATTGCTAATTCCCAAGCAGGTCTTTTAAAAAGAAAATTCATCTTTATTTATTACTATCTAAAAATTGTTGAAGTATAATTGCTGCGGCTCTTTCATCTATTTTATGCTTATTATGACCAGTCTTTATATTTTGCTTAATTAAAGATTTTTGAGCAATTACAGATGACAGCCTTTCATCTTGAAAAAAAATAGGGATATTAAGATTTTTAAGATCTTCACCAAATGATTTAACTTTTTTAGTTTGACTTGTATCCTGACCATTAAGGCTAATAGGAAGACCCAAAACAAAACATTCTATCTCTTGTTCAGAAATAATCTTTTTAAATTTGATTTTTAAATGATTAATATCTGTATTAATAATGGTTTTAAAAGGAGATGCAATTGTTTTTGTCGGATCAGATAAAGCTAAACCAATACGACTATCTCCATAGTCGATTCCTAGTATCCTCCCCATAGATTATATAGGTTTGCGTAGATGATCTTTTATTATTTTCCCTGGTTTAAACCTAGTCTTCTTATGTGCAGGAACATAGATTTCTTCATTTGTCAATGGATTTCTTGCTCTTGGTTTTGCCTTTGTTGGTTTAGATTCAAAAACACCAAAATTTCTTATTTCAATTCTAATATAAGGTGTGTCTTCAATTAGAAAATCTTTTAAAATATTAAAAAATTCATCTGTAATAGTAAGTGATGAACGAACACTTTTCCCAATACGTTTAGATAATATAGTTGCAATATCTTTTTTAGTATATGTTTTTATTTCCATTGACGGCCTACTCTTTCTACATAATCAATATTTTTAAGGTTTGCAATTTTTTGAATTAAGCGTTTCAATTGACGATTATTTTTTACCTGAACAATAAAATGTGCTTCTGCTATCGTATCTTTAACATTAATATCTACGCTTGCAATATTAACATTTTCTTTAGAAATACATTCTGACATATTTTTTAACCAGCCTTTATAATCCTGTCCAATGATTTTCAACCGGACATTAAAATAATCAGATGACTTGATTTTCCATTCTACAGGTACTAAACGATCAGATTCATTATTCAATAGGGGTAAACTTTTACATGAACTTTGGTGAACTGTCACTCCTCTTCCTCTAGTAATAAAACCAATCAAATCATCTCCAGGAATTGGATTGCAACATTTACCAAGATGGACCAAAATATTATCTATACCATCCAAAATAATACCTTTATTCTTTGGATTGGTTATATTGAAAAACCGTTTTCTCTTTTGATCATCTATATTAAAGGAGAAATCTTCTTTTGATTTGATTTTTAAAAACATATCTCTAACAGTAATCATCCCTGTCCCAATTGCCTTTAGCAATGACTCTTTATCTCTATAGCCAAATCTACTATAACTATTTTGGAATTCTTTAATTTCAGTTTTTAATTTTAGTCTTCTAAGGGTTTTAGTTAACAATTCATCTCCTAGCCTTATACTTTCTTTATCATGTTCTTTTCTAAGAAACCTATTAACTTCATTTCTTGCTTTAGTAGTAACAATAAATTTCTGCCATCCATAATTTGGTTGCTGTTTTTCACTTGTTATAATCTCTACAACATCACCATTTTTCAATTTTGTATTCAAGGGTACAACTGTATGATTAATTTTTGCTCCAATGCATTGCATCCCGATTTGGGTATGCACTTGAAAAGCAAAATCAACTGGTGTAGAGCTAATTGGTAATTGAATTAAATCACCTAATGGAGTAAAAACAAATATTTCCTCATTATATAAATCAATTTTAAGAAGATTCATAAACTCCTTTGGGTCTGTAGATTCATTTTGCAATATCTCAAGTAAATCTCTAAGCCACCTTACATTTTTATCTATATCCGTTGATCTACCGCCTTTATAGACCCAATGTGCTGCAACTCCTATCTCAGCTGTCTCCTCCATTTTATTTGTGCGAATCTGGATTTCAATCATTTGACCTAATTGACCAAAAACTGTAGTATGAATAGATTGATATCCATTGGATTTCGGAGTGGCAATAAAATCTTTAAAACGATCTTGAACTGGCAAATAGATACTATGCACTAATCCTAATGCTAAATAACATTGTTCAACTTTATCAACAATAATGCGTATTGCATATAAATCATATATTTCATTGAATTCTTTACCACGGTTTACCATTTTTCCATAAATGGATGAATACGATTTTGCCCTACCATAAATATTAGGAAATATTTCATACTTATTTAATTCATCTTTAACAGGTTTAATAATCTTATTTATAAATTTATTCCTCTGTCTTTTTGTTGCTTTAATTTTAGACTTCAACTCTTTAAATGCAGATGGATTTAAAACACTAAAATCAAGATCTTCAAGCTGTGATTTTACCGATGACATACCTAAACGATGTGCTAAAGGAACATAAATATCACGGGTTTCAATTGCTATTCTATGTCTTTTCATTTTAGGCATGTGTTTAATAGTTTCCATATTATGTAATCGATCTGCAAATTTTATAATTATTACTCTCAAATCTTGTGCTACAGAAAGCAACATTTTCATAAAATTACCAACTTGTTTTTCTTTACGAGATGAATAATGTATACCTTTTACTTTTGTAAGTCCATTTACAAGAGAGCCCAGATCATCTCCAAACATTTTAGTCAGTTCATCAAGTGTTGCATTCGTATCTTCCAAAGTATCATGAAGAAGACCTGCAATAATTGTTGTTGAATCCATTCTCCAAGATGCTAAAGTTTTTGCTACTTCTATACAATGTGTAAAATATGGTTCTCCAGATAACCGTTTTTGACCATCATGATGTGCCTTACCATATTCATAAGCACGCCATAACAATGATTTGATTTCTTCAGGATCTTGATCCTGATTAATAGATAATTTTCTAAATAATTCTACAAATTGTTTAGGATATTCTCCAAAAATTTGGGGAACAAGTTTTGCAATTGGGTTCTCCATTAAAACGGGATATTGACTTTCGATAGATTTTCAAAACGTGCATATTTATTTATAAACGATGCTTCAATCTTTCCAGTGGGACCATTGCGTTGCTTCGAAACAATTATTTCTGCTTTACCATCATCCTCTTCTTCATGACTATATACATAGGGACGATATAAAAAAATCACAACGTCTGCATCTTGTTCTATAGCCCCACTTTCTCTTAAATCAGATAATTGAGGCCTATGATCTGAACGTTGCTCTACTGCTCTTGATAATTGGGATAATGCAATTATAGGGATGCTTAATTCTTTAGCTAGTGCTTTGAGGGACCTTGATATAACAGATATTTCTTGTTGACGACTTTCTATTCCTTTGGGTCCTTGCATCAGTTGTAAATAATCAACTATGATTAGACCAATAGGATTTTCTGCTTTTAGCCTCCTAGCCTTAGCACGTAATTCTAGTACTGTGAGGGCTGGTGTATCATCTAAATAAATTGGTGCCTTTTCAAGCTCTCCAGCAGAAATCCCAAGGTTTTTCCAAAGTTTAGGAGGAAGTTTTCCTGTCCTTACAAAATGACTATCAACCCTTGCTTCAGCACATAGTAACCTCATTGCAAGTTCAGGATTTGACATTTCAAGACTAAACATACCAACACCAACATTTGCATCAACTGCTGCATTCCTAACTACTGAAAGAGCAAGAGAGGTCTTACCCATGCCTGGACGACCTGCTATAATAATTAAGTTCCCTTCTTGGAAACCTGATGTTATTTCATCTAAATCAATTAAACCAGAAGGGATCCCAATTACATTATCACCTTGTATCCTTGTTTTCTCTAATCTTTCCATAGCTTCAATAATGATCGGATTAATTTGCTTAAAACCACCTTTTAAACGATTTTGGGTAATACTAAATATAGATTGTTCAACATTATCTAAAATAACTCCAACCTCTTGGCTATCATCATAGGCTTCTTTTGCTATTTTATGTGATAGATTTATTAAGTTCCTTAGTAGGGCTTTTTCCATGACTATTTTAGAATATTGTTCAACATGTGCAGCAGTTGGTACTGAATCAACAAGACCTGTTATAAAATAAGTACCTCCCACTGATTCGAGTGTTTTATTCTGTTTTAATAGCTCTATGACACTTAAAGTATCTATTGATTCACCTTTTTCAAACAAATCTGACATAGTAGAGAATATTATTCCATGAGCATCTTTATAAAAATAATCTGGCTTAAGCCATTGAATTGATTTACTTACAGCTTCTTTTGAAGAAAGCATTGATCCTAGAACCGCCACTTCAGCATCATTAGAATGAGGTAATATGTTTAGTTTATTATTCTCATTCATTATTTTACATCAATTTAAGTAATCTCTTACCCATTGGAAGTCATCCCATGTAGGTTGTTTAAATTTTGAATTCCTTAGTAAAGCAGCAGGATGATAAGTAACTCTTAAAGGAGTACCATAATATTGGTGTGTTTTATTTCTCATTTCTTTAAGGGGAATATCCGTTTTTAATAATGTTTTTGCAGCAATTCTGCCTAAAGCAACAATAAGTCGAGGATTAATTTTTTTAATTTGTTCTAAAAGATAAGGTTCACATTTATCTATTTCTGATTGTAACGGATCTCTATTATTGGGTGGTCTACATTTTAATATATTTGCAATATAGACACCCTGCTTACGCGTTTTTTGTATTGCACTTAAAATCTTATCTAATAATTTTCCTGCTTTACCAACAAATGGTAGACCTTTTAAATCCTCTTGCTCACCGGGTGCCTCACCAATTAATAATAAGTCTGCATCAGGGTCACCCATACCAAAAACAAAATTAGTACGTGTTTTCCCTAAACTACATTCTAAGCATAGATTAATAGATTCTTCATATTCCTTAAGATTTTGTTTTTTTTTGAAAACAATTTTTTCCTTTATTTGACTGTCTTGATTTTTTTCTTTTGTATAAAATAACTCATTACCAAATAATTTCTTATATTGCTTTAAATAATTATATATATCTAATTCTAAATTATCCATTATTTTATAGTAGTTTTTCTCCAATTAACTTCGCCAGAAAGAAATTTTTCTATAGCCAATGTTGTAACTTTTTCTTTTTCTTCATATGTCTCAGGAGTGAGTTCATCTAATTCATCAAATACATCTAATTCATCTTCTTGATGCTCTTGTATCGCCTTATCCAATAATCGTTCTTGTAATTCAGCCCTTGCCTGTCCAGACATGGCTACCACAGCTTCATACATGTTTTCCGCTTGCTCTTCTATATCTCGGAATGGTATGGTTTTAAGTCCCATTAGGTACTCCTTTTTTTAGTTTATTTACTAATTTTATAAGTTCAAATTTTGCCAAATTAAATTTCTCATTTATCATAATATGATCAAATTTATTTTTATATTCCATTTCTTGTTTAAATCTTTTTAGTCGAAGCTCTATTTTTTTAAATGATTCCGAACCACGATTTATCAATCTATTTCGTAAATGTTCAATACTTGGAGGTACAATAAAAATAGAAAAGGTATTTTGAGAATACAACCTTTTGATAGACATGGCCCCTTTTACATCCATTTCTAATAAAAGGAACTTTTCGTTTATTATTGCTTTTTCTATTGTGTTTTTTTGAGTACCATAAAAATTCCCATGTACATTCTCCCACTCTGCAAAAGAATTATTTTTAATTAATTTTTCAAATTTTTTATTTGAAACAAAATGGTAATCGAGTCCATCTGCCTCAATGACTCTTTTTTCCCGTGTAGTATATGAAATAGACCATTCAATTTCTGGGAATTTTTTCTGTAAAGCTTTACAAAGAGTAGTTTTTCCAGTCCCTGATGGCGCAGAAATTGTAATCAAATTTTTCATTAAAGAATATTTTGTACTTGTTCACGTATCTTTTCCAATTCATCTTTCATTTGAACAACATTTTTTGTGATTTCTATTTGAAGACTTTTTGAACCAATTGTATTAATCTCCCTACCAATTTCCTGAATTAAAAAATTTATTCTTTTTCCCACAGGATCTTTATGTTTTAAAAAATAATTAAGTTGTTCAAAATGACTCCTGCAACGAACTATCTCCTCTGTTACATCAGTTCGCTCAGAAAGATATGCAACTTCTTGAATCAATCTATTTTCATCAATTTTTTCTGTATTTAATAAGTCTGAAATAGTGGAGTGTAGTTTATCTTGCTTTTTATTTTTATAAGTTTTTGCAATTTTTTCTGTATTATCAATAGCAATTGTTAGATTATTAATTCTTTTAACAATATCATCGTAAATTTGTTTCCCTTCTTTCGCTCGCATTTCAATTAGCTGATTTATTGCATTTGATAATGCTTTAATAATATTTTTTTGGTTAATTGACGCTGGATCATCTGTTTTTAATAAATCATGAGTTGTAATAATATCACTTAAACTCATTCTTTGACCATATTTAACATGTATATTTTTTAATACGCTCTGAATTAATTCAAATCTTTCATTATTAAAACTTATTTTCTGATGGTTATAATTTGAATTCAAATCGATACGGATTTGGAGACTTCCTCTGATAACTGTAGCATCAATTAGCTTTCTTATTTCATGTTCAATTAAAGGTTCAAGATTTATACCTCTTAATTTCAATTCTAAGAAACGTGAATTAACTGAACGTATTTCAACATCAATTTTGTTTTTTCCGCGACCAACTGAACCACGGCCAAAACCTGTCATACTTTTAATCATTAATTTATTTTTTTCCTTTTTTAAGGATCATTAAATTAGAGACTTACTTTAATATTCTCCAACCATGAAAGCTAGAAATGAATACAAATTATGTTAATTATTATATCCCAATAATTTTTTTAAAAATCCATTCTAAAGAAATATTGAGAGATATTAGATGGTTATTACCTAAATAACCATTACCACTAGAAGAAAAAAAAGTATAATCAATCATTAAATTATCCCAATTAAATCCTAGACCACCTGTCAAATTCTTAAATGGATCAGATCCCAAGCGAATAAAAAATTTATCCTTATAAATACCTTCAACACCCATAGACATATCACACGTGAAATTATGAAAACGAATTTGTGAATCTACCGAATTTCCATTTAAGGCATTAACATCTAAACGCCCCATTGTATTAATTTTTAAATTTTTACTTTCAATAAAGTTTAAAGGCTGATGAAATCCTATAGAAAGATATGGAAATGTACCTTCGATTGTACCATTATCCCATATTAACCCTGATGCAGGAAGATTTCTTATTACTAATGCTACTGTAGAAAAATTAACCTTTTTAATCAAACCTAAATCTAGTCCAAACCCAAGAGCAAAATGATTATTTAATGAATAGGATAATACTTTAAAACCCAAACCAATAGGAATTTGGTTTAATTTATAAGAAAAAGAACAATACAAACCTAATCTATGTTGATTAAAATAAATTAGTTGATTATAATCTAAACGTTCACCTTCATCTAAAATCCCATTACCTTCACCAAGATCATTTGTACCAAATAAACCATCATATCCCCAATCTAAAAGCATTGAACGAGTATCTGGTATTTTACTAATGCCCTCATAGAGTACATTTATATTGATTATTTTTTTTTCTTTTTTCAATTGAAAACCAATTAAATCACTATTAGCAATACCTGCATAACGTGATTGATGAGTTACAGATATATATTTGATTGGTTTATTTGAATAATATGGATTGATCAAAGAGGAAGATACTGAATGAGTATTATATGCGATATTTGATGAACCAAGAGCGACTGATCTTGCATCAATTACATAATTAAATAATTCCCAACCATATTTTACCCAAGTCCCATCGCCAGATAAAATAGAAAAAATAAAAAAAAGTTTAATGATTGTATAAATCAAATTCTTTTTTGAGTTCATCTAATATTTTGAGTGCCTCTACTGGTGTTATGGAATTAACATCTATTTGATCTAATCTATTTCGAAATATTAAATCCTCTTTCTTGAAAATTTTCAATTGATCTTCTGTATTAATCGAAGTTGATATATCATGTTTAATAGACGTTTTTATATAATGATTTAAAATTTCAGATGCTCTAATAATTACTGATTCTGGTAATCCTGCCATTTTAGCAACATGAATGCCATAACTCTTATCTCCTGGACCTTTTGCAATAGATCTAAGAAAAACTATAGAATCACCAAATTCTTTTACTTCAACATGATGGTTTTCTAAACGCTGAAGAGAATTTTCTAAGTTAGTTAATTCATGATAGTGCGTAGCAAAAATCGTACGTGCTTGAATTTTATCTATATTATGAATGTATTCTGTGATTGCCCAAGCTAATGAAAGTCCATCATATGTAGATGTTCCTCGCCCAACCTCATCTAATAATATCAAACTGTTATTAGTTGCATTATTTAAAATATTGGCAGCTTCATTCATTTCAACCAAAAAGGTGCTCTCACCGCCTGCCAGATTATCACTTGCACCTACTCTTGTGAACAAACGATCTACAATTCCAATTTTTGCTTTTGATGCTGGTACAAAACTCCCTATTTGTCCCATAATAACTATAAGACCAATCTGTCGCAAATAGGTTGATTTTCCAGCCATATTCGGTCCAGTAAGTAAATGGATTTGGTTATATTTTACATCCATAAATAAATCATTCGGAATAAATTTTTCAGTGGCTGGTAATAACTTTTCTACTACTGGATGTCTAGCACTTTCTATTTCCAAGACAGCTTGATTTGTTATTATCGGTTTTATATAATTATTCTTTAGTGCCAAATCAGAAAAGGAAGTATAAAGATCTAAATAATTAATTACAGATGCGTTTTTTTGAATCAGTTTTATATTTGAAATAATGAATCCACAGATTTCATTAAAAATACCTGACTCAATAGTAAATATCTTTTCTTCAGCACCTATCACCTTTTCTTCATACTCTTTTAGTTCTTCAGTAATATACCTTTCTGAATTCACAAGAGTCTGCTTCCGAATGAATGACTTTGGAACCTTATTTTGATTTACTTTACTTATTTCAATGAAGTACCCAAATATTTTATTAAATCCAATCCTCAGCTTGGGAATATCTAATTCTTTTCGCATTATATTTTGAAAATTCTTTATCCATTCCTTACTATTTGATAATAACATACGCAAATCATCCAGTTCTGATTGGACACCACTTCTAATTATTTCTCCTTGATTTAATTGAGGTGGGGGATTTTTATTAATTGTAGCTTTAATCTTTTCTACAATAAAATTTGTATCACTAAATTTTTTTGCAATTTTATTAAGATATTGATTATCTGATGAATTAAGATAATTTTTCCATTTAGGAATAAAACTAAGTGACGTTGAAAGAGCAACAATATCCCTAGGTGTAGCCTTACTCTTATTGATCTTGCCCAATAATCTTTGGATATCTGAAGATTTATTAAGTAATTCTTGAATTGATTTTAATATTTTTTGATTTTCAATAAATGCTTCTACATTATTTAGTCTTTTTATTATTTCCTTTTTATTTGTTAATGGATTCATCAAGTTTTTTCTTAAAAGTCTACCTCCACCTGCTGTAAGAGTTACATCAATACAATCAATTAACGTTCCATGCCTACCTTGAGATGATAGTGTATTAAAAACCTCTAAGTTTTTTATAGTAAATGAATCAATGCCCATAAACCCATCTTGAATTACCGGTGACAATTTGCAAATATGATCTAGAGATGAAGCTAAATTAGATTTAAGGTATTGTATTAAAGCTCCTGCAGAAGAAATGCCTAGGACCATTTCATTACATCCAAATCCTTTCAAAGATGTAATATTAAAATGTTTTTTAAGAGTTCTATATGAATGATCGAAATCAAACATCCAATCATCAATCTGTGTAATAAATGGTTGAAATTCTTGATACCAATTTAAATTAGAATAGACTAATTTATCTGAAATGATCATTTCTTGTGGACTAAATTTTAATAATACATTATTTAATTGAATAGTTTTACATTCTCCAATATAAAACTCTCCTGTTGATGAATCTATAAATGCAAAACCAGATACATTCTTTCTAATAATTAATGCACCAATATATCTATTGGATTTATCGTTTAAAGTTTTATCGCTAGTAAGTGTACCTGGTGTAACAACTTCTATAACTTCTCTTTTAACAATACCTTTTGATAATTGTGGGTCTTCCACTTGTTCACATATGGCAACACGGTGCCCTGCCTTTACTAGTTTCGGCAAATAATTATCAAGAGAATGATAAGGGAATCCAGCTAATTCAACATCTGCAGCTTTACCATTTGCACGTTTAGTCAAAACAATACCAAGAATTTTTGCAGTAATAACAGCATCTTCCA